>MUGD01000069.1 GCA_002900555.1 Thermoplasmata archaeon M9B2D | reverse complement strand
AATAACATAACATATGATACATACCCTTTTGATAGTCGTGGGTCCTTGTCTTGGGTTTCGGAGCTGGTCTTTGTTGATGGGTGAGGTTCATCGCTCAAACCTTCCAATTTCTTGCTGGTAGGCACAGAAGATATCTCACTGACTGTATTATCGAAAGTCTCTGATGACCCGCTGTTGTTCGGAGGGCCGTATATCACTTTCGATACTCATTAAATCAGTTTTCGGCATCCATCCATATGCAACCTAGCGTAAGTGAAACGAAACAGGAGTATGGTATTTATATTTTATCATATACTTTTTTATCGTAACAAAAGTTACAATAAATAAGTTACATATTGTTATATAATAACAGTTACCTTCCCTAAGTATATGGAAAAAATTCTTAGAACTCATGCTACAATAACGCAGGAGTCGTCTGTCCCTTATTTTGAACGACACCGACACCGCGACACACTAATACTATCAACAGATAAGATTTTACCAGACCCTCTTTTATAGAAAAAAACCGACGATACAAGCACCATATTAGCGGTATTATTCCTCATTCATCTGCGAGGAATTTTCCTTAAGGATCACAAAACCCTTCGTTCCACAAGATGAACATGAAACAGTACGATTTATTCCAGGCGGCCCCGTCACCGTCACCGTGGTGCCACAACTCGGACAGGTGAACTGCTTTGTTATCTGCACTTGATCATTGACCTCTTCTTCCTCTTCCTCAGTAGACATACTATCGGCAGTCTCGACAACTGGTTCCTTTGCTCGAGAGAACATCGTTAAAACCGCAAAGATCTCTACCCGCCCAAGGATCATCAGACAGATAAATAACCATTTCAGTTCTAGGACGAGGGATGGGTTGATGATTCCGGTACCAAGCCCGGTGGTTGCTGTCGCAGAGGTCGTCTCAAAGAGCGAATCTACAAGAGGATACCCGTAGGAACTGACGATAAACGCAGAAAAAAAGACCACAGTAATAAACAGCAACACCACGACAATCGCCTGGATCACCGAGGCATTTGAATACACCCTGCCAAAGAGGGTGATGGTGTACTCACGTCCGGTGATGCCCTCATAGACTGTCTTACGCGCTGCTTTTATCATCAGGACAAAACGAAAGATCTTAAACCCACCAGCTGTTGAAAAACTTGCACCTCCCACCAGCATCAGGAACACGAGAAACAATTTCAACCCAACAGTAAACTCAGCCACAGAGACATAGCTAAACCCGGTGTTTGTCATCCCACTAATAATATGAAAGATAGACTCCTCCAAAGAAAGACTAAAAAAAACCGTAGTCACGCTGATTGCGACAACCGCCATAACAAAAAACACGGAGAATTCAGAGATGAAAAACTCCTTAAACCGTCTCTTAAACAATCCTGCGATGATAAAAAAATTCGAGGCGCCAAGCACCATGCCGACCACCAGGACCACGTTCATGGGAAACGACATCGCAACACTGGTAATGTCGTTGATAGGAGTAAACCCCCCTGTGGCGATCGCGGAGAACACAAATGAGACCGCCTTTACGATGTCATGGTACCCAAACGCAAGACTTGCGATGATAAGAACGCCAGTGTAAAAACAATACACAAGCAGAATCAACAGGAATGTCTTTTTTATCTTCCAGTTCGCTGTAAACCCCATCAGTTTCGCAAAGTCCTTTAATTTTTCTTCAGGATAAAAAAACGAAAGCAAAACCAACACAATTCCAATCCCACCGATAAACTGCGTCAACGCCCGGTAAAACACAAGCGACTCGGGAAGCGCGGAGATATCAGGGATCACAGAAAACCCTGTTGTGGTGAACCCTGATGCAGATTCAAAGATACTATCTGAAATGGTTCGGATGATGTCCCCGTTTGAAAAGTTCACATAGATATACGGAATTGCGCCAATCACACTAAGAAGGATAAAAACCAACACAAACAAGGCACACGAGCTTTTATAGCTTAACTCCCGCCGTTCGCAAAATGCGTTAAACGCAAAACCAAGTACCAGGAAAATCGTAGCGGTGATAAAAAAACCAACCGTCGCCACAAGTTCATTATTGATAAACGACAGGATGATCGGAATGACAATAAAGATCCCAGAGATCTGAAGAACAAATCCCAAGTTCGCAAGAAGCGCCCGCATCTTACCACGCAATATCGTTATTCTTTTTATAAGTTAGTATCCGAGACGGTCAAACGCATTCTTTAGGCAAGCATGGAACAGACACGTATGGTTTCTTATCTGAGTCTTACAGAAAAAATTAGTTCTTCAACACCACATCAATAAATGAAGAAAGCTTCCTGCGTGTACGTACTTCACCGTTACATGATATTTCAAATCGTTTTTATCAAAACGTGCCAGTACTGTAAAGGCATTCGACCGCTGATTGGCTGCACAATACTGCTTTTACTGATATGCATATGCACCTACCCACCTGTATTTATAAATCATAGAGATGATAGGATCGCGGAGGCAAAAAGAAGTATGGTAACGTTTGTTGAAATAGCAGACAACGGAACACTACTCCAGATATGGGACGAAAGGAAAACAGAGTCAGAGGAGTACTAACAAACCACGGGAGAACACATCGTGGAAACGTGACCAGAAACGGATGTTGAGACACGCATGCTGCTAGATTATTTTATCCCTGATTCTCCTGGTGATGCCGGAGCCATACTGCTCTGGACGCTGCTAATCGTCCTTGTGATTCTTATCATTGTCGATCTCCGCATCTATCTGCAGTATCGGAAAACTCCTAAAAAATCAGAACCACGGAAGCCAAGCTTAACCGATCGAATCAAACGATCTAAAGAAGAACCTCTGGAATTCGAGGAAATACGAGACAAGGTTGATAGAATCCTTGAAGTACACAAGTTATAACTGAACGTTTGTTAAAAAAAGGGGTATAGAAACACGCTTCATGCGTACCTGCCTATGGCACTTCAATACCCCCTGCTTTATTTTTATATGTCACAGGTGCGTCGTATGTTTTATGTTGATGAAGCATTGTTGTAGGTGCAGACGGAATCTAGGCATCAATTACTTCTCTGTCGATGAAGAAGGTAATTGGAGTACGTTTTGTAAGTTTTGTCAACCGCAGAAACAGATGAACAAATAACGCAGCGGTGGTCCCTTGGAAAACAAGGAATAGTAGTCTTCGGAAGATTAACGTTGGCAAAAAACTCCCCCATACAAACGACCCTGCGTATCGCATTTCATCACGGATAGATTCAAAAAGAGACAGGAAGAATCATTGTGATTCTTCGATCACTCGCAGGTGAATGTTCTTATAGCAAGACATGGTTGCTTCGATGGATAGAATGAAGAACGATGAATGCACCATCTACATCATAACACGCCGTGGTTCTACACAGAGTTTTCGTAAAACAAAAGACGGGTGGACCCAAACCAGTTCGAAGGGGATTGTCCGCAGCTGTACCGCAGAGCAAGTACTATCGCATCTCCTCCCGCCCCTCGCATTTAAACATGCCACCCTTCGGGTCGAACCAGACTGAAAAAAAGAACTCACCGTACATATCGGAAGGTCAGTAACACAATCTGCCCATGTCTTAATGTCGAGAAGGAGGCAAACACCCATTGGATGTGCCTCTGTTTTTTTCTCCTTGAAATGTGTCCTGTCCCTTGATCGGTAAAACGTTTTCTCCAAAGACCGGTCATGGAGCATAGAGTCGTAACCAGGGACATATGCATTCCAATATTGTTATAAGAACCGTTGTTCATTTGTCTTGTCATGTCCGTCTATCATGAGAGCATCAGCATAACAAGTGTTGGAGAAAACGACATCATCGATATTACAGAAGAGGTACAGACCGTGGTGTCACACTCTGGATTAAACGAAGGCATCTGCCTCGTGTTTGTACCAGGTTCGACTGGGACGCTGTCGACGATGGAATATGAGCCTGGGTTAAAACACGATGTGCCAAAAGCCTTAGAGAAGATCGCACCAAAGAATCAAGAGTATCACCATCATCAGACATGGCATGATGATAACGGACGAAGCCATGTCAAAGCCACTCTTATGGGCGCGAGTCTGACCGTCCCGTTTCAGAACAAGAAAATCATCCATGGCACGTGGCAGCAACTGGTTTTTATTGAGCTTGACACCCAATCACGCAGAAGAACCATCATCGTGCACGTGGTAGGTGAATAATCGTTTTCCTCCAGGAAAAATCAGAGAAGTTCACAAACAGGAGTACCACCGTATCCTCGTATCGCCCCTCCATCCCACTTGTTGGTCGTTATCTGTAAAGAAGCAGTGTTTCTTCTTTTTATAGTCGCATAAAAACCAGGCGAGTCTTGCGACAACACCACTACCTATTGTTCCTAAAAGCTAACCTTTTTAAATGAACTATCATTTTAATTCTCAGTAATCAAGGTTAATCATGGTAAAAAGTACCAAAAAACAGCGATTAAGCGATGAAAAAAAGATTTTTTCAGCGGTTCATAAGCATTACCATAACAACATAGATCAAATTGCGAAAGACTGTGGGTTCTCCAGGAAAAAGACACTGAAACTCATTGACAAATTAGAAAAAAATAAAATGATCTGGGGGTACGCCGCGATTATTGACGAAACAGAGAAGGATATGTGCCATTTCTTCATGCTTATAAAAAAAACTGCAAAACCACTTGATAAAGAAACAATCGAGAAAATAGACGCAATGCAGTTGGAAGATTTAACTGTAGATCTCCAGGTGGAGATAGAGAGCAATTGTTATGTACATGGGCCTTACGACTGGCTGGTTTCCTTTATCGCCCCAGACATTACTGAGGCAAAGAAATTCAGCGATGCAATCAAAAGCCAGTTCCCTGGATGTATTCAACATATCGAGATTATCCAAACGCTTTGCTTTGTTAAAAGACACTATATCCCAAGTCCGGATAAAATAAAGCTTAGCGATTTTATGTAAAGAAGTACGTGACCCTTTGCTGTATTCTGTTATCCATGATGTTATCTCATACCTTATTTTCTAATGTTGATAGTACATTCCTCTGCATTGTATAAAACACCAGCAACGGAAGACTCCTTGTTCTTTAAAGATAAAAAAAATGAAAAAGGAAAAAAAGAGGGGGAAGACTTGGTTTTTTCCTTCGTCGAATCGCTCTCCCAATGAGTGCTACTGTTATCTTCTTTTTTAAAGAATAAGCAGAAATGTAAAGGAAAAAAAGCAGAAAAACATGATGATTTGCTTCTATAAGTCATATCCCCTCGTATGGTGTTATTCTTTTTTTGAAAATTTTTTCATATGTACAAAAATTGATAAAAAATTTAGCTCGTGTACCTCTGCCTCTCCATGACCCCCTCCGTATTTTTTGCTTTCCTGTTGACTCTTCTCGAATAAATATGTTTTTAAACAACATTGTGTTAAGAGAATACATCGGAGAAATTCCAATGACAATAGGGTTTGTTCTCTTGCATGTTCCCGCAGCATATGAAAATGAGGTATTCAATACCCTTTCAAAGCTACCTGAGGTTCTCGAAGTCCATCCTGTATCCGGGGAATATGATATCGTCGCAAAAATTCAAGCAAAAGATTATGAAAGCATCGCAGAAATCATCATGCAGAAGATTAAAACAATCCCTGGTGTCACAGACACCAAGACATTAACAGGAAAGCACCTCCGTTGAACTACCTAACATGTATCCCTGCACTTTTTTATAAGCAATATAGATTAAATAGATACGGGAAATGTATTTTCATATTTGAAGGGAGGAAAACAATGAGAAAAGTTATGCAACGTGGGAAAAGGCATCTATCCAGCTTATTGTATTCTCTTTCATAATGATACTTCTCCCATCGCCAGGGAGTCGGCCAATTCAAAACCAGACAATTCATCTGGATAGAGGGCTACTACGATGGTTTAATTCTTCTTGAAACAATGGGGAATAATGCGTGGTACATCATTCCTGTCAGTAGAACGTTCCAAGGATTTTTTTTCTTTTTAAAAATCGACCGGGGAGAATGATCCGGCTTTATCGCACCAATTATAATTCCTACAGAAGGGTAGCATACGGTCTGGTGGTTTGCCTATGATAACCATGGGAGTCAATCTCCTTTCTATACAGAGGTTTATACGATAGACATGACACAACCAACGGTCACAATATTACCCTACATCTAAGGAGGCTTATCAAGATCAGAAGTGTGTATCAAATACCTCAGATACTATAAATCGGTGGTATTATCCTTTCATCAACACAAATAAAACTCTGGTATAAACATACCAACGACACCAAGATTTTCTCGTAATTTTTATAAGCCTCATACCAGTTTCCCCATCAAGATGAAACCACTACCGGATGGGGCGCACCTTGTCTTCTACCTTCTTCTTATCACCACCGCAGAAATCACTGTCGCTTTCATAAGCCCTGAGGCAGGCATCCTCTTCCACATCGGAATCCTCTCCCTGCTCTTCATCCACTCTGGTCTCACCAGCAAAGACCATCTCGGGTTCATCAAACTGCAGCTTATCACCATCAAAGACAAAAAACATCCCTCAAGCCTGCTGCAGACACTCATCCGGAAAAAAGCAAAACTCTCCTCTCTGCTGCTTTCTCTGACACTTGTCCCACTCATCCGGATTCTAAGCCTGGTCATGCCCCTTTCCCATTTCTCCCGCATCCACTGGTTCATCATCATCGGCACAGCCGTTTACCTCTCCTACTTTGTTCTGCTTTACCAACAAAAAATCAAGGTAAAGGAATGTGGCCTGCGTCTCCCGAGTAAAAGACACATCCCCCTTGAGATCGGCATCACCCTGCTGGGAATCCCCCTGGGAATCACCGAGTACTACATCCTTCGACCTCCCGCGCTTATTGACATGGTTTCGTTTGACAGCTTCCTGTTCACCATCCTTATCCTGTTTTTCACCACAGGACTGATGGAAGAACTCATCTTCCGAGGACTGCTTCAAAAAAAATCCATAGACATCCTAGGGCCCTGGCAAGGGATGCTGTTCGTAACCCTTATTTTCGCAATCATGCACATCGGCAACCTCTCCGCCCTTGACGTCCTGCTTGTGTTCTGCATCGGTGGATTGTACGCACTGGTCGTACACACAACTAAAAGCATCATCGGTGTAAGCCTCTCCCACACCCTGGTCAACATCTTCCTGTTTATCGTCTGCCCACTGACTCTAGTCTAAAACCCAAGCACATCGACGATTTTTACAATCACAATCAACGCAAACATCAATAAAAACGGAATGATCGCGATGTTGAGTCGGTTTGATAAAAACTGGGTGCGGTCCACCGGATGAGATGAAAGTAGCATCTTTGCAATGAGGAAAAAAATCAACGTGATAGTCCCGATAAGAGCAAGCGATGCAACAACCGAAACCGTTGTCGTCGTGACAACAGTAGTAGTCGTTGTGGTTGTCACAGTTGTAATCATTGTTCCTCCATGATAATCCAGCTTTTTATATGATAGAAATAATATATACAGAAATCCTATGTAACCACCTATATATATAATTTATCGTTTTTTCAACAAAAAACGTAATAATACTGTTTCATCATCCCTCACTGAGTCATGAAAATCAGCTACAAAAACCATCCAATGGACCTTTTCTTTCTTCTTTTTTGCAGCATCATCGTCATCCCAATAACACTCCTAAATGCCCCGGAACCCCTCCGAGTCCTCCTGGGACTTCCCTTCATTCTTTTCATCCCCGGGTACATCCTTGTCTTTGCGTTGTTCCCGACACGGAAAACAGACCATGGCATCGACACCCTCGAACGCCTCGTGCTCTCCTTTGGGCTGTCCATCGCAGTCGTCCCCCTTCTCGGACTATTACTAAATTACACCCCCTGGGGCATCAGACTTGAGCCTATTCTTGCGTCCCTGCTTATTTTCATCCTTTGCATCGGACTACTGGGTATGTATCGCTGGAGAAAAACCAAGCCAGAGGAACGATTCACTATCACCCTCTCCTTTCAACTACCAAAGGAAGGAAACACCATCGACCACGCCCTTACCATCATCCTTCTCACCGTCATCATCATCGTCATCGTCTCCCTTGTCTATGTCATCACCATGCCAAAAACGGGAGAGACCTTCACGGAGTTCTACCTCCTTGGACCCACAGGCAAGGCAGAAGGATTTCCCCGTAACCTTTCCCTAAATCAGAACGCATCTGTCCTCATCGGCGTCGTCAACCATGAACACCGCCTTGTCAACTACTCCATCGAAATCTGGCTTAGTAACCAGACCACCATCAACCAAACCGGTGAACTCCAGACCATCTACCACCACTTCTGGTACCTCGATACGCTTACCACCGGCACCCTTCCACATCAACCCGTGAACACGACAGACCCCTGGCAGCCTCAATGGACGTACAATTACACCTTTCATATCAATACCACCGGCACCTTCAAACTCGTGTTTCTCCTTTTTACCACACCAATGGAACCCTATGATGCCACTGGTGATTACCATGAAATCGCAGACGAAAAACTCCAAAGCGCCTACCTGACAACCCATCTTTGGATCACCGTTTCATAACAAAGCACCGTGAATGTTTCCAGAGATGTTTCATATTTCCCTGCAAAACCAATGCCTATTTCCGTATAAGAAAAACCTATCTATTTCCCCTTCAACAATATTTATATAGTTAGAAAAGAATATAAATTTGAAACCGAAAAAAATGAAATGAGAATAAAAGGGAGAATTCGTATGTCTTTTATTAAGAATACTAAAAGCAAAATGTACGCTAAAAGACAAGTAACAACAAAGATACTCGTCACCTACCTCATTAGTATCCTTCTGATAGGAACCATTGTACCACCTATCAATACAACATCAGTAGATACCTGGTGGAACCCCCAGTGGAATTACCGTAAACTTCTTACGATGAACACCACAAGGATCTCTGGAACGCTTCTTAACTTCCCTGTTCTCATACAGCTAACAGATAGCGATCTGGCAGCACATGCACAACCTACGGGTGATGATCTTGTGTTCGTTCTCTACAATGACAATGTCACGACACTTGCCCATGAGATAGAATATTACAACATAGGCATACTCTATGCATGGGTCAACATCCCGTACCTAAGCAATACGACCACAACAAAAATCTGGATGTATTACGGGAACCCTACCTGCCCATCGCAAGAAAACATCACGGGAACCTGGGATGGCAACTATCTCATGGTCCAACACCTCAACGAAACCGAATCAATCCTGTACGATTCTACTTCCTATCACAACGATGGACTCTCAATAGGAACGACTCCAACACAGAACGGCAAAATCGATGGCAGCCGCCAGTACAACTGCAACGATACAATCGTGATCAATAACATCACTCATTCACCAAGTGCACTAACCGTGGAAACATGGGTCTACCGTGATAACACGTCATTTATCTACGTCGCCTGCAAAGGCATATACTCACAGACAAGCACAGACTGGATTCTTTATTTACGGAACAATCAACCAGCTGACCAAGGTATCGACTTTAGCATCAGGAACCACTCCTATTACATCAGAAAAGGTGACACACCAGTCGGCTCATGGTTCCATCTTACCGCTGTATACAACAACGGATGTGCTTCGCTATATCTTAATGGAACAAAGATAGGCTTCTCAACAGGTTGGCCGTCAATTCCCAATAACTATCCGCATCTTGGCCTGGGAAACGATTACCTCGGAAACGAAGGAACAACTTACCCGATGACAGACGTACGACTCGATGAGTTTCGCCTTTCAAAAATCGCTCGGAACCGCAGCTGGATTAAAACCAGCTATAACAACCAAAAAGACCCCAGTGGTTTCTACAGCATCGGCAGTCAACAACAAGCACCACCCGGGGAAAACCACCCCCCGCTCTTTGGAATCCCTGCCCCAGTAAACGGATCAGCCAATGTTCCCCTTAACCTCTCCTGGAATATCCCTATCAACGACCTTGAAGGTGATGTCTTTGACTGGAGCATTGCCTGTAATAACGGACAAGGAAACAGTGGTGAAAATGCATCGAATGGGACCAAGGCACTTGGCTATGCGACGATGTATACGGTCTGGGTTAATGCGACGGATCCTGAAGGTAGTGGGTCTTTTACACGTCAATGGTATATCTTTATGACTGAGGAGGCACCTCCAAATACCCCTCCGGTGTTTGGCACACCATCCCCAGCAAATGGTTCATCTGGTAATCCGATAAGTTTCTCATGGGGTATTCCGATACATGATTCGGAAGGAGACGATTTCTCTTGGTCTATCCAGTGTAGTAACGGGCAGGAGAGTAGCGGAATCAATGCATCGAATGGAACGAAATCACTTGCTCTTTCTGGTCTTACCTATGCGACGATGTATACGGTCTGGGTTAATGCGACGGATCCTGAAGGTAGTGGGTCTTTTACACGTCAATGGTATATCTTTATGACTGAGGAGGCACCTCCAAATACCCCTCCGGTGTTTGGCACACCATCCCCAGCAAATGGT
>MUGD01000291.1 GCA_002900555.1 Thermoplasmata archaeon M9B2D | reverse complement strand
GCGATTACCTTTAAGTTTGCGATCATTTTTTGGATACCAGTTTGCGGATAGTTTCTTTTAGCTGCGTAAGATCGGCTGATTTAACGATATATGCTTCAGAAGCCCATATTGCGAAATCATCCCTGTAATCGTACGCAGTTGACATGATGATCGGTAACCTGGGATTTTTCTCTTTCATGTGCCTTAATACCTGTATCCCATCCATTCCAGGCATGAGGATGTCAAGGGTCACGATGTCCGGGTTTTCAGAATCGAAGAGATTAAGGGCCTCTTCTCCGGAACTTGCAATGACGACTTCATACCCCTCATCTTCAAGTTCTTCCTTATAAAGCATGCGTATGGCAGGATCGTCATCAACTATCAATACTTTCATATTCTGATACCTCCTTTACAGGTATGGATATTTTAAAGACAGCCCCTTCCCCAGAGGAACTTCTTACTTCAATTTTTCCGGAGTGTTGTTCAACAATTCTGTGAGTAATGGCAAGTCCAAGTCCGGTTCCCGTAACCTTCGTCGTATAGAATGGATCAAATATATAGGGCAAATCCTTCGTATCTATCCCTGGCCCCGTGTCAGAAATCTCTGTAACTGAAAAGCCGTCCTCCGTATAGGTCTTTATTATAATACTGCCATTAGGAGAAATGATATCGATCGCATTTCCTATTATATTGATCAAGCTTTCCTTTATCCTGTTGACATCCACTTCCACGAAGGATGATGGTATTTCCATCTCTCTTTCTATATGAATATTCTTTTTTCTTATTTGATCGGAAAAAAGGGAAAGGGCCTCTTCTATAATCGTACCCATGTGGGTTATCTGCTTATTCAACTTGATATCCCGAACATACCCAAGTATCTCTCGAAGTATCTCTTCAAGACGTGAGACCTCCTTTGATATGATCGAAGCATATTCCTTCATGCTTCCATCAAGTTTCTTTTCAAGTCGTCTGGAAAAACCGCCGATTGACACAAGCGGATTACGAATTTCATGTGCGACTTTTGCAGCAACTTCACCGAGTGCGGCCATTCGCTCAGACATGGAAAGTTTGTCCTGAAGTTTTTTAAGTTCTGTTATATCTCGAACAACATGAACGGTCCCGATAAACTCGCCCTGGGTATTAAAGATAGGGGAACTTGATGTCAAGAAAGTACCGCCGAGATGCGGCTCTTCTAATTCCTCAACATACGCTTTCTTTGTCTCAACGGTCTTGTGATGAGGACATATTTCCAGTGGCCTGTCCATGCCATGAAATATTTCATAGCATTTCTTTCCGATTATTTCATGGGCCGGTTTCCCGATTTTCTGTGCGACTGCCTTATTAATGTTTTTGATCGTATAATCATTTGTGTTGAAATAGACCATATCGGATATGGATTCAAATATATTTTCAAGTTCTGCCTCAGCGAGTTTTACCTGTTCGAAGAGTCTGGCGCTCTCAAGGGCTGCGGCCACTTGATCAGCGAATCCTCTCAGGAACCGTATGTCCTCGTCCGTTATGGGTTTCCTGTTGAAATAGTTATCGACCCAAAGAAGTCCAAGCACTTTATCACGAGAAATGAGCGGAATGGCAGCATAAGCGTGCGTATCCAGCAATTGTATTAAAGCCGTGTCTGCCATCGGCTCATGATGAACGTCTACGACGTTAATTGGCTTTTTCTCTTTCACAGCAAGGGTCAGTGTGGTTGTGTCCTCAAGTGAGATCGTCATCCCGGTGCTAAGGCGGTCAAGAAAGGAATCTTTCTTGAGAGGGCTTTCTTCGACTTCGCTCAGAAGTTCAGGAAGGGACTTCTTCTCAAGAGACAACTTATCCCAGATCTGCCACGCTTCTTCAGCAGAGGCGGGTCCGACTCCCATCTCACCACGTAGTGCATTATGTTCTTCGTCAACAAGAAAGAGAATTGCGCGATTGAAGCCAAGGCCGTCACTCATAGTAACTGCCGTTAAAACCATTCTGAGTAGCTTTTCAAACTCCAGCGTACCCCTCATCGCTGAACTGATAAAGAAAAGACGTGAGAGTTCCTGGTTTCTCCTGATAAGCTCCTTCTCAACTTTCTTCTTTTCTGAAATGTCTCTGGAAATTCCGGTAATACCTATTACCTCTCCCGATGTGTCCTTTATAGGCGAAAGAGTCAGGCTTACTTCGAATATCCTTCCTTCTTTGTTCACTCTTATAGTTTCAATGTCCTTGATTATCTCACCCTTCTTCAATCTCTCAATATATTTAATTTCTCTTTCTCTGAGAAAATCAGGGACAAAAGGAAGGAAATTATTAAGGGCCTCTTCTTCAGTATAGCCGTAGATTTTTTCAGCCCCCTTGTTCCACGATGTAATGATACCATCGATATCTGATGTGACAATAGCGTCAGGAGTATTATCAATGAGACTTTCAAGGTATTCTTTTGTCTGGGATACCTCCTTATAGAGACTCAGTATTTCCTCCTGATAAAGAAC
>MUGD01000290.1 GCA_002900555.1 Thermoplasmata archaeon M9B2D | reverse complement strand
AAAAAACGTTTTTATCATGAGTTGGGGATTTACATCCAAATTCCTTTGTTTAGGGAAAAACAAACTGAACATCGTTCGACCGTTCACTCTGTGGTACTATTCAGGGCGATCAAACTACATCCTCAACAGCCGAACCATTGTGCTCGACCCCTATCCATTTGGCATAAAAATGCTGACCGGCCGACAGATCGGAGCGATGGCAGATTTCAAAGGGTTATATATTCAACGATCTGGGTCTATTATTGACAAGGCGATAACATTTTTCTTTGGGTACTCAAGCGTTGTCCGGGGGCTTGATCTTTCCCCGATGAATAAGTAAGACAACTCTCCCCAAACCCTTTTTTCTTCTCTTTTTTTGAATAAATCTCTTAAATTGTTTTTTCTTACGGCATTGTACGTATGATGTCATCTCAGATAACGATACTGCGAAGTAAGCGAAGGAAAAAGACAATTCAAACGAAATATGAAGAAGGACATCTCTGGATTTATCTTCCGTTTGGCATGAGTGCTACAGAGGAGCAAAAATGGATAGAACGAATGATTCAGAGAGTCGAACAAAGACAAAAGAAACAGACATTACAAAAAAGCGACCATTGGTTGATGCAGCGTGCCCAGGAACTTAATAAGAAATATTTCAATGCAAGCCTTTGTTTTTCTATAAAATTTGTGATGAATCAGAATACTCGATATGGAAGTTGTACGTCACTTGATCGAACCATTCGTATCTCCGAACGAGTAAAGAACATGCCCTCGTGGGTACAAGACTATATCATCATCCATGAGCTTACTCATCTTCTCCACCCCAATCATTCAAAGAAATTCTGGGAAAAAGTCAATCAATATAAATATGCAGAACGAGCGAAAGGATATCTCATCGCGATTGGGGCACAAAACGATGAAACGTCGGAATCTGCAGAATCGGAACCTACAATATCATAAAATGAAGAAAGATTTTACACGGTTTTTTTGTCAATCAAAATATATATAATACTGAACTTCATATCCTTCATGCGTGAGGTTGGGTTATGAGAACATTAGTAGATGAATTTGGATGGAATGCCGGCAAAGTGTGGAAAGTATTAAACACCAGAGGTCCACTGAGAGAAGAAGTGTTACTGAATACAACGAAAATAACAGAAGATGAACTCTGGGCCGCTATCGGCTGGCTGGCACGAGAAGATAAGATCTGTCGAGAAAACAGTTTGTATAAATTGGGACAAACCAATTTGACCTCAAAGATTGGGGCAGACGCAGGGAAAGTCTGGAACACGGTAGCAAAGCAAGGTGAAATCGACATCTCGACAATAGCGAAAACTGCACAAATCACTGAGGTTGATGCCTATGCCGCGCTTGGATGGCTTGCGCGAGAAAATAAAGTGAAATGCAAGAGAGTAAAGGCAAAAGTTCCAAAAATTAAAGTATCCCTTAAATAACCCTCTTGATTCTCACTCTTAATGAAGGAACGCATCGATATGCATTTGAGTTCCTTCAGATTCCCTTATTTTTAGTTGGTACTCAGTGCTGATGCAAAACTATATAAGAGGCTGCAGTCTACAGGGGTAACAAAAGAAGAGAAAATAATATTTCATTTTCCAACAAGGTCGGATTTTTGAAATCGTATTATTTTTTTCTTTATAACAATACATACTTACGCTATGGAGTTTAATATCATGAAACCAAGGTCAAATAATCGTCGAGGAAAACATACAGAATCATTTCAAAAGATAATCATCCGTTGTCATGTTCTTCAACGTCCCGTCTACGAACATGAATCCTGTCCGCAATATATGATAAAAACTGGATCGGACACACAAAGAAATTGTAAAAACTGTAAACATTCTTTTTAGAGATTAACGAAGTGAAATTATTTTTTTATACGTGTATAATTAGAGGAGGTGAACATTTTATGAAAGGCACCGTTAAATTTTATGATATCCGAAAAGGATATGGTTTTATCCGGGGCGATGATGGACACACCATTTTTGTCCATAGAACTGCAATCCCATTTTTCGATATCTTCCTTCTCCCTGGCGAGGTTGTTGAATACCAAATCGACCAAACCATGAGAGGACCAAAAGCTACTAATGTAAAAAAACTATGAGTATAACCGGTTAGAGGTTTTTTTCATCGTCCAACCCATAGATTTCATATCTCCCTTGTTTATGGTTCTGGGAGAGTTTCTGATAAATCGTGGCGTTTTCTCGTATGGGATCGATAAACTGTGGGTTTTGTTTCATGATTTTTCCAGGGACGCCCAGAACGAGGCTATCCGTAGGAACTATCATTCCCTCCGTTACAAGCGCACATGCTCCTATTATCGAACCAGAGCAAATGTGAGCACCGTTTAGCACCGTGGCATGAATACCGATCAGACACTCATCTTCGATACAGGCGCCATGGATGACGGCTGCATGACCGATTGTTACGTTTTTTCCAATCTGTACGGTATGCTTTGC
>MUGD01000289.1 GCA_002900555.1 Thermoplasmata archaeon M9B2D | reverse complement strand
CGCAAGGATCCGGACCTCACGGTCTGGTTTCTCAGGTATCATCAGGGCAGGTCCACCCCACCATCGGATCCGCAGAGTGTCCTGCAGGAAATCCGAAAAGATTGGATGGTCCCTGCAGATCTGCATATCGATTGGCACTCCCCCTGAATGAAGTCGGACACCATCCGTAGTCTCTCCTGGTGCAAACGAAAACACATATGCGATCGCACCAATTTTCTCCGGATGATTTTTTTGAAATGGATACAAAAGAGGAAACGCAAGCGAAGGATAATACGACGCCATGCAGGTGATCCCAAGCGTGCTGTTATGGTACTGCCGTTCCAGAAACGTCCGTGGTTTTTTCTCCGCGGTCTGTAGTGTGGTGGCAAGCGCAGTCCCTCCGCAGATCCCGATGTACCCGCCACCATCCCGTATGAAGGCTTGGATGTTGTTTTTCCATTTTCTGACTGTTCGTGACATACGAAATCCTTTCATCATGGCAAGCCCATCGCCCACACCACCTCCTGGGACGAGTAAGACGTCAAACTCATCCCTGGTTAAGCGATCTTCTAGGATGTCTTTATCAAAGATATAGCGTGTCTCCATGACATAGGTTTTCTCCCCTCTCGTCCAGGTATACCCCTGCAGGATCATAGGAAAGAAATGCTTTCCAGACCCCCACTCCAAAGGTTCCTCTGCAAGAATTGCAACCCGAATGACTCGCTTTTCTGTGTTTTTTTGCATATGATCGAAGGTTGACTGTGAAGGTATCGGCATACTGGTCACATCGGTGGGGGGTACCTCCAACGGTCCACAGTAAACTTCCAATGCCGGTCCACCTGTTCAACAATCTTCTCATCCATCGCATAGACGTTAGTCTTGTACTCTTTCTGCTCGGACAGATACTTCTTCATCTCTGGCAATGCGTTGTCAAGACCAGGCAGCTTCAAGGTTTCATAAATACGTGTTACCTGCCCGATGGGATCTCTTGTGAGATCCTCATAGCATACCTCAACAAATCGGTCCTTTGGGATTAGTGGCTGCTGCTCAAAAAAACTATTCATCAGACGGATGTAGTTTTGAATCACCTGTGTTTCTATCGTCTCTTCTGATGCCTCCTGCAACGCGAGTTTGTCAAGCACCCGCAGCCGCATTTTCCGTGTCGATAGATACACCAAGTATGGGCTTCGGTAGATATGGATGAATCTTGCGTCGGGAAACACCTCAAGTAAGGTGCTGATACGCGCGGTGTTCGCAGGATTTTTCGAAAGAAACTGTTTTCCCTTGCTGGAAAACACGACCATCTTGATAAACGTCACATACGCCTCTTTCCACTGGTTTTTCTGCTTCGATGAAAGACCTTGGAAATGAACGGATTTCGAATACTGCTCATCTGCGTTACGGGGAAAATGCAGGCAATGGAAAAACGACCAGGGCAACAGCACTGCAAGACCTGCCTCATCCTCATAGGGTCCATCGATGTCAACCCGTATCGCATCCATAGGTCGTTCTGAGGGCAGAAACAATGCAAGAAACCTCTTGAGCGGCTGGAGCAGCAACCCTCCCTCTGGAAGCAGAGTATCCCATAGGGAGGTGGTGCAGAACTGCGGGTCCCTGCTTACCAGCTCATGCAGATAAGTCGTCCCACTGCGCCAATGACCGATAATGAAAATAGGTGGATGCGAAAGGTTTTGACGGTTGATTTTTTTATCGTACTTGATTTTAAAAACCATTCGCACTGGTGCGGTACAAAGCGACGTCAAGGTGATAAACAATGCTCGATGCAAAAACCGCTGGTCAATCCCCTTGTTTTGTTTCACAAGAGCAATCCAGTGTCGTGTCGATATTCCAAACAAGGGATGCTGGGTTGGTTGTTTTTGTTTCTGCACTGGTTGTTTAGTCAATGGGTTTTCCCCTCCTGCCATCTTTTGGTGCGACGTTCTCCGCAAGATCCTTCTCAAACACCCGGTGTTTCTTAGACAACCGTGCTCCGGTCAGTGCAATCGTAGTATGAGCAGTCGTATTCTGTTCATCGATCCATCCAACCTCAGCGCCGACATACCCGCGGTTCTTCATCTCGACTAACACTTGATAGTTCAACAACGACCCGATGTTTTTATTTCGGAACTCTCCTTTAATACCGATGAGATGTAACTTCCCTGTGTTAATGGTTTTTTTCGTCAGCAAAAACCGAAGTAGCTGGAATAGGTTTAGCTGCCCATGCATCTTCTGGAACACCTGGTTATAATCAGGTGTTGCCCAGAGGTATGCGACCGGCTGCCTGTTCCATTCAGCAACCAAAAACAACGATGAATCAATAAACCAGCGGATCTGCTTGACGCCAAAACGGGTCCGCACCTCCTCCTTTGATACCGGCACAAACCCCCAATGACCTGAGAAGGTCTGCAGAAACAGATCAACCCACCAAGAAAGCTCCCGTCTACTCCGCAGCCGGTTGAACCTGCGAACCTGCACTCCCTGTACGATGC
>MUGD01000288.1 GCA_002900555.1 Thermoplasmata archaeon M9B2D | reverse complement strand
CCTTTTGCGTCAACCTCTACGCCAATTTGCTGAGCTAACTCAGAGCGTACAACATCAACAAATGCTACAAAGAATACATTAGCCTTTAATTTTCGACCATCCGTGAGAGTGACTGATTGGACGACTCCAGGTCTAGGAAAGCTAATAGACTTGATTTTTCCTCTTGTCCAGGGATAGGGCGAACTATCTAGCTTAGATAGATCTTGGTCTTCGAACGGAACATAGGCGTCTTCAGTCATTAGGATGTGAATCTTATTGGTAAAACGAGACAATGAGTTTGCCACATGAAGAGCACTCCCAACAGAACCTGCGTTTACAATGAGAACTTCCTTATCCTTACAGAGAGGTGCTTCACAATCGGGGCAGTAGAATGCTCCATTTCCGACATTAGCCACTGGTAACCAATTGCGCCACTGACCATTGACCCGTGGATGCTTTCGAGAGGTTCCAGTCGCGATTAGAAGCAACTTGGCATGATACTCATTCTCATCATCGGTTCGATAGCTTCGGTTAGTCTTAAGTTTAAAATCAGGGTAGCGTCCTGAGATTTCAACAACATCTGCGGCTATGAACTCAGCTCCAGCCGCACGAGCCTCTCCTTGAATATTTCTCAATAGACTTCGACCTTCATGATAGACTGAGCCAGAAAAATTGAGAATTGAGTTGGTGTGAAAATGCATTGGACTTGTGCCTCTATCCAGAACGAGCACATCACGTTTATGATATGCTAGGTGTAGAGCAGCAGAAGAGCCAGCAGGTCCTCCTCCAATGATTATGGCATCGTAAATCTTAACCATAATTAAGAAACCTCGTTATTGGGAAACTGATTTTAGTTAATAACTATTGGAAATGTGCAGAACCTGCATTTAGTCGCTCTGGTGTAAGCGTCTGATTCAATCACGGTGAAACCTTTTTGCATCAAGTAAGTGTCATTACTGAATATATGCCAACAATGTAGCCAATAGTTATGCCAATCACGATGTAACTAGTTAAGCTGAGGTCAATAGTTTCTCTCAAGTATGAAATCAATAAAATTGTTATGACGAGACAAATGGCTGGCAATACAAAGGCTCCAATTGCAATCTCTAATATTGGAATGATAGAGAAGTCTTGGAATATTGACAGTATGTAGAAGTTTGTCAAGAGCATAATAGAGAGGTTAAAACTTCCAAGTTTTAGAGGATACTCCCAGATTCCTCCCTTAAGGTTGCCATACGCCCAAAAAGCTAGGGCATAAATAAAAACTGCAATTTCAACTATAGGAGTTTTTCCAGCTGTCCACAAGATATCAAACGAGAGTGCAACCACAATAAGCACCAATTGATACACTTCATCGAAACGTTCTTCACGGCTCTTTTCACGCAATTTCCAAAACACACTTCCTTCTAGACCTAATTTTCAATGATAGAATAATCTTACGTATATCCACTTCCTAATTCTATTCTTGTTCAGTAATCTGGAACATTCTTTTTGAATCCACAAACTCCAGAAGTTCTGCAAGTTTCGATAGAATTGCCTTTAAGTCATCGCTCAACTCGGCCTGTTTCGCTGCCATATTATTCGCTTCTATCCAAATACTATCGCGCGCCTTCAGTAATGATTCCTGTTCTTCTTCATTGATCTCTCCATCCCTGAGTGCCTGTTCCAACGCATCACCATAGGCTCGAACATCTAGAACGATTCTATCAATGAGTTTTCCTTCATATTGAGTAATCACTTTGTCCTCAAGAGCAACTTCTCGAAGCTGGCTCCAGATGTATTCTGTCACTGGGTCAAACGACCAACAACAGGGCAGTGTCAATGGAACGATTGTTTGAGTGTCAAGCATTTTGCTTGGAAAGATAGGGCAACAAAGGTCATAGGCATCTGCAGCCATTTCCTGTTCTACCCTGTGTCGATAAATTGCGAAAGCAGTGATACTAGATCCAAACAGACCATTGAATGCAAGAATCAATAATGTTGTTTCTGAGCCTAATATTTCAATCACCAAACCCCCAAGAGGTACAGCGAAAACACTGACAATCATAATTAGTGTTGGAATTAGCGAATATACTGCATTTCGATTTTCATCTGGGATCACATCCAAGTAGAAACGAGGTCTCAAGACATCAGCTAGATACCTCGGTCCAAATGCAAGCGTGAATGTGAGGATAACGAAAACGAAAGGCATCAGCATGAATACCGATGGACTTGGATTATACGTAAGCATGAAATAGATGCCGAGGAAAAACAACACATCAGTTATGAGGATTGAAACAGCGAGCCATCTCTGTAGCCTTGTGATTCTTTTTGATAGCACTCCTGCCGCGCCTGTGCCTAGAGCACCTAGAACGAAAATACTTGACCTAAGTAAAGCTATCCCTGCATCAGTCACACCATAACTTGCATAAAAGGGAAACAGCAGTAGACCGCTCCATATTGACCATCCTGCACCAGATATCATCAGTCCAATAACCATTATTCTAAGT
>MUGD01000287.1 GCA_002900555.1 Thermoplasmata archaeon M9B2D | reverse complement strand
CGGTTCCTATCTCAAGGAGGAAAGGAGTGTTCTTTTTCATCGGTTATCGCCTTTCTTCAGCAAAGGAAAACCAAGGTTTTCACGTTGCTGAACATAGGCTTCAGCGCACAAACGGGCTAACCCACGCACACGCGCTATATAGGCAGTTCGTTCAGAAACAGCAATGGCTCCACGCGCGTCTAGGAGATTAAATACGTGAGAGCATTTTAAGCAGTATTCGTAGGCCGGCTGAGCGAGGCCGATCTGTATCAGACGGCCGGATTCTGTTTCAAAATCGTTAAAAAGCCTTTTCAGGAGCACTGTGTCTGCATGGTCAAAATTGAAGCGGGAGAACTCTACCTCGGAAAAATGATGAACATCACCGTAAAGGATGGTGTCAGACCATTTCAGATCGAAAACATTGTCTACTTTTTGGAGATACATCGCGATTCGCTCGAGGCCGTAGGTAAGTTCCACTGATACTGGAGTCAGATCGATACTGCCGATCTGCTGGAAATACGTGAACTGAGTGATTTCCATTCCGTCCAGCCAGACCTCCCATCCAAGACCCCATGCTCCCAGGGTGGGTGACTCCCAGTCGTCTTCAACAAAGCGCACGTCATGTTTTTGCCAGTCCAGCCCAAGAGCTTTAAGGCTCTCAAGATAGAGTTCCTGAGAATTATCCGGAGAAGGTTTGAGAATTACCTGGAACTGATAATAATGCTGAAGTCTGTTCGGATTTTCTCCGTAGCGGCCGTCCGTAGGTCGGCGAGAAGGTTGAACATAAGCCGTCTTCCATGGTTCGGGACCGAGTACGCGGAAAAACGTAGCCGGATGAAAGGTGCCAGCACCTACTTCAAGATCATAGGGTTGCATAAGGACACAACCTTTCTTGGTCCAGAACTTCTGGAGGTTGATGATGATATCCTGAAAATTCACCAGGAACTCCTTTATGATTGATAAAAAAAAATCATAAAGCAATAATTCAGGTTTTGTCAAATGGAATCACAGGGTGAGAAAGACCGTCATACTAATGAATTAATAGATTAAGTATCGGGGTTTTTCAGCTTTTTCTCTTCTTCCATCCCCGAGTCGTTATTATGGTATAATGCAAGCGAAATGGATCAAAAGGTTTTAAAAAAAGGTAATGAAGTAATAGCAGAGGCTGCGATACGGGCTGGTTGCAGATTCTATGCCGGTTACCCTATAACCCCCCAGAATGAAATCCCCGAATTCATGTCCAGGCGCATGATAGAAGTGGGAGGGGTCTTTATTCAGGCTGAAAGCGAACTTGCTTCCATCAACATGGTCTTCGGCGCATCCGCGACAGGTGCCAGAGCCATGACGTCGTCGAGCAGCCCCGGCATCAGTCTGATGCAGGAAGGGATTTCCTTTCTTGCGGGTGCCGAGCTCCCAGCGGTTATTGTTAATATGCAGAGAGGTGGCCCCGGTCTTGGCAATATCTCTGCAAGCCAGGCCGATTATTTTCAGGCAGTAAAGGGCGGCGGGCATGGTGACTACAAGATGCTTGTTTATGCTCCTTATAACCATCAGGAGCTATGGGATCTTACGATGAAGGCCTTTGACAAAGCTGACGAGTACAGGAATCCCGTTATGATCCTCGCTGATGGGATCCTTGGGCAGATGATGGAGCCTTTATATCTAACGGAATATGTAAGCCCCGACCTTCCAGAGAAAGACTGGGTACTCGATGGGTGCAGGGCAAGGGAGCCCAGAGTTATTAAATCCCTTTATATGGGAGAAGGAGAGTTGGAGCAGAGAAACCTTGTCCTTCAGGAAAAGTACAAAAGGATGAAGGAAAAGGAAGTGATGTTTGAAGAATACGAAACCGGGGACGCTGCTATAGTAGTCGTTGCTTTTGGCGTTGCCGCCCGGATAGCGTTATCAGCGGTTCAGAAATTGAGGAAAGAAGGCGTACACATAGGACTATTAAGGCCTGTCACCCTTTTCCCGTTCCCCGAGTTGACTTTAAAGCAGCTTGAAAAGAGGGCAGAGAGATTTCTTGTTGTTGAGTTGAACGCAGGTCAGATGGTTGAGGATGTCAGGCTTGCTGTTGGGAGCAATGTTGAAGTCGAGTTTTACGGGAGGACAGGGGGCGGTATTATGACGCCTGAGGAGGTATACTCGGTGGTCAAGTCGATGATCGAAGTTAAAACCCCTTGAAATTATTCAAATATATCTTTAAATTCTCTCCTGAAAGGTATTGAAAAAAAGAAAAAAAGCTTGAAAATTGAAGACTGTTTGTGTTACAAATATGTTGTAATATATATTCTGTAAAATACAGAAAAAGTATACAGTGTTTGAATTTTGATGGGTTCTGAAAGGACGTCAATGGGAGAGGGAACAACATACCAAAAATCCGGTGTTGATATTGAAGCGGGGGAACGACTGGTCACACGTATTTCTCCACTGGCCAGAAAAACGTTCAGCGGGAATGTCATCCAGGATATAGGAAGTTTCGGGGCTCTTTTCAGCGTTGATACTGC
>MUGD01000068.1 GCA_002900555.1 Thermoplasmata archaeon M9B2D | reverse complement strand
TATATCAATTTATACCCGATATAGCTGTAATTATGAATTATTTTTATCGTTTTTATTGGATATCCATCGTTTTTTGAAATAGAGGTAAACGAGCAGATAGAAGGAAAGCATCGAGAAGTTATAGAAGAAATCCTCAAGAGGTATCGTAAGGAACCTGCCGTTCCAAAGACCATCCCCGCCCCAGATGGCTGCTGGATTGTACAGAACGATAGGAATGGAAGTCAACAGATAATTGAAGATAATGAAGGGAATCATGGAGATGCCTATGTACAGCCAGTAGTTGCGTGATTGCAGAATGTACGGGAAGCGCCATACTGCGACAATGAAAAAAAATGCACACGACATGAAAGCAAGAATCGTATAATCCTGATGATAGAATGCAATGCCGCCAATGATGAAGAGCACTGTCAATCCCAGATAAAACATTCTATTGTACCGTATCTTTTTATCAGGGAAGAAATACTCGAGATTCTCGTAAATAAATATACAGGAGTACGGTACCACAACGAAGAACAAGATCTCCTCAATGGGTAATCCTATGATAGAGACATCAGATAGATACTCGTAGTTAAACCACCAGTCGCCTCGTGCGGTCACAATCGCATCCCAGATGATGTACCCGAACCCAACAACAGCGATTGCAGGGAACAACGCTTTGTAGTATCGATAGTATGCAAACTTCCATTTAAACGAAAGCAGAAGAGGAAATATGATTATGAGGATATCAAGCAGGAGATAATTTATCGTCATGATTTCACCGTTTTTGGTAAGGTTTTTACCGAATAACCTATAACCTTTTATAAAACCATGCTATATCAAAAGGACTAACGTTATAAGGATAACGGTCAGGAACCCTACGATTGCATTGCGTATCGCGTATTTTGTTGCACGTTGACGGTCAACAACCTTTTTTATAACAGGAACGACAGACACAGCCAGAGGAACAAATGTAAAAAGAGCGATAATCCACAGATTTATTGTCATATGTAACCAGGATGTAAAGGAAAGAAACAGGAGGAAAAGAAACGCTGCGAGGTACAGAGTCATGATAGTAATAAAAGAAAAATACCGACCCTTCATAACAATAAGATTTCGTTTTCCACCATGGATGTCAGCCTCTCTATCAGGGATCTCAAAGTTGAGGATTACGGTGAGTCCAAGAAATCCAAATGGAATTGCGAATAGCACCAAATCTGGTGTGAGGGTCCCTGTGAGAATGAGATATCCCCATCCAGGAAACATCACTCCGGCAAGCATATGAGGGATTTCACCAAGACCACGATAGACAAGACGAAGCGGAGGAGCTGTATAAAACCAGCAGAAAAACACGGCAACACCAATGTAAGCAAACACCCAAAGGGACAATGATGTGACAACAATGAAAAAACTCGTCAAGAGCAAGGCGAGAATAAACAAAAAGATTGACGCCCATTTCGCAAATGGAAGAAGCTTAGGATATTCCAGAAGAACGCCACTGCCTCCAGAAAAGCCAAATTGTCTATTATGCTTATCTGCTTGATAATCAAAATAATCGTTTGCATAGGATGCAGCAATCTCAATGATGAATAAGATACAAAAACCCCAGATGAAGTTCGAAACAGAGAAGGTTGCACCGGTACGCAATGCAAACAATACCCCAATAAGAAAGAGGGGGATAACCGCAAGGACAATCGGCATTCTTGCCAATTTTACAATCTGCCAAAGATAGAATGTTTTCATTCTTATAACTCCCTAAATGAATGGTAAGACCAAAAGTTATGAGGTATTTAAACGTTGAGGTGATATATGAAAAAATTTCATTTTTTTTTATATATTTACACAACCGCAATATTTATATGATGTTCTAATCTATGAAAATAACTAAAGAAGGAGGTTATATTATTCGAAGAAAAAATAATGTGATGATATGCTGTATAGTACTTTTCATCTCAAGTGTTTGCGTAAGTGGTATAAACACAGTTCCAGGGGAAGACACAAACGGTTTACTGACTTCGGCTATCCAGGTGGAGGTCATCACAGGTGGTTTTGGAATCGATGCAATCATCCGTAATCAAGGTATCGTGAATCTTACCGAAATAACATGGCAAATCAGCCTTGATGGCGGTCTCGTATTACTTGGAAAAAACGCGGAAGGGACAATTTCTCTGTTACGACCGGGAAGAACCCAGACCATAACGGTCCCACTCGTGTTTGGTTTTGGCAAAACAGAAGTATCTGTCACGGTCAATGCCTCAGATGGTGACGAGGATATAAAAACATCTGGTGCTCGTCTCTGTGGTGTGTTTGTCTGCCTTATCCCAGGCGATAGTAACGCACTTACTGCAACACTCACTCGGGTTGCATCAGGATTGAAGGCACCCACGCTGCTTACTGCTGCTGGTGATGAATCAAATCGCCTCTTTGTTGCAGACCAACCTGGAAAAATCTATATCATCGATAATGGAAAACTACTTAAAATACCGTTTCTCGACCTCACCGCTAAAATGGTAAAGGTCAATCCCATCTATGATGAACGGGGGTTGCTTGGTCTTGCGTTTCATCCAGAATATAAGACCAATGGTCGGTTCTTCGTCTATTATAGTGGACCAAAAACCGCAGAAGGGGTAGACCATGAAAGTATCATTGCAGAGTACACGGTTTCCTTTGAAGACCCTAACATCGCTGATTCCTCATCAGAAAAAATCATCCTTCGTATTGATCAACCAGAGTCAAACCACAATGGTGGTCAGCTTGCCTTTGGTCCGGATGGATATCTGTATATCGGTGTAGGAGACGGTGGTGGTGCTGGTGATCAGCACGGAGACATGGGCAATGGACAAAATATCAGTACGCTCCTTGGATCAATCCTTCGAATCGATGTTGATTCAGCTACACCATACGCTATCCCGGAGGACAACCCGTTTGTAGGTGGTGAAGGACGTGATGAAATCTATGCATATGGTTTCCGCAACCCCTATCGGTTCTCATTTGACAAGCTCACTGGAGCGTTGTATGTGGCTGATGTTGGACAGGATGAATGGGAGGAAATCGATATTGTGGAAAACGGGGGGAACTATGGATGGCGGATCCTTGAAGGGACATATCCATATGATCTTAATCTAGCCGAGTATCTGAACATCAGCGTTGAATCGTTGAAACCACCAATCCACGAATACAGCCATAACGTAGGCAGATCAATCATCGGGGGGTACGTGTATCGTGGAAACCAGTCGTCATCTCTTCTCGGTATGTACGTGTTCGGTGATTGGAGCACAGGATTTGTTAGACCTGACGGGAAACTATACTACCTTTCGGAGATAGAGCCTGGTGTATGGGAACGATTTGAGTTTTTGTTACACACTGAGAAACCATTAAAACGCTTTATCTTTGGATTTGGTGAAGACGAAACCGGGGAAATCTACGTGGTAACGACCCGTTTCATCGGGTCAATCATTCGATCCGGTGAGATATGGCATCTGACAGTTGTTGAATAGGATTGTGAGACTATGAAATCAAGAAGATATGTGTTATTTATAATCATGCTTCTCATCGGTATTTTGATGGTAAGCATGCAGGCAGCAGCCCATCGACCAGGATATATGAAACTTGACTATACGTCAGAGACCTTGCAGGTATTGATTGTGCATTTCTCCATAGCACCAAAAAGCCATTATGTCTATAAAGTCGACATTGAAAAAAATGGAATGTTGTATTCATCTGAACTATATCCTGATCAACAGAAATTTATCTTTTTCCGATACAGCTACAATGTAACTGCATCTAGTGGTGATGAGTTGACCGTGAATGCCTATTGTAGTTTGTTTGGAAAAAACACCAAATCGATAACCATTTAATGAATACACAACAAAAAAAAGTCAGGTTGGCACAGGATTCTCTTCAGGCAGGGCGTACTTTTTGCTTGCATAGAGAAACCCAAAGCAGATTCCTTCACGACCCTTGCTCTTTTGATGATGGACAGAGTGAGCGTATAAGACGCGTTTGATGTACTTACTTTTAGGTCGGTACTTTATTTTAACACGCCGGTGGAAGAAGACATCATGAACCAAGAAATATCCAGCACCGTACATAGCAACACCCATTCCAAGGAAGAGGCGTATATCAAATCCTCCGAAAAATCCGGTGAAAATGAGGATAATTGAAATTCCAGCGAAGAATAAACCAAAGACATCGTTTTTTTCAAAACGTTTCTTTGTATACCGATGATGATCCTCATGGAGGAACCATCCAAACCCATGCATGACATATTTGTGAAGGAACCACGCGACTCCTTCCATGAACAGAAACGTCAGTAGCATAACAAAAAGATAGACAATGAGAAGTGTCGTATCAAGCACGGAGAAAACCTCAGCAGTTAAAATTCACACTCCGTTATATACTTTTGGCTCTTGAGAAGAAAAATCAAGCATCATAAATATTATATATGAACCTCTATAATATATTTTATACTACTTTAAAAGGTTTTGTACTTCAGGAATGTGTATGGAAAGAAAAATCTCCCTGGGTGTTCTTCTGCTTGGTATCCTTATTTTAATAAATGCAGTCATTGGAGGTGTGTTTGTCTTTTTTGTCCAGGATATCAGAGAACCTGAAATTGATGTGGAGTTCAACCTCTCACAGATAACTACCGATGATTTACGATTCACAGCAAAAATCTCCATGACAAACAATAATCAATATGACTTAGTCATAAAAAACCTCAATATCATAGGAAAAACACCTGATGGAGACATAATCTTGGACGTACGTTTCGTCGGAGGTTCAATCCCGGCCAGACAGCAGAGAGTCTTTGCAACCAATGAAACCCTTGCGTTTTCCGGGGATATCTCCTCGAAGATCTATAGCTCTATTCAGGGGATATTCGGGTTAAACTTCGCGGGTATTTTTGAGAAAACCATCCCGTTCCACATCAATATCACTGCCTCATTCCAGGACCTCTTTAGGAACATTTCAACACCAACACTCAGCATTATGGCAGAAGTCACTGAAATAACCGAAAATGGCGTACTGTTCAAAGGGAGTATACAGGTAAATAACCCAAATCTTTTTGAAATGTCCCTGGAGAATTTTACAGCTCGCGTTGAAACAGAAAAGGGAGATCTTGTCGGGGACTTTTCAGCGATACAGGGAACAATCATTGCAAATAGTACAACAGATTTCTCTCTTAACGGTGCTCTCTTGTACGAAGCATTAAACGCTGAGACATTGAACCTTATCGTCGCAGGAAACGCAGGGGTTCATCTCATGGGCATCGATAAATCCATTCCTCTGTCAGCGACCGCTCATCTCCTCATCCCTGATATCAAAGAATTGCTCTTCCACAACGAGTCATTAAGTATTACTCTTTCTCTTGATGCGAAGGTACGTTTCCGCGGGCTTCTGACAACCATAGGATTAGCGCTATATAATCCAAGTAAAATCCCCTTACAAGCCCATGACCTCATCTGTAGCGTCTATGGATTGACTGGTGAAAATAAAAAAGTAATCGCTCAAAAACCCATGGAACCCTCCACACTTGAACCAGAAAAACAGGATAACCTTGAAACACAGATTCTTCTTCCGTATCTAAAGTTGGTAACCGCGGGGACCGGGAAACTGTTCCCCGATTGGTTTGTTATTAGACTCCAAGGGAATTTTTCGATTGCAGGGGTGAATCAAGCGATCCCTGTCTCAATTGACGCAACCATCAGTCCACGTCTTATTGGATTGTAACCACAGGCATATATATCATAACGGTATTCAAAACAAGTGATGACACAAGAAATACCATACACCATCGTAAAGAAAATAGGGCAACTTGAAATACGTAGATATCCTGAGGTGATCCTGGCGGTTGTCCAGGACAATTCTGATGATTCTGGCTTTAGTCACCTTTTTCGATATATCAGTGGTGAAAACAAAACACGGCGCAGAATCGCAATGACCGCACCAGTCATCACCTCTGAAAAAATTGCAATGACTGCACCAGTGATTACAAAAAACAATTACATGGCCTTTGCTATTCCTTCATCGTATACAAAGGAGACGGTCCCTGTTCCGACAAATCCTGCAGTAAAAATCGAGATACAACCTGAAAAAGAAATGGCGGTGCTCCGTTTTGGTGGCCGTACGACACATGCCGTAGTAGAAAGATATCTACAGAGACTTACAACTATGCTACAAGAACAAGCAATGAAGATGAACGCAGATCCGGTCTTGATGCGCTACAACAGCCCATTTACCCCTGGTTTTTTACGAAGAAATGAAGTCGCTGTGGAGATAAAAAAGATAAATGATACAGAAATAAAGGAGAAGGATTAGATGAAAAAATACGATGTCATTGTCGTGGGAAGTGGATCTGGCGGGGAGATTGTCGATGCAGCGCTATCCCATGGTAAAAAGGTTGCCTGGGTGGATAAAGGATCGCTGGGCGGAACATGTCTTAACGTAGGGTGCATCCCTTCCAAGATGGTGATCCATCCAGCTGACAGAATCATGGAGATTCTTGAGGCGAAAAAACTGGGGATAACCGCGGAAATAAAGGAGATTGATTTTCAAGTGATTATGAAACGTATCAAACGCCCGATCCAAGAGAGCCACCAAGCGATGGAACAGGGGATTTCCCAGTCAGAGAACCTTGATTACTATCATGACACCGGTTATTTCACAAACGAGTACACACTGCAGGTGTCTGATGAGGAGATTAAAGGTGAAAAAATTTTTCTTGGTTCTGGTGCACGGCCACTTATTCCTCCGGTAAAAGGCCTCGATTCTATCCCATATCTGACCAATGAGAATGTGTTTTCCTTACAAGAAAAACCACAAAGTCTGATAATCATCGGAGGGGGATATATCGCTATGGAGTTTGCTCATTTCTTCTCCGCGGTTGGGACAAATGTCACCATATTTCAGCGGGGTACCAGGTTACTGTCCAACACGGAGCCTGAGATATCAGAGGTTTTGAAAAAACAATTAGCCAAACGCATGCAGATTTTTCTTAACACCGAGGTCTTCGAGGTACACCAGAAGGGACATGAGTGTGTTGTACGAGGCAATGAGAACCCCTCGGGTAAAGAGATCACCATCTCTGCTGAGAAGATCTTCGTCGCAGCAGGAAGGAAATCCAACGCAGACCTGCTAAAAGTCGAAAATACCAAAGTTCAAACCGATGCACGTGGATATATCAAGGTCAATGAGTACCTAGAGACCAGTAAGAAGAACATTTGGGCGTTTGGGGATGCGATTGGAAAAGCAATGTTTAAACATGTGGCAAACGAGGAGGCGATGATTGCATGGAACAACGCGTTCCATGAGAAGAAAACAAAACTGGACTACCAAATGATTCCATACGCGGTCTTTACCTATCCAGAGATTGCGGCTGTTGGGTTAACCGAGGAGGAAGCAAAAAAACGTTCTGAGATTCTTGTTGGCATCGCACGATATTCAGATGTGGCGAAAGGCGAGGCGATGATGGAGCAGGAGGGGTTTGCGAAAGCCATTATCGAGAAGCATACCGGGAAGATCCTTGGGTTTCATATTATCGGTCCGTATGCGTCTCTCCTCATCCAGGAAGTAATCAATGCGATGGCACTAGGGGGAAACATTGCTTTTATTTCCCATGGGATGCATATCCATCCTGCGCTGCCTGAATTGATTTTAAGGACCCTGGGAAATCTCCATGAGGTGTAACAAAAAAATATCTGATACTACTCTTATAAAATAAGGAAGTCACTGTTGTTTTCTTGTTTCGAGTTTTATTGCCTCGTAGGGGCAGATCTCATGGCAACAGTAACAAGCGATGCATTTTGTGTAATCGATGACCGCACGTTTGTGTCTTATCTGGATGGCTTGCTTTGGACAAATCTCTACACAGTCACCGCAGGCCGTGCATTTCTCTGTTGGTAGTGGCCATTGACGATTCTTTGCTATAGACATCAGAGGAAGAGCACTTGAAGGTAACTGGAAATCCTGATAGCGGACGTTTTCGGGAGATAACAGTGGGTACTGTATTTGGGATGGCCAGAGGCGTCTGATTTTTGCTTGCCGAAGTGTAGGTATGCGAACCGGTTCTATTCCAAGGAGGTTAAGGATCGCAAGGTCCAGTGCGACTGCATCTTCTGAGGCCAGTAGTAAACCAAGGTCGACAGGCGAGCCACTTGAGGGGCCGTCTCCCTGCATACCGACCACGCCATCCATGATGATGAGATCTGGTTTTCTGACAGACAGTACATCAAGAAGCATATCTGCAAACGCGGTTCTTCTGATGAAAAGGGAATGATACTTTGCCTTTGTCAAACCTGGTATCGCACCGTACATTATTTTGGTCGCAAGGGTCATAATCATGTATGAATGGGTCTTTATCTTTGGGACTGCGATGATTCTATCAGCGCGCAAAGCATAATTACAGAACACGGTTTTTTTTAATTTCTTCCCCTGAGGGATGGTGATTTTTGTGATACTTGTGTCGTAGTTTAGCGTGATTCCAAGCTCCTTTGCTATGGGGACCAATCCTGATTTCTGATACGCTTTTTCAAGTCGTCTTTTCGTAAATTGACCAGAGGGGGAATCACCGATGAAAGGAATGCCGCCCGTCTCTAAAACACTCTGGGCAATCGCTTGTATGACTGCAGGATGGGTCACCACTGCTTTTTTCGGGTCACTTGGGATGAGGAGATTGGTTTTTAAAAGGACATGATCCCCTTTCGAAATGTAGTGTTTCATGCCACCAAGAGGATGTATAAGCGATTGTAAATCGATATTGTCGTAGGTGCTTCTTTGTATGCTTACCTGAGAAATGTTTGTGTGTTTATCTGAATTCATTGCTTCAAATCACCTGCGATACGAAGAGGCATTAGAATGCAGGAGGTATTACATATTTGTATCCATGACCGTACTGATGTGCATGAAGGTTGTGATATCAAAGTGATGTCCCATGATATCGTAACGCATAATATCTCAGGGGATCAGTGAGAACTCCGTAAGATTCCTTGCACGTAACGTTTTATTGGTTCGTTTTTGATTTCCTAGAGTATCAAAGGGTTTCTCACCGTAATCATGTCCTGGATAGATGATAAGCTCATCAGGTAGACCCATGATTTTTTCATGCAGAGACGTAAACATCTCAGCAAGACTACCCCCCGGCAAATCCGTTCTCCCACAATCACCGATAAAGAGAGTATCACCCGTCAACAACGCTTTTTTATCCACTAGAATGCAGATACCGCCTTTCGTATGACCGGGAGTCAGAAGGAAATCAAGATGGACTGTTCCAAGCTGTACTTGACGGTCATCGTTTACAACAACATCGGGTTTTATCGGTAATTTTTCCCCGTCTTCCTTGGAAGCGACAACTTTCGATGAAGAAAACAGTGTTTTAAGGCGCTTTGTCTCAGCGGTATGGTCACTATGGTGATGGGTAAGGATGATATACTCCAACACCAATTTTTTCGATTCAAGAAACTGAAGGATTCTTGCTGCGTCAAAACCAGGGTCGACAACCGCTGCGTTTCTATGCACAGTACAATACACGATATAACTGAAGTTATCATACCCGACCTTAATCTGCTCAATGGACATGGTATCGCACCGTCCACACAATTCCTGTGATGTTAAGTAATTATTGGTCTTCCATCACCTATAGGACTGCTTCTCATCTGTTTTAAAAAAAGGATCAAATCCTTGGACCAGTACCTTTTTTATTCTTCATTGCATATCCTCGTAAGAAAAGAGGCATTGTTTTTTTTATGTTTCCAGCCTCACAAACCAGGAAACAACAGAAGCTATTGAGGGAAAACAGCAATGTCGACGTCAAATACGAGCAAACAGAATGAAAAAAAACAAGCAGGTACGAGCAGAACAATCGAATTTCAACCCCAGACATCGGCATTACTGGTCATCGACATGCAGAAGTATTTCTGCGATCCCTCCTCCCATGCGTACTTCAAAGATGCACGGTCGATACTACAAAACATCGATCATCTAATCAGCATATTCCGACAGCGATCTCTACCTGTTCTTTTTACTCGATATGCTTTACTACGAACAGAACACCCTGGAGCTATGGGCCGCTGGTGGAAAGATGTCCTGTATGATGACAACGAAATGGCGCGTATCACGAAAGAACTTGACCCACTACCGCAGGAACCTGTAATTAGAAAAACACAGTACAGCGCGTTCTTTGGAACAGATCTTGATACGACTCTAAGGAATCACCAGGTGACAAGCATTGTTATCACCGGAGTGTTGACCCATCTCTGCTGTGAAACCACCGCACGGGACGCATTTATGAGAAATTATGACGTGTTCTTCGTAACCGATGCGACCGCTTCTGATTCAAAGCGATTTCGGGGAGGTCTGTACATGGATCAAAGAAATGAAGTAACAGTCCTTGGTGCTGGCCCGGCAGGTATTGCTGCAGCAATCTACCTCAAACGAGCAGGCCTCACTCCTGTTGTTTTTGAGAAACAGCAGCCGGGTGGTCTTCTGAGATACGCACATCTTGTTGAGAATTACCCTGGCTTTCCCCAGGGTATCACTGGGATCAATCTCACGGATCTGTTTGTAAAACATCTGCATAGGTTTAAGGTACCTATCGTAAAAGCTGAGGTTACACGCATCGATCAGAGGAATGATGCATTTATCATTCAAAGACAGGGAGAAACCGTTTTGTCATGTGCTGTCATCATCGCCTCGGGGACCAACCCAAAAAAAATACAAATCAACGGTGCAGTCTGCCTTGAAGGGACACGTCTTTTTTACGAACCATTCACCGTCATTAGGAAAGCAAAGAAAATAAAAAAAAGAATCATTGTCATCGGCGGAGGGGACATCGCATTTGATTACGCCCTGACCCTTTTAGCTAGGGGGCATGAGGTGACGATTCTCTCCCGTTCGGACCCAGTCTGTCTTCCGCTGCTTTTACAACGAGTACAAAAAAAAGGAGCGGTGCTTCATACCAAGTGTGTTATAGAAAAAATACGTAAGACATCCAAAGGTCTCACGCTTGAATGTCGACAGCATCCCCATGAAAATGAGTTTTCTGCTGATTTCATTCTCATCGCTTGTGGAAGGGACCCGAACATCTCGTTTCTTTCTACAAACCTCACAAAATACATCAATGATTGTTCATGTGTTCCTCAGATGTCTCTACCGGGATTGTATTTTGCTGGGGATGTTTTACGCGGGACATATCGACAGACAGCAATCGCTGTGGGGGATGGTATCCATGCAGCGATGAAGGTGCTGCGTTATCTCAAAGACAAGGGAGGAATCCCATGAAGATTCTTGCGGAGTACGGGCGGAATGACCTTGCCAAGGTGTACGTGGTACAATTACGGGAACAGCAGTTAATTGAAAAAACCGGCCAAAGCTATCTCGTCGAATGTGTCGAATCAGTTCAACCTCCGCTTCCACTCGAGAAGAAATGGGTTCTGATTGTGTCGTCTATGTATGGATGCCCTATCGGATGTAAAATGTGTGACGCTGGTGGTGATTTTTCAGGGTGCCTGACCACTGAGGAGATTCTTTCTCAAATCGATTATATGGTGCGTCGACGGTTTCCAGAAGGAAAACCAAGAACGTCGAAATTCAAAATCCAGTTCGCACGAATGGGGGAACCCTCACTTAATCCTGCTGTACTGAATGCATTACTGGAGCTGCCAAGACGATATGACTCGCAAACATTACATATCTCGGTTTCGTCAGTTGCACCTGATACAAGGACGTCTCGAAGGTTTTTTGACAGGCTTCTGAGGATAAAGGAGCGATACTACATGCAGGGTCGGTTCCAGCTCCAATTCTCCCTTCATACCACCAATACGATGAAGCGAGATGAACTAATTCCTGTGAAAAAATGGTCTTTTGAGGAAATCGCAGCCTATGGCAAACGGTTCTACCAGCCCGAAAACGGCGATAAAAAAATAACCCTTAATTTCGCTCCAATCCAAGGGTTTCCCATTGATGTCGAAAGGCTTTCAACCTATTTTACCCCAGATTGTTTTCTCATAAAATTAACTCCAATGAACCCGACCATTCGATCGCATGAAGGTGGTTTTCTGTCGGCGATAGACCCAAACAACCGCGCGTCTGCAAAAGGACTTCTAACACGGTTACAACAAAACGGCTATGAGGTCATCCTAAGCATCGGTGTTCTTGAGGAAAATCAGATTGGAAGCAACTGCGGTCAATTCATCCAACGAGCACAAAGGAAAAACAGACGCCCAGAGAAAAGTTATGAACTCGAACGCTATGCATGTGACTAATTTTGATACGTGATGCTCCATGAAAAGACACCTCCTCGTTATCGTTTTACTCACAGGGATTTTCCTTATCACTGGATGCATGCAAGGGGAAAACACCGATTCCGATATCCTGCCTACCAGAGAAAGTACAATCCCATCATCAGCAGTAAAGATAATCCCAGCAAATGATTCATATCCTCCCAATTCTCATTCTAACGAGTTTTCAGCTCCAGTGCCACTCCCAGGTCCGCTGAACACTGCAGGGGCTGAAGACTCACCGTTTATCACAAATAATGGTTCTGAGTTGTATTTTTTCTTCACTCCTGATGTTTCTGTACCACCTGAGAGACAGCTTCTTGATGGGGTCACCGGTATCTATGTCTCGAAAAGAATTGATGGGACATGGAGTGACCCTAAGCGGGTCGTGCTTCAGGATGTTGGAAAACTTGCGTTAGATGGATGCGCCTGTGTTGATGAAAACATCTTATGGTTCTGCTCAGCACGAGAAGGATATAGCGGTGTTCACTGGTTCTCTGCCCAATACGTTGAAGAAAAATGGATCAACTGGCAAAAAGCAGAGTTCAACCAGGACTATGAGGTTGGAGAACTGCATATCCAGGGTGATGAGCTGTATTTTCATTCATCTCGCCTAGGGGGTAAAGGACAACGTGATATCTGGATGTCAACAAAAGTCGCAGGTGAATGGCAGATACCGGTGAATATAGAAGCGATTAATTCTGCTGAGGATGAAGGCTATCCATATCTGTCAGTTGATGGTAAGGAACTGTGGTTCACCAGGACCTATCTTGGGACCCCTGCTGTGTTTCGATCAGAAAAAGTGAATGCAACCTGGCAATCACCGGAACTGATTATTTCTCAATTTGCTGGGGAGCCAACCCTTGATTCTCTGGGCAATGTGTACTTTGTGCATCATTTCTATAAAGAGGGCGTGATGATTGAGGCAGATATCTATATCGCCTATCGAGTGTAAGAAAACAATTTTTTAGGATATGTTGAAAAAAATAAGATAAAAAGTTAACATACATCCATAAAGATTTTCAATTTAATCATACTGATAATTTACTATGAAAAATATTTGGAATAAATGATGAACCAGGGATTTTTTCCATTTCATTTCATCCTGTCGTCCTTCATTTTCATGTTATTCTATGAAATCTCCTTCCATCTAAGAAAAATTGGAAAAAAATAAAAAAAATGAAGGTAATTATTCGGTTTTTTCCAAACATTTTAAGACACTATATAAGTGGAAACCAACAATATCGGTACCTAGGTGAAAGACCATGAAAATAAAAAAAAGTTGGAAACCAATGATGAGCATTGTAGGAATCCTATTAGTAATGATGACGGCAGCATCCGTCTCGGCAGAAGATTCGATTGTCCGAGAAACCCAAGCACCTGATGATACGGGGATGATCGATACTATCGATGATACTGAAGGAATTGCCGAACCTCTGCTCATCGCTACAGGGGATCTAATTGTTGAGGATAGCGAAACCAGCGAACTACCTGATTATGAAAACTATACTGGTGATATGTTGATCAGCCCAAACCCCGCAGCAAATTCAGAGGCAACGTCATCGTTAAGCGTACCAGTCCTTGGGATTATCGGGGTCGTTGTTCTTATTGGTTTGGCTGGTAGTGGGATACTCATCAAACGAAAACAAAAAAAATAACATTTACAGTAAACACCTCGCCTTTCTTTTTATTTTTTTTCATTGATAGCAGAGAGTATTTGTAATAAGAAGTTCTGACGTATGCAGGAATGCAACAAAGAGAGAATCCAAGATACCTCTTGTTTTTTTAATTACCCTGAACGTTTTGAGTGTGTTTCCTCGTTGGCAATATCAAATTAAAGGATGTTAAGGAAATACTTCGCATCTGTGATCAAACATCGAAATATGCGTTGACGGATTCGATTGTTGCACAGAATCGCAAAGCAATTGTGACCGAGACAAAGATTTTGCGTAACACCGCTGGAAACTTTTACATAAATGATAAACCGACCGGTGCAGTTGTTGGTAAGCAACCGTTTGGTGGTGCACGATGCTCTGGGACAAACGATAAATCTGGTTCATATCTCAATTTGTTATCTTGGGTCAGTCCACGAACAATTAAGGAAAATTTACTGCCACCAACCGATTTTAAATATCCATTTCTTGTAAGGTGAATTGAAAACTGATTTGATAGCAAAATTCATGTATTATCAGGGTATAACTTCGATTGAAACAACCATTTTTGACCAGAGGCCCGAGGGTGTATAAATAGGGCTATCTCCTACAAATGCAATCCTTAATGGACCGGTTTCATTTTCAGGGTCTATCTCTGAATAATATGAACCATCCTCTTTATAGGCAAGTATCATAACTGCTTTTTCAGTTGTTGTTATATTTCCTGTTTCATTATAAACATCAACGTAACCAAGAATTTCATTTAACGTATAATTTGTAATCCAACCATCGGAAGAAACAACACTGATATTGTAGTGTTCAGGTAGAGCAGAAATTTGCTCTAATAAAGTAGTGATAAGAACACCTTTGTATTCATGCAAATCATCTGTGACAACAGAGTCGGGAAGCAGTTTAGTTTTAATATACGCTCCCGTGCCGGTATATGACTGCAATGCTTCAATGTCATCAAGAGTATAATTGGCTTGATAGTCACCAAAAATAACAGTTAAGAGAACAGAGGGTTCTTCTTCTTGTTCATTGGGTGTTTGGTTATTTTCAATGCATCCAGCAGTTAGTGCAATAATCAACAAGAAAACAAGCATAGTTATTAGTATGGATCTTTTTTTTGTCATGACCCATGGAATTATAAAATGTTATAAAAACATTTTTAATAAATGGAAAATATTCCTTTTGATAACTATAAATGAGAGGGATTTGAACCTTCCTTAGAATTCTTTGTCTTTAGTTTTCAGAACCGTATTAATAGTCACCGTGATAAATATTTACACGGCAGGAAGATTCAGACTCGTATTTACTAGTAAAAACTGTGGTTTTATATCTGCTACATCAAAACGAATTATTAAGTTGATGAAAATGACATGGTCTTAGACAATACCAATATTTTTTACTTTGTCAAGGTATTTCCGAGTCATCCCACATGAGTGCTGTTATTTTTTTCAATTGCGGTTCCATCCTTGTAAGTTCCCTAACGAGGTAATCAAATCCAGAGTATGCTCCTGGTTCATTGGTTTCTTTTCTGATTCCTAGTAGTATTGGTTTGAGACGTTCGTAAAGCATCTTGGTATGGCCAACACCCAAAATATTGTAGGCAAGGTCTGGGTCTATGAGTTTCTTGAAAAGAAGACTACCGATGAGATCATAGATGCCAAGAATTTTTACCACATCTCTATGCATAGGATTCTCTGAGAGAAACGAACCATATTGTTTTACATACTCATCATAGTCCTTAACCTGGAGGCGTGACACGTTCCAGGCAGAATCTGCGATTTCTTTGCTGTTCGTGGCAGAATAAAGTCTTATGAGTAGGTCTGCTCTCTTGACATTATTCTGATATCTCATCTGTAAAAGGTAGTAAACAAAACCAACCAAAACACCTGTTGCTGCAACAACAACAGAAATTTCCGTAATTTCAACCATATACCCACCTTTCTTTATACGTCAGGTTTTCGTGAAAGTGATAACGCTCCACCTATGATACCTAATATGAAACCGATGATAAACCCTCCACCTGTTAGAACGCTTGGTATCGAAAATACTATAATAATTATGCCCCACACTTTCTTATTAACAGGTTTAATATG
>MUGD01000286.1 GCA_002900555.1 Thermoplasmata archaeon M9B2D | reverse complement strand
CTTGCTGCGATCATCATCGCACGAAAACCACCGTGTCATCATCGCACATTTGGGTTATATCGTGCTGAGGTGCTGGCCGCGTTTGTCAATGGATTGTTCCTTCTTGCGATTGTTGGAATCATCATCTATGAGGCGATCCTACGGCTGCTCTATCCTGTTGAAATCCTTGGGTTAGAGATGCTTCTTATCGCATGTATTGGTCTTTTGGTAAATCTCACAAGTATCCTTATTCTAAGAGGTTCCCATAAAGAAGACTTGAACATTAAAAGTATCTTTTATCACATGTTTGCAGATGCGATCTCATCGGTTGGAATTGTCTTTGCCGCTGTTGTTATTATGTTTACCAACTGGACGTTTATCGATCCGTTCGTTAGTATCGGTATTTCTGCAATCATACTGCTTTGGGCATGGGGTGTCTTAAAGGACTCAACAAGAATACTGCTCGAAACGTCTCCGAAAGGACTTAACATTGATATGATCTCTGATGATCTGAAGAAGAATTTTTCAGAAATACGAGAACTGCACAATGTGCATCTCTGGTCGATCACCCCGGATATGTTAGTATTTTCCGCTCATGTACAAATCAATGAAAGTAAAATTCAGGAGAAACAAGAAGAGGTTATTTCAAGAATAAATGATTATCTTTTTCAGAAGTACAATATCATTGAATGTACCATTCAGATTTGTTTGGAACACGGATCTGAGGTATGCAATATCGATAAATAAGGAGGTTAATGGTCATCAGATTTTATGAGGTCTTCATAAACTGTGCCATGTTACCCGCTAAAGTTGCAACAAAGGGATACGCTCCAAGGCTTAGACTCCGTATTGTCCTATATCCCATATTGGCAAGAGAACTAAAATATCGAGTTGTTTCTCTAAATCCATCTTCGAGCTGTTCTTTGGTCATGTTTCTTGGTTGAAAAACAACGTTTTTTCGATTATATTTTGACCAATCCCTTGTAAGGATGCGCCCTTCATTTTCCAGTCGGCTGAACAAAGGAGTACCCGGGTAAGGAGTAAGAAGTGCGAAATTCACCGCATCAATACCCAGTTTTCCAATGTGTGATTGCATCATATGAAATATATCAGGAGTGTCTTCGTCAAAACCCAGGACAAATGTGCCAAAGACCGCCATCCTATGATGATGAATTTTTTTTACAGCGCGTACATAATCCTGAACCAAGTTTGTTTTTTTATGAGCACCGTTTAATGATTCTTGGGAAAACGTCTCAAATCCACTGATCCACTCGATACATCCTGCTTCATGGGAAAGACGGAGCAATTCGTCATCCTCAGCCAAATCATCAACATTGCCTCCACAGATAAACTTCTTCCGCAATCCCTTCATACGTCGAAACAATTCTTTTGTGTACGAGAGATCGATGGTTAACGAAAAATCTGTGAAAAAAAAGATTTTTTGCGAAAGTGATGCTATTTCCTCGACAACATCGTCTAGAGACCGAGTCCGAAAGACAGCACCGTCCCTGATGTTTGCATCCTGGCAAAAATCGCATTTGTATGGACAACCTCGTGTCGCTTCTATGGAATTTGTCAACTGAAGGCTTTTCATTTTTATCTGATATGTGGAAGGAAGTACTAATGAATCACGAGAATCAACTGACGTATAAAATGGTTGAAGAGATCCTGTTTCAATATCGTTCACAACGGTTGGCCAAAGAGTCACCGCATCACCAACAATGACACTGTCTGCATGTTGTTTTGCTTCCTCGGGCAATGCAGAAGGATGATAGCCACTTAGCACAACCTGTTTACCTTTTTTCCGAAAAACATCAGCGATTTCATAGGCTCTTGGGGCAAGAGCTGTCTTAAAGTTGATATGGATGACATCATACTCAGCGGTGAAATCGATTGTACTATTGCCTTCTTGAATGGTCAGATGATGAGATGCAGGGGTGACTGCTGCTAACTGTCGGGCGGTAATAACTGTTGGTACAAATGAAAACGAATAGAGGAACGAACGATTAAATGGTGTAAAAACGTTACTGAGACTCATTTCATCGGTAATTAGAATCCTCATAGTAGATTAAAAAAAGAGTTATGACTTTTTAAGCTTAGCGTATAGTCATTATGTAAGGTAGGATACCTATTTCTTTACTAAAACGACACATGGAGGAAAACGTAGGCTCCTGCCTGTGTACGTTCTCATTGATTTGGAAAAAATATCCAAAGGAACAGGATGATTTTTCTTTTCTCGTAGAGAAAAATCTCGCGGAACGTACGGATCGTTCATATATACAGTATCCTCGTTTAACCCAGTAATAACAACCCAGTGGAAGACGTTTTCACCAAGAATAGGAAATAAATTTATAAAAACAATAGGGGGTATTGACTGAGAAAGTGCATCACGGATTACTCCAAGATTCTCGAAACCATACAGAATCGGGACGTCTAAGCGCTGAGATTTTAAGGACACTATGTTTTCTATAATGTTTGCGAGTTGAGGGAATCGTGGATAACAATCTGAGAAAGGAGTTTTTT
>MUGD01000067.1 GCA_002900555.1 Thermoplasmata archaeon M9B2D | reverse complement strand
AACCGATTTCACGTCCACCTACACCGATGTCTCCAGCTGGTACATCAATAAATTGACCTACGTGGCGATAGAGTTCAAACATAAAACTCTCGCAAAAGCTCTCTACCTCACCGTCGGTCTTGCCCTTTGGATCGAAATCAGAACCACCTTTAGCTCCACCCATTGGAAGAGTTGTCAAGCTATTCTTGAATATTTGCTCAAAGCCTAAGAACTTGAGAATGCCCTGAGTAACAGTAGGATGAAAACGAAGGCCACCTTTGTATGGTCCGATTGCTGAATTGAATTGGATTCGAAAGCCTCTGTTGACATGAATCTTTCCGTTTCTATCCTTCCAAGGTACACGAAACTGAATTATTCGTTCAGGTTCAGTTATTCTCTCTAAAATTGAGAATTCCTGATACTTTGGATACTTCTTGATTGCTGGCTCCAAAGACTCGAGTACTTCCAATGCAGCTTGATGGAAGACCTTTTGATCCGGGTCTTTTTCGACAACTTTGTTATATACACTTTCTATGTATTTGTCCATACTCGCACTCACCGGTAGTGTTAGACGAGTCGGCCTCGAACGAGCCTTCCGTATAAATTCATCGGATTAACCACATATTGAGAATATTACGTGATTACTATTTTGAGAGTGATTCAAGTAACACGAACAGTCATTAGAGGCATATTCGATTAAAAAAGCGGGGTAAATGTAATGCCTACGTTTGAACAGGAATGGATTTCACCTATTCTTGAGGTATATAAAAAACGAAAGATTACTGAATCGTACTCGATCATTTTAGGATTAAATCCAATAGGGCATGCAGTTTGCAGACAGCTCTATGAAAAGAACGAATTTGAGAGTCTTGTGATATTCAATTCTCCAGCTTTTTCCTCCTGGAATCGATATCCTGTAGATATCAAAGCTCCAGTTGTGCCAGTTCATGCAATGGCTGCTGATGATTTGATGATTATTTTTGGAGATGTAATGATAAAAGAATACGACTGGATGACAGATTTGCTGTTTTACATCAGAGGGCATATCCCGACAAGATTTGTTGTTACCATGATTACTCACGATGGACTTACGTGTGGTCAAGTGCTTTCAAAGAGCGGAGATCGATTACTGAAACGAATGGATGTTCCTCTTGGTCGCGTGGATTTCTATGATGGAATAACTGCGCCTTTAATCAGTGTAGGATCTGTCGCGGGTCTTGACCCGGTTATTCTTTTCTTGGAAGAGTCTAAAGACCAAGAACTTGTGCTTCAAGTGGATGATGTATCCATCTATCAATCAGAGGTCGATTTAGCATTGGAACTTCTTGAGAGAGGACTTGATTTGAATCTATCAATATGAGAAAGACTTCTATTCAGATGTCCGTCCATATCCAATTCGGTCACGCCCGCCTAGTGATTCAAATCTGTCCTCAATACTGCGAGAGGATGAGATTTTCTTATCACAATCAAGACACATCAGCGCCTTGGTTTCTCTTGCTTCAACAATATTACCGCACGATATGCAGGTCCAGAGACCACCTTGGAGTAACTTCGTCTTCCGGAAGACTGCCCGAGCTACCTCACGTAAAGATTCAGGACAATCAGTAGCAACGCCAATGACTCCTTTCTCAGACCATTCACAGATCAGCGAAACGAGTGTTGTCATCAATTCAATAACACGAGTCGCACGTTCTTCAATCTCAGTCGATGTTTCTGATTTTGTATCACGCGGTACATCCGACACCATGGAGAGCATTTCGATAAATGCAAAAAAGGCAGGTGGAGGAAATCGTTTCTTCCCTCGAGCTTCAACCATTTGTCCAAGGACTGCGGAAATCATGAGTGTTTGTGTATAGTCTTCACGAAGAATCTTTTCTGTTTCAGCAACTATCTCCACAGGATCTATTCGATATTTCTTTGGATTGAATTTGTTTTCTTTCGCAATCTCTTGAACTGACTCAAGTAAACCTTTTCCCTTTCCCATCATGCGGTTAACTCGTCTTGCGATAATACTGTATGTACTGCCAGTGTCCTCTGCAAGCCGCTGCAAAAGTTCTCTCGCGGTTAGACTCAATCAACCCACAGCCCTATGATGACAGTGGTTCATCACAGGACATTCATTTTAGGTTTACTCAAGTGAGGAGTAAAGGTGAAAACTGAAACGCAGAGATCCGGAAATCATCCAACAATAGTAGTCTTAAACATAGGCTCTCAAAATCATACTTTAAGTGGTTGATTCTAAGGATTATGCACATTGCTGTTTTATTTCCTAGTAAATACTGGCACTCTTAGTCGCTGTGTGTAAGATAGATAAATTATCACCGAGAAACCAAAACCAGCAGTTATCAATAACATCCATGGAGTCATTTCTACTGGATGGAAAGCGCTACTATAGTAAATCGTCACCAAAACAGTCCATGACTTTGTTTCCATTTCATCCGTCGCAACGAGAGTGAAGTTGTGAACAGCCAAAGCAAGTTCACTCGGCGTTATAGTGTGGATGACACTGTTCTCTCCAACTTCCAAAACTCTGCTCTCTGAAATGGTACCGTTGTGCAATAGTTGGTAGGAAATTAAATTAGATGTTGTTGTGTTTATGGTCCATGAAATCGCGTGTTCTTCAGATACATTGGAATAATATAGAGGCCCAGTGGTTCCTGATAGAGTTAAGGTTCCCACATCAGAAACCACATTTTTCGTATTTTCAAAGGCAATAGCTGAAGACGATATTGAAGCCAATAAAACAAACAAGGTAACGAAAATGAAAATCATACCACGCAGTTTTTTTTCCACCAATGTTGTACACCTGAGTTTATATTGATGTGCCCCGAAACTCAACATCATTAGGCAGTTAAAACATTTTAATGTTTTCAATACAAAAGACGCTGATTAAAGGGAATTAGTCAAATACATATCAGAGGGGCAAACCTCTTTAGGGTATTAATTTCGGCCACACTCGGCGGTCTATTCAATGAAGGACTATGATGTTGTCTTAGCAAGCGGTGCAGAGCATCTTCAAAGTCGATATGAAGAGCTCGGATTCCGAGTTTATACTTCTGACTTGAATTATGATTACAAGCGTATGTTTCCAAATGCAGACATCTATGTCAAAATAGGAAAAGTAGAACAACTTTCTGGTCGAAGGGTAATCATTGTCCAAAGTTGCACAGGTTCAGGTCCAGCAGAAAACGAGCAATACAGCACATCAGATCGTGTTGTTGAATTACTACTTCTGCTAGACATGCTATCTAGGCCACTTCACGTAGAAAAGATTGGACATAAGCAATATACATGTAAACCAGTCCCACCACCAAAAAGTGTTGAAGTCGTTCTTACATTTCAACCATTTGCTCTGCAAGACAAGTCCTTTGAAACAGGTGAGGCATCATCAGGGAGATGGGCTATTGAAACGATTTCAAAGATGTGCAACAAAGTTCACGTCGTGAGTCCGCATGCTCCCGATAGTCTGGAATGGGTTCGGGAACTGAAGGATAAGGGACTTTACAAGATAATCGATGTAGTACCAGACCTAGTCGAATTTGCGAAAAAAGAATTTGGCTTCAAAGAATGCATAGTTGTAGCACCAGATGAAGGTGCACAGGAACGGTACAAAATCGATGGTTATGGTAAGAGTAGAACGAATTCTTTTAAGGTAGAGCTTCATGGTGATCTTGATGTAAAGGGATTGAATGTAGTTGTCATCGACGATTTGACCAAAAGTGGAAGCACACTTCTAAAAGCCAGAGACAGGTTGCTAGAGCAAGGAGCAAAAGAAGTGGTCCTAGCAGTAGCTCACGTGGTCCCACTATTAGAGAGAGGAGAGGAGCTTCTTGAGCGACTAATTGAAAAGTGTAATGAGAAGATAGTGGCTTCAAACACTGTGAACACAGAAATATTCGGTAAAGAACACCAGAATCTATGTTACAATATTGTGAATACTCTAGTAGAAACACTCTGATAGCAAATCATCTTAGGCATCAAGAGGAGTTGCGAATCGAATGTTGCTGCCTGATAAATGAAATTAGTATTCAGTAGGTATGTGGATTTCGAAACCCTTTTCTCAGCCTCATTCTCCAATTTCTTGGTTGTGACATGGAGCCAGACAAGGAATATCATATTGGAATTGCTCACGGCGAGATTCCGGAATTAGTTTTACTACCGGGCGATCCCGATCGAGCCAAAAAGATAGCAGAGGATTATTTTCAACATCCAACAGAGATTGCGAAACGTAGAGAGTATTGGAGTTTTAAGGGCATATGGAAAGGAGTTCCAGTAGGTGTATGCTCCACAGGGATTGGATGCCCTTCAGCGGCGATAGCTCTTGAAGAGTTGGTAAAAGTCGGATGTAAGACTTTCATTCGAGTTGGAACGTCTGGCGCAATTAGTCATAATGTTGGCACAGGTGATATTGTAATCTTCACAGGCTCAGTTCGTGATGAAGGAACATCAAGACAGTATGTGCCTATTGAATTTCCCGCGATTGCTCACCCAGATGTGGTTGGAGCGCTCTATACTGCAGCAAAGACTAGAAACATCCGATTCCATGTTGGGATTGGTCATAGTAAAGATGCATTCTATAGCGAACATCCGTCATATGTCACAAATCCTGAGGAAATGCGACAAAGGTGGGGAGCAATGAGAGATGCAGGAGTATTAGCCACTGAGATGGAATCTGCGACACTTTTTGTGATTGGTCATCTTAGGGGCGTTAAAGTTGGCTGTGCTTGTGTTGTCATAGGAGAGAATGTTGACAAGGAAGCCAAGATAATGGGTAAACCGCCTCTTGATAATCTTGTGGCAGTGGCTCTTGATGCCTTGATTTCTCTGAGTAATCCGGAACTAGATATCACTGAACCATAGCTTCTTCTGAACGGAAATCAGCAGATTCTCAGCAGCGCGTCTATCAAGACCAGAAATGTTTGCTAGTTGATCAGGACTTGTAGCCACAAGTTCTGTCGTAGTTCCAATTCCCGAGTTCAAAATTAAATTAATGATGGGGTCTGTTGTCCCTAACTCTATTAGAACCTCTCTGAGATTTGCAACACTATCAACAGTTTTAGTAGGTGGCACCACATCAGGCATCTCAGCTTCAATAGCTATTTCTTCGGATTCTACAGTTGATTCCTTTAGTGCTGTTAGCTCAGGTAGTTCTCTTGGCCCACTATGTCGTGCAATAAAGGAAGGTCGTAGGAATATTAACCCTAAAATGAAAGACAAGATGAGAAAAGGAATCAGGAATATGCTGCGGACATCAATTCCTACTATAGTACCATTTGGACCCGGACCAACTAATCCTGATGTAATTCCGTACAATAGCAAATCTGTCCAAGATACCCCAGAGATTTCAGCTCCGAAGAATAACCAAAGCGGACTAAATAGTCCAAATCCTCCAGCTTCATAAATCAGAAACTCCTTGAAGAAATCTCTCTTAGCCAAATAGATAATCAGCGGCAAGCTAATCGCGAAGATGATGCTTATGAAGAACCAAATCACGTAGACATCCCAAGTAGGGGCACTCGTAAGGGTTCCAGCAATATTGATCACTGCCGCACCCAAGAATATTATTCCGGGGATTATAGCTCCCATTATGATTCCATGAGCGTACCTCAATCTTCATACTCACCTCGGGGTCCAAAGCCTTGCGAACATTACGAGAACCTGTCTTTTAGATGTTTTGAGGATTTTATTATCGAATGAAGAGTATGCTATGCATGGCCAAGAAATGAGCAGTGGAAAGTGTGCAAGAGCGAGATTTTTTGTTGTTTTTTCTCAAAAATGCGCAAATTCACTAAAATAGCCAAAAAGCGCCACTTAATTGCGTTCTCTGTAAAGCCTTATATACGACTTTCGCGCCTTCTAGAGCAACTCTAAGGAGGATTGATAGAGACAATGAGTTTTGTCGTTAAGAAAGCAATTCAGGACTATGCTAAGAAAAAGAACCTTCAGGTCAGCGGTGACTTCTATGGCGCTGTCGATAAGAAAATCGAGATGATGCTTGACGCCGCTGCAAAGAGGACAAATGAGAACAAGCGAAAGACCCTCAAAGGCTACGACTTGTAAAACAGAACAATTCTAGATGCCGGGAGTGGGAGCATATTGTGCTCTCACAACCTCTCTTTTTACGTATCATCACTCTTATCAGGCAATTATCTCAGGTTGAAAAGAATCCATAAAGGAAGTTAAGTTAATTGCCAAGAGTATGCTTGACTAATGATGATGGTCCACGAAGTGAGGGATTACTGAAACTTGCAGAAGTATTGAGCAAAGATGTAGAGCTTTTTGTCATTGTTCCCGATAGTCAGCGTAGTGCATCTGGAAAAGCACTTACGCTTACAAGACCGATTAGAATCACTGAACAACATGAGATGAATGGATACAGCTTCGTGAGTCATGATGGAGCTCCTGCAGATTCTGTCATCCTTGCTTCTTCATTCTATGAGCACATTGATCTGTTTGTTTCGGGCCCAAATACAGGAGCGAATCTGGGATACCAAAGCATGCTCACAAGTGGAACAGTAGGTGCAGCGTTTGAAGCTGCAATACAAGGGATTCCAGCAATTGCAGTTTCACGTCAAGCATCCCCACAGGAATGGTTTGACTCAACAGGTTCAACACAGGACTGTACAGATATCTGCGGAATCACAAGAGAACTAGTGATGAGGGTACTTAAGAAAGGGATGCCAAAAGGTATTGATTTGCTTAATCTCAACTTCCCTGTTCAACTATCCGCAGAAAGCAAGATAGTGATTGCAAAGCCAACAAAGATTCGAATGCATAATGAGGTGGAAAGACGATTGGATCCCAATGGTCGTCCGTATTATTGGTATCTGGGCATTGAAAAGGATGCCATGAAGGGCACTGATGCTTATGAGGTGTCAGTAAACAACAATATTTCATTGTCACCTGTGAAAATCGAGTTTATTCATGATGAAGACATCGAGAGTCTAAAGAAATTCATGTCGGATTGATCTTTCTTAGACCACTCCAAAGAGCATCAGTAGTGGGTCTTTCTAAATCTATGGTCTTTCCATCGATGTGCATCTTCCTGTGCTTAGGATCACTTGTCAGAGAACCAATAGCTGTGGTATCAACCCCTTCGCTTTTCATAGCTGTAATAAGAGATTCCACATTTTCTGGAGAGCAACTCATAATCATTGTTCCGCTGCTGATGAGTTCAAGAGGATTAATCTGAAGTTCCTCACAAATGAGTCTAGTTGGTGTGGCTATAGGAATCTTGTCGTAATTAACCTCAAATCCAAGAGTGCTTGCATCACATAATTCATGGATTCCACCTGCAAGTCCTCCTTCAGTTGGATCGTGCATTGCATGAACATAACCTGTTCCAAAAGCGTGAACTCCATCCTTAACAACGCTGATCTGCTCTCTTAATTTGCTTGCAGCTTTAATAACACGATCATCAATTGTTTTAGTGAGCGTCTCATATCCCTCGTTGGCAAGAATAGCAGTTCCCTCGATGGCCGCAGTCTTGGTCATCAGCAATGCATCTCCTGGTTGTGCCCCTTTTGACGTAACAAACTGATCTTTCTTTGTGATCCCCATCATAAAGCCCACAATAATTGGTCGGTCAATTCTTTCCGTTATCTCAGAATGACCCCCCACAACAGCAATGTTCAATGTCTTGGCGGCATTGTCTATCTGTTCCATTATCTTTCCTAACTCCTCAGGCGTAGTTCCATTAGGCAACAGAATTGAAATTAAGAACCATCTGGGAGCCACTCCAAAGGTTGCAACATCGTTTGCATTAACATGAACAGCCAGCCAGCCTATGTCTTCCTTGGACCCAGTAATAGGATCTGTGGAAACAACTATTACGTGTTCATCAATTTGAATAAGCGAGGCATCTTCTCCGAGTCTTGGTCCAAGAATTACAGATGAATCCAATACTCCGAGGTGCGTGAAGACAATTCTGCTGAGAATTTCCGGTGGCACTTTACCTGGAAGCATTCAATATACTCCTCCAATTGGCAGGTGCGCACGACTTGTGTCTGGTGCATGAAAAGCAAATTCATTGAAGCCCATTCGGGACTCTCCTCGCTCACTATGACAGAAGACATCTATCAGCCATGCGCATGTGTCAATGGCTTTGCTTCTGTTAATAATCTAATCGAGAATGCAAAACTGTCAGATCATTCGGGAAGGTAAGCATCAACAGTTCGTAAATCCTCTTCACGGAGGCGTGATTTTGAACGACCTGTACTCAATAATGCCTTCAGTATAGACCTTTCTTTCATTAGATCACGTGAAAGATATGCTCGTCCTCCACCAGAACGAGCGACTAGATACGCACCGAATGACTTCCGAAATTCATCGATTGCAAGAATAGTTTCAATGGGATCACTAAATCCCTCCTTGCGAGTTCTTAACATTGTAGCTAATTCAAGAGCCTCATGGTAGGGGCGCTTCAAGAATCTAGGCCATTTGCTCTGTTCAGGATCGACGTTAACTGCAGCCAATCGAATCTTGGCTTTTCGTATCAATCGAGATGTTCGAATGAGGTCTTGGACCGGTGTATACTGGTCATGTCCTGGACCAGCAGATTGTGCCAATGGGATATTAGGCGAAAAATCAGAAACAATAATCAAAAGCGGTTCGATGTTAGGATTTCTCATACGCTCCCTTTGAATGGTTTCCATTGCTTTCCGGAGGGCTTCTGCAAGCGGTGTCAGTCCAGAAACTTTCAAGCGGCCCAGAGCTCGATAGATCTTATTCCAATTTGTGGTTGGAGCTTGGACTTCAATTGCTCCACTATCTTTGAATGCAATAATCCCAGTTCTATCCTTTGATCCACGGGTTTCACGCTCAATACGTTCTAGAAATTGCCTAACTTCCTCCATACTACCTTTCATTGACAGACTTACATCAATAACAAGGATAATTGTCAAAGGTGTTTTCCCCGTGAACATACTCTCGCGTATATCTTCTCGCTCTATCCGTATTGGTAGTTCAAGCATACGACCAGATCGTGCAATTGCTGTCATAACCGTAGCGGGAATATGGATATTACTTATCTCATGAGAAGGAATACGGAAACGAATTGGTCTTCCCTGTTTTAATGTGTCGGAGGCTTTGAGAGAGCCCATTGCTCGTGAACTCACACGTTTGTTAATCCAACCCCCAGTTGTAACTCTTGAACGGATCATAGCCCTCTTCTGAAGCTTGGCAGTATCAAAGATCTCTTCTCCAGTATCTATATCTGGTAATTTAACAAAGAATCCATCATCCAAACCAAATGGTGAATCTCGGATTTCAGATTTTGGTCCAGTAATGAGACTTGGCTTTTCTGGTTTGTAAGGTCTCGTAGCAAGCCCCCACTCATCACCGTCTTCAGGTTTTGCATCTCCAGGCTCTACAGTGTCAATTCCTGCTGTGGGTCCACTATTTCGTCGAGTCATGACCTCAAGCCATTTACGTATTAATCGCCACATGAGAGGGATGAAGATGACTGTATCAATAAGCAGTACATGGAGAGGTGGAAATTGAAGAATCCAATAGCCAAATAGCCAGTTAATCGGACTTACAAAAATCCATAGGAAGTATGAAAATACTGCAACCATCATAATGGCGCATATAGTTCCCTTAATGGGATTTCCAGCTGGGTTTCTTATTTTTCCCGGAGTTTTTTTTTGCCTTCTTGCCTTCCGAATTGGGCAAAAGTGGACTGCCTACCGAAGCGTCCTCCGCTACGCCTCTCTTCCTTTTCAGAAGAATCGGTATCTTCTTGTGGAACTGCGGTTGGTGATTTTCGTCGATCTTTCTTCTTTGAAACCTCAATTGCTCTGGTTATTGCTCTGTCAATATCATCAGGGGAAGGAGGCTCTAGGAGACCTCCTCGTCTTGTTCTGTGACTGAGAGCAAGTTGGGATGCAATCTTCATGTCTTCAAGATCTACATATGAACGACCTTGAAATGCTGCATGGGTGATAGCAGTCTTACTGATTACAATGTCAGGTCGAACACCATCGACCTCAAGGGCATCGCATGCCATCGCTATTGCACGCAAATTAATATCATCAAGCTCCACAGATTCGAGGAGTTCTTTAGCATTAAGTATTTTCTTTTCGAGATCTAGCTGTTCATCTGACCAATCTTCTCTGAACTTATCGGGAGCCCTTTCAAACTCAAGATTTCGTCTGACAAGTTCCATACGTTCCTCGATGGAGTGATTTGATCCTACTGCAATGTGTAGGGCAAAACGGTCCAGTAGTTGTGGACGCAGCTCACCCTCTTCCGGATTCATTGTCCCAATCAAGATAAAATTGGAAGGATGTGAGATTGAGATGCCCTCTCGTTCAATCGTATTAATTTTCGTTGCCGCTGCATCAAGAAGATCATCAACAAGGTGGTCTGGTAGGAGATTCACTTCGTCGACATAAAGGACATTTTGATGAGCTTCTGCAAGTATTCCTGGTTTAAAGGCGCGGATGCCTTCTTGAAGAACACGCTCGATATCTAGGGCGCCTATTAGGCGATCCTCTGTTGTTGATAAAGGCAAATTGACAACTCGCATTTTCCTTGTAGACGATTCGAGCTTCTTTCCATTCAACGCGCGTGTACTACAATCGTCACATAGAAGATCGGGAGTATTCGGATTACATCCAAATTGGCAGTCT
>MUGD01000285.1 GCA_002900555.1 Thermoplasmata archaeon M9B2D | reverse complement strand
AGATCTGCTTCCAGACCATGACCAATAGCTTCATGAATCATTGTACCTCCTGCTTCAGCGGAAATAACAACGGGCATTCTACCTGATGGAGCATTCTTCGAATAAAGCATTCGAATGGCTCGCTCCGAGGCACGTAATGACAATTCCTCAATATCAAGTTCTTCAAATAGCTCAAACCCTATCATCCCCCCGGATGTTTCCCGACCTGTCTGTATCGAGTCTCCATCAGTAGCAACGACATTAATGGAAAAAAGCATGTATGATCGACTTTCAGAGACTGAGTTCTTATTTGAATTTGCAATATAAAGTTCCTGAATTAAGTCGCTGTATGATATGGTGACTTGTTTGATATCGCGACTGAATTTGCGAGCGGCATTCTCGGCTTGCTGAAGTAGGCGGATTTTCGTTTTCAACGGTATTTCAGACGGCGGCTTTTCAATTGGAAGGGAAAGAGACGGATTTTCTTTCATAAGATTCATTGAGCGGCTTCTTTCATTTCTCCCCCTGGGGGAAACAGAAGATGCCAGCTCGAGTAATGCGCTTCCGGAAAAATCGTTAGAATATGCATAGTGGCATGTATCTTCGAAAAGGGTGCGTATTCCAATTCCAGAATCACGTCCCGATGATATTTTTTCAATTTTTCCGTCGTCAAGAACTATTGATGTTGCTACCCGTTGCTCGGCAAAGATATCCGAGTAAAAGGCTTCAGATGAGGTCGCTTTTGCAAGCATTTTTTTAATAATGGATTCGTCAAGAGTAAGCAAGTCAAATTCCTCTGCGCTAAAAAACTACATGATTATATCATAGCAACAGATCTGCAGAATGTTTTCTATGCGTGCAAGATTTTTGGAATTCTTGCTATAATTTTCAATAATTACGATAAGTTTCCATATTATTGAGGGATAAATGACAGGTATAATTGCTGGAAGCGGATTTTCCGGATTGGACGGTTCAGAGTTAATCGATAAGATGTCATGTGAAAACATGTTTGGCAAGCCATCAGGACGACTGGAAAAATATGGTTATAATGGTAAAGAGTTTATATTCTTGTCCCGTCATGGCAATGATCATTCGATTCCGCCCCATAAGGTAAATTATCGTGCTAATATCAAGGCCTTAAAGGATAGTGGGGTAACCGACATCATCTCTATAAGTGCTGTCGGAGGAATAACGAACGAATTCGCACCAGGGAAAATCATCATTGCGGATCAGATCATAGATTTTACCAGATCAAGACAGAACACTTTTTTTGATGAGCAACAAGTAGTGCATATAGATTTTACCGAACCTTATTGTGCGCGTCTCCGATCAGTTCTCATTGATGCGGCTGATAAGGCGGGGATTCAGGTGTTAAACTCCGGAGTATACGTTGCTGTCGAAGGGCCACGCCTAGAAACATCTGCTGAGATAGCAATGTTCAGAAACCAGGGTGGAAATATTGTTGGAATGACCGCGATGCCTGAGGCAGCTCTTGTGAGAGAGGCTGAAATATGTTATACAGGTGTATATGTTGTTACTAACCATGCTGCGGGGGTTGCTCACTCCAGATTGACCACTGATGAAGTCATTAGTACTATGAAAGCGTCGACCGATACGATAAATATTTTATTGTCAAAGGTCCTTGGCATGTTGCTTAGTGATGACCAATGCCAATGCAGATCTGCTTTAAAGGAAGCGAGGATGTAATGTCAGAGAAGGATATTATTCTCATTGTTGAAGATAAGGAATCCATGGCTGACATGCTTAGTAAAATCCTGTCAACCGAAGGATTTGATACCGCATCTGCCAGGGATGGTGCAGAAGCCATCCAGATGTTTTCAAAGGGACGGTTTGATCTCGTACTTACCGACCTGAAGCTTCCGAAAAAAGAAGGAATCGATGTTCTCAGGGAGATAAAAGAGGACAATCCCATGGTACCGGTTATAGTGATGACCGCTTTCGGCACAATTGAAACCGCTGTAAACGCTATGAAGCTAGGAGCTTACGACTTTATTACTAAACCCTTTGATACTGATCATCTTATCCTGCTCATCAGAAGGGCTCTTGAATCACAGAGATTATACAGAGAAAATATGCTGCTCCGTGAGGAATTTACCTCAAAATATAAAATGCCCACCCTCATCGGAAAAACCCTTGAAATTCAAGAAGTTGTGCAAAACATACAGAAGGTATCCCAGGGGAAGACGACTGTCCTCCTGCTTGGTGAAAGTGGCACGGGAAAAGAGTTGTTTGCCAGGGCAATTCATTTCCTGAGTCCAAGAAGAGACCACCCATTTGTTCCGATCAATTGCGCTGCTATTCCGAGGGAGTTGCTGGAGTCAGAATTTTTTGGTCATGAGAAAGGAGCTTTTACGGGAGCTGATTCAACGAAGATTGGTAAATTTGAACTCGCGAATCGTGGCACCATCTTTCTTGATGAAATAGGAGAGCTTGATATTTCTCTCCAGGCTAAATTGCTCAGGGTTCTTCAGGAAGGCGAGATTGAGCGTGTCGGAAGCGTTAAACAGATCAAGCTCGATGTAAGAGTTATTGCCGCAAGCAA
>MUGD01000066.1 GCA_002900555.1 Thermoplasmata archaeon M9B2D | reverse complement strand
TAGAGGGGTTGTTTTATTCTTTTAAAGGGTTTGTTGTACAAATGGTACCCGGTGTAGAGACCGATGACATCAAATATAAAAAAACAAACAAAGTTTTTAAAGAGAGTCAGAAGAAGAAATGCTTATAGATATAATCACTGGAGAGTTCACTACATCCATGCATCTAGCCCTTTCTGTTCGGTAGCCGCGATATCTGATAGCCCGAACGCACCTTGTATGTAGTTCTCGATCATCTTCTTATACCAGTCAAGATCGATTTCATTGCGGTCCTTCACTAGGTCCACTGGGTACATGTAATCGATTGGTTTTACCCCGCTTTTCGATGGTTTTGATATACCGGGTAATGGTCTTTTCGTAATCACAAACTTCATCTTCATCCTGCTTCGGATTGGTCGGCCAAGAAGTTTCTGAAGCGCCTCCGCCCGCCTGCCAAACGTCGATGCCGACCCGTCCTGGTTTAGTTTATAACGCTTCTCAGGCTGTACCGCCTGGATAATGATTAAATCATTCAAATCGACTTTCTCAAGATCCAACTGCGAGACGGTCTCCCGGGTTTTGTTTTTGATGCTTTCCTTTACAGCAGCCCGTGATTCCTCTTCCTTTTCCCATTGGGGGTTCTCTTGCAAGACTTTCATCATGATCTCGGCAAGCACCTTTCGAGCGATATTTGCCTTATCAGAACCTTTGAAGTTATTACCTTTTGTAATCATCTCAATAGAATCGTTTTTATTATCGAAGATAAGATAGTTTTTATGTTTAACAAAGATCATAGCATCATGCTGCTCTGACTCAAGCTCAAACTCAGGGTACTTTAGCTCGTTTTGCCATTTAAGGTTACAGTCTTTGATAGTGGCCATGGCAACCTGTGGTTTTGTAATCCACGTCGTCTCTCCTGCTGGTGGAGATACCTTTAAGATTTTTGAAAACTCCGGGAGGTTTCCCATAGAACGGGAGCATCCCATGTAAATTCCATCCGTGTCCCCGTAGACGACCCGTATGTTCTTCATCCTTAACGTATCAAGCGTGTCTGCAAGGATCATCTGCCCTTTTGTGGTAATCGCAGCAGCTCCCCAGAGGTTAAACTGCCTACCTGTAACGGTCGGAGCTGCAAGGATGCCATGTGTCCCTGCGTTACGCGCTCCCTTCATGCTTTGATACATCATCTTTAGTTGTTCAAGCTCTGAGTCACGGGATTTTCCCTTCGCTTCTTTAAGCTCTTGTTTAATTTTCGTAATCATGTTCATGATTCCTGTCATCGCACAGTTGACGACACCAGGTTTTGGGTCTATCCGCACCCCAATCATGAACCCTTTATCGGCATACGGTTCCTGTTCGGAAATCACATGCCAGTTCACATCTCTGTTATCGAAAAACGTTTCAGGTAGCTTCTTCAACCACACCCAGGCATCTGGTTTTTCGTTTTTCCGTGCGAGCATCACCGTATCCGCACCGATGTTCATTGCCTTAAGAATCGTAGGGTACATCGCGCCAACATCGGCGACCACGACATAGTACCAGGGGATGAAATGGGATCGTGCTTCCTTATCAGGCTTGATGGTCATACCACCGGGCATATGGTAGTTGACCACCTCCTCGTCATCATCAGCATGTATCTGCTCTTTGTAGATCACCTGTGGGTACTGCACCCAGTCAGGCATCTCCTCACCATATTTCACCACTCGGATGAAATCCTTTGACAGTTGCTCTCGTCGTTTCTTTGCCAGACGGATGATTGCTTCTTTGGTGGTCTGGGCATCAAAATCCTTTACAAGTGTCTGTGCGATTGATTTAACACGGCAGATTGGTGGGATAATCTTTTTCTTCAGGGCACCTCTGAGCAGCGCCATATGATCCCACATGTTCACCGCACCTGAGGAAAGCAGCATGTCAAACGGCATGCACGTCGTAAACGACAGGGGTAAGGCTTGTTGGAGGAAATGCAGTGAGACACCGATCTGCTCCTGGATGTCCTGTTTGTTATACGTCATCGTCCGATCATCAAGCTTGATTTGTGTAGGTTCGAGGTATACCCGGTTCTCGATGATGACATTCAGAAAAGGAGCCAGGGTTTTTAACCGGTAATCATCAAGCCATGGATAGAACTTCCGTGCAGCAAGATAGGTGTCAAAGCTACATGGATGCATCTGCACGATCTCAGCACCCATGATACCAAAATGAAACGATTTATCCTCACGACAATACAGACTGATAAAATTCTGAAAGATTTTTTTCTCATCAACAGACAACTGATCTTGTTTGTTTTTCAAAATCCAGTTTATCCGTCCATAGACATGGACGTTATCGAAACCAACGATGTTATGACCGGTGATGATATCCGCGTCTTTTGCTTGTTTACAGAAACTGAGCAGATGCGATATCTCTTCATCTATGGACCGTGAAAGATGTTGAAGTACCTCGATATCCTTCCAATGTGATGGGGTTGTATGAATCTCAAAGCTAAACTCTTCTTTTTCAAGGTTCTTCTCCGACTGGATTCCGATGTCGAAACACGCGTATCCGAGGATGTCGATAGGGATCTGTGGTTTCCCTTCCTCGAACTGTGTGGTTTCAATGTCGTAGACTAGTACCTTAAGATTCGTTTTTTGTCTTTTTGTGTCAAACAACCATGCTGTTCCTTCAGCGGCAAGGTCAACTAAGGTACGCTGGTGGTATGGGATGTCATGCTCTGCGGTGAAGAGGTCGTGTTCGAAAAATAAATAATCACTGATTTCTGGGACCACATAGGATTCTTTTGTGTATACTCTAAAGACATCTCTTTTTTTCGTGAAATCACAGAAGCTTTGGTACGATTCCAGTTCTCCGATCGCAGTGATTTTTGAGAGTTTCGGATGGTCTTCTTTGTTTTCGCTCCATTGTTCAACGAATTTTTTTCTGACGGTTGTTGCGTCTGCAGCTGTGGGTGGAATTGCGAGAAAATAGGGATGATGCATCTCTGAGACTGACTGTGGTGGATTTCCCTTGAAATACAGATACTGTGGTGAAAGCCCTAAAAGCATGGTACTCATGACCTTGTTTCCCCAACTTCGATTTTAACCGTTAATGCATTCATCGTACTTAAACCTTCGAAGGAATAATTATAAGAGAGCTCCTTGATGTTTCCCTTTGATCCTATGAAAACCCAAATTGTGTTTTCCAATGAATTTAACAAACATGACACCGCAGATCATCCGGAGAACGCGGATCGCCTCTATGTGTTGCTTGACGCCCTGGAGCAAGCGCCGTTTTACAAGATACTTGAGTGCATAAAGCCAGAGCTTTTGCCTGAGAAACTGCTCCATGAGGTGCATTCCGATGAGATGATACAGCGTGTAAAAGAGATAAGTGATCAGGGGGACTCATGGATTGATTTGGATACGTATGTCTGTAAATCAGATTATACGGTTGCCAGGCTTGCAGCTGGAGGCGTTGCTTTGATATGTAGAAATGTTGTAAACGGGGATGCTTCCAACGCCTATGCGTTGGTACGACCCCCTGGGCATCATGCCTCGGCAGATCGTTCCATGGGGTTTTGTCTGTTTAACAACGCAGGTCTTGCAGCCCATGAGTTGTCAAAGAAGGGGAAACGGGTCCTTATTTTTGATCATGATGTGCATCACGGGAACGGTACACAGTCGATTTTCTACAGACGAAACGATGTGATGTACCAATCGTTTCACTTGTCTCCTCATTATCCTGGTACAGGGGATACAGATGAGATAGGAGAAGGCTTGGGTAGAGGATATACCGTTAACGCGCCCCTTGAGTTTGGACAAGGGGATGGTGCGGTCTCGCAATTGCTAGATGAGATATTCATCCCAATAACCAGACAATACAAACCGCATCTTGTCATCATATCAGCAGGGTATGACTCCCATCATACGGATCAGTTAGGTGGACTGAGGCTTTCTGCGAATTTCTTTGGCGAAATCATCAGACGATTCCAGGTGGTCCAACCAAAGATTGTTTGTACTCTTGAGGGTGGGTATAATTTCAAGTGGATCGGTAAATGCTTTCTCTCTCAGCTTGGACAAATGGTAGGCCATCCGCTTTTGTTTGATGATCCGGTGAAGGGTAACGATGATGTCACCGCTCTTATTAAAAAAATGAAAAAAGGGTTCGGTGAGTATTGGAATTTGTAAGAGATGTTTTAATCAAAGATCATGCCCATGCCTGTTGCGGCGGAGTCCTCTTGATCTTTTATTTTTTCATCGATTTCTTTTGCTTTTTTCTCCGGCAGTTTGGTCATCCCAAGTTCTTTGGCAAGTTCTTCTGCGCGCTTTAGTCCTTCCGTGCTTCCCTCTATCTTTAGATAGGAGACCGCTTCTTTGATATCTAAGGAATTTGCATCCCGTATCACAATGCTTTGTCTATTAACGATATCATCTTGCAGCATGGTTTGAATTTTCCCTGCTTCTGCTGATTTAACTTCGAAGATTACATAGGACACCTATAATCACCTGCTTGTGCGGATATTCTAATTCTATATAAATTTACTCTTTGCCTTGGATTGTTCCATGTTCATCGATCTCTTTGTTTCGAATCCGCGTGGAACTAATCGGTTTTTTATCATCGGCTAGGACAAAAGGGATCTGAATAATCTGCAATGGTTTTTTCCCAAGGTTTGTTCGCCTGCGATTTATCTCCTCTGCTGTTTCCTGTGTTTCTGGTGATACCACAATTGCATCAAAATCACCTTCGATGGATGGACCATAAGTATCGTAGAGTGGTTGAATTGTAAAAGGAATTTGTGTGGTGATTTCTTCGATGAAGCGTTCGATGATTTTTTTTCTCTGCTCAAATGATGTATGAGTTCCTTTTTTTTTTGCGAGGGTACTGGAGGTTAAGCCGATAAAAACAGAGCCGCGTTTTCCTGCAACTTCAAATGCTTTTCTTAGGAGGGTTCTATGGCCTTTATGGAGGGGATCAAACGTCCCTCCAAGACATACTTTCATGCAATCAATCATGTCAGCAGAATCTTTTAAATGTATGTGTTTGGAAAAGTATTTAATTCTCTAATAAGATGCATCTTTGGTTAGAAGGATGGGATTATGAGCACAAACCATGCAACTTTTTCGATAGTTATGATAATTTTTATAATGGTGAACGGTCTTGCGATGTTATGTCTGACTGAACAGACCACGGCAGCAGGAAGAGAGATTTATGTGGATGATAGCTTCGTATATCCTAGAGATGGCACGGCTGCGAACCCATATCAAACAATCTCTGAGGCGATTACTCGTGCAAATGACGGGGATTCTATTTATGTATTCAGTGGGACTTATAATGAAACAGTGATCGTCAATAAACGTGTGTCGCTTATCGGGGGAATTGATGATAAACCAAGTATTCTTTCTCGTGGTATTGAGCTTCGGTACCTTGTGGATATCACTACGGATTTTGTGAGATTTGAAAATTTCTTCTTAGAAGATCCCGGGCGTTTTATCACATCTCAATCCGGTGCTCTTGTCCATATCGCAGCGAATAACGTTGTTTTTGAGAAGAATACGATTTCTCACTGTGATCTTTGGGGTATTTATCTTGACTCGTCGAGCTATAATACCATCAGCGGTAATATCATCAATGATACAAAAGGGATCTATGTGTACTCTTCGAATAGTAATCTTTTTTCAAATAACAAAATCTCCAATGCAAGTGATGCAGGAGTAAATATGCGCTCGTCGAAGGCTAATATATTGTATCAGAATTATTTTACAACCAGCACATATGGAATCTATGAAAAGGCCTGTTCAAATAATAATATAACAAAAAATACTATTATAAAAAATGGTTTTCATGGTATTTTTACAACTGAAAATAGTAATGATGTAATCCAAGGGAATTTCTTTAGAAATAATTCCATTAGTGCAATTACGTTGGATTCTATCGATTGTATCATCGCTGATAACATCTTTGACCGTGGTCAAGTTGGTCTAAGCATTCAAAAAACTGGTTGTCACGTGTATGGAAATAGTTTCCAAAATCTCAGCGCAACAGCTTTGTCCACAATTACAGGAAGTAGTGATAATATAATCTATTTGAATAGGTTTTTTAGAAACAGTGTGAATGCACGGGAACAAGGTTCAAATCAATGGGATAATGGGACGATTGGAAATTATTGGGATTCGTATAATTATGTTGACCGCAATCTCGATGGTATCGGAGACCTCCCCTTTGCTATCCCAAACGGTGGTCTTGATCGGTTTCCGGCTGGTGTTTTTTTAAAACCACCGCAAAAACCCTCGAGTCCCTCTCCTGCAGATGATAAAGAAAATGTAGGATTAAAAGTGACGTTATGGGTCAAGGTGGTCGATAGTGATAGTAAAATCATCTCAGAGGTCTCGTTTTATAATGCGGTAAATGATCTTAAAATAGGTACCGCTCGAAATATACCAAGTGGCACGAATGCATCCTGTTCTTTAACATTACCGTTTGATACGACGTACGCGTGGTATACAATCGCCAACGACAGCCTATTGGAAAATAAATCTGATATCTGGTTTTTTACGACAAAACAAGTATCCCCTGAGAATGAAAAGCCGGTGGCGAATCCAGGGGGACCATATACAACAAGACTAGCTCAGCCAACCTTTTTTAACGGCTCTCTGAGTTTTGACCCTGATGGAACTATTATTTTTTATCGGTGGAACTTTGGGGATGGCAGCAATCAGATCCTAGGTAAAACTGCTACGCATACCTACGATGAACCTGGTGTCTATATGGTGACATTAACGGTGGTTGATAACGACGGGAGAAGCAGTATGAAAAACACAACTACGACTATAAAATCCAGTATCGATACCACACCTCCTGTGGTAATCATTTTTTCTCCTGCAACTCCCAAGGTCGATGATCAAATCCATTTCACTGCCTCCTTAAATGACGATACAGAGGGTACGATTATAGGGTATCGATGGGATTTTAACAGTGATGGAGTGTATGATACGGACTGGTTAACAACCCCCGTTAGTACATATACGTTTTCTTCTCCAGGCTCCTATGTTGTGACCCTCCAAGTCAAAGATACATTGCATGTGGTAAGCTCAACAACCACAACGGTTTTTATCACGGAGGCTGAACAGAGTACACCTGGTTTTGAAATCATTCTTGTCTTAGGTGCAGTACTCATTAGCCTGTTTTTCTATTATAAACGGTACAATTCGAAATTGTGAAACGATGTTCTTTTTTACGTCTGTTATATCGTCCGTGATTTCTGATAAATCAGAATATATTCGTACTCCACTATTTACCGATGATGCTTATAATTTTTTTTATCTCTTAAAAGGTCATTATACTATCTGTATTGTGTGATAAAAAGTATAATAAATAATTTTATTTGTTTTTCATTTATTTTGAAAAATTTAATATACTAAGCTACTATATTATTAACCATCGATATGACAAAAACACCTCTTCTACAAAACAATATTCATTCGTGGCACTGTCATACGAGGGTAGATTGTTCTTGCCTAATGGATAGAATTTATGAATCTCACTTGAAAAACAGGGAGGATACTTCTCGTAGCAAGCATCATTTTCAGAAATTCGATATGCCCGTGGGTAAATACTGTGATATAACGCGTTTCAATCAGTACCCGAAATCTCCATTACAAAGAAAAAAGAGAAAGAGGTAGGATCATGAACCGGAAATATACGTCGTATTTTGTTGTACTGTCTCTCTGTTTCGGGTTACTATGCCCTTTTACCTCTGCCTTGTTAGAAACTTTATCCCCTAACACAATAGTCGATCCCATTATCCCTTATCAAGTCACGTCATTTAATTTAAACGTCACAGCGACAAATACGACACCTGTAGATACCATAACATTGTATTATCGGTATAGCGCGAATAATTATTCGGATTGGTGCCCGGGAAAAGACTATGCAATCCTAACCGCAGGAGATTATAAGACAAAAACAGATGATTTTAACATTGATTACCCACAGCGTATGTGGTATGATGAACAAAACCAACTTCTTTATGTTGTCAATTATTTTCAGGATAATCTCCAGATTTGGGATGTATCCGATAGTAATAGCATTTCAAAGATTAGTCAACTGAAGAACTACCTCTACCTTGATTACGTACATGATGTTGTCGTGGTGAACAACTGGTCATATCACGATAGAGACTATGGGAATATCGCGTTTACAGTTGCTCATGGTTCACCAATGTATTTTAATTCAATGCGTGTTAATCTTACGACCACTCCTGAGTTTTTACAAAATGTTGAGCTAAGCAGAGGAGAATCTTTTACAAAACTTGGATACATCGCTGTAATACAGCGAGGAGATTGTCTTTATGCGGCGGTTTCCAGGTTGAGTGGTAAGTTTACTATTTTTAATGTGACTGACCCGACAAACATGGTGAATATGAGTTTTGTACGTGGTGTAGATGTTGTAGAGGATCAAGATTGTTGGTGGTGGCTGACCTTTTCTCCAGATACTAACTACCTTTATTTAAGCGGCGGAGGTACCAACGTATCAACGATAACATTTGATGTTTCCAACCTTTCAAATCCTCTCTACGTTGGTTATCAAGGTGAGGTGGATGAATGGCTGTGCTTGGCTTATTTCGACAGACACAATGCAAGTACAGTCTACTCGATAAGTCGAGTAGGGGTTGGTGGAGATGGAAATGAATATATAAAAATATTCGATGCGTCAAACCCTGCATCCTGGGAGCTACTAGCCACCTCTGGTGATACACAAAATAATGGGGAATGGCAGACTGATTTCTGGACAAACGACTGGGCAGCCTCACGCAAGTACGTAGACGATGGTAATCAGACAGGCATTATCCTGTGGAATATACGAAACATAACAGATATCTATAACGCTGGGACATTTGCTCGAGATTCTTACACAAAACATTCTCATATGCAATGGCTTGATTATAACAAGAGTCGCATCTTTGTCCTTGCATACGCCTCCTCCGATGGTGGCAATTCTATCTATATTGTGAAATGGCAGATTTCCCTGGCTCAGGAAAGCAGCTGGTATGAGTATGGTGTTGATACCAGTGCTCCCTGGTCATGGAACTTTAATTTTCCCAAAGGACCTGGTTATTATGAGTTCTGCAGTATTGGGAGAAAAACCGGTCAATTACCTGAGGGTTTCCCTGTGAGTGCTGATGCGATTTGTTATGTTCCTATTGATACGAATGCTCCCCCTGCTTTTGGTATGCCAACACCTATGAATAATTCGGTTAATCAACCTTTCTCTTTGACTTGGTCAATTCCAATTAGTGATTCTGAGGGAGATGCTTTTCACTGGACTATCGAATGTAGCAATGGTCAACTATCCTTTGGCAATGAGGACAATAATGGTACAAAATCGGTATCATTATCAGATTTGTCTGTTGGAACACAATATACTATTTGGGTGAATGCGACAGATCCTGCCGGCAGTGGTCTGTACACCAGAGCATGGTATACTTTTATGACGCAGCAGAAACAAAGCAACCCACCAGACAAACCAATTAAACCCTCCGGAGTAACATCAGGTAAACTGAACACCCCGTACACCTATTCGACAAGCACCATTGATCCTGAAAGTGACATGGTGTTTTACCTATGGGATTGGGGTGATGGAACGCAAACTGATTGGCTTGGTCCATACAACTCAGGCGACACTGTCAATGCGACTCATACGTGGGCTGTCAAATCATCTTCAGTCAAGGTCAAAGCAAAGGATAGCTCTGATGCGGAAAGCCCTTGGTCAGATCCATTACCGATATCCATGCCAAGGAGTTCATCCTATTTGTTTCGAGAGGTACTTTTGCAGATTTTAAAGGACCTTTTCGAGCGGTTCTCAAATGCGGTACCCGCCTTACGTCAGTTGTTAGTGCATCTCTGAAAAAAATAATTTTTACTAAATGTATACAAAACCCAGATTAAGAAAATTTTAAAATAGGCAGAAGGAACAATCAATTATCGTTTTTTGATGTTTTTTCAAATAAAAAAGAAGAGAGAGAGGTTCCATCAATCACGTAAGATGATGGACGTTGTTTTAGACGTTTATCGCCCATTCCCCAAGGTTTGCGCCTGTTGGGAGATATGTCAATGACACTGTAACAGCGCCTGAGGGGGCTAGGACCAATATATTATCACCAGCAGCGACATAGGTGGTGATGGTGGTGATGATTCCTATTTTTGCCAATGCGTTGTTGTTTGCGTCTTGGATCTGCCAGGTTGCTGCAGGGTTGGTTATCACCAGTATGTCTTTCCATTTTACGTTTTCATCTATCTGGGTGATGATGATTCTGTTCGTATCTGAATCTACACTACACTGTATGTATGGTGTTTGGGCGCTTCCGGGTTGGTCTTTTTTGGTCAGCAGGATAGTCGCTGGATAACTATCACTTGTTGTGATCCTACTGAGGGTTAAAATATTTCCATTGTTTGTAAATTGATAGGTATAACACACGGTTTGATTGTACAGGCGGTAATAGAGACAAAGTGACGTGCCGTCAACGGTCCATGTACCGATGTTATTCATCTGACCCTCGGATGAGAGGCTCTCAAGGGTGGTATCACTTTTAAAGTTCCAGACAATCGGATTTCCTAAGGTGTTCTCTTCCCATTCTCCAACGAAACGACTGTCAGCGGAAGCAAACGGACTTGTACCACCGAATAGATTTGCGACAAAGAAGATTACAATAGCAACTGCTACGATGCTTAGTGAGATACCAAAGATGGCTTTTCTCCCATTGACGTGCG
>MUGD01000284.1 GCA_002900555.1 Thermoplasmata archaeon M9B2D | reverse complement strand
GAAAGGAGAAACACCTGGACGTTATGAAACAATGCTCTACGCGGTGGTGGTATTAACCGAGATTGGGATTGTTATTGCCTCAGTTGTCCGTTCAGCAATAGTTATGTAACGTCGATTCAATAAAAAAAAAAAAATGTACATGAACGATGATGCGGTAGCGTGCTGTGAATCTGGGTGTGTTGTCTAGATCGCTTTCCCGCTTTATTGTTCATTTCACAAAACCAGCTGATGCGTGAGAAAGCAGCCGATACGTGTGTTATTTTTTCTTTGCCTCGACACGGATATCTTCGGTGATGCTGGCGAGTCGTTTCGCAAGCTCGATATTATGGGCAATATCTGCTGTTGCGTTGATCACCAGTTTTGCACCATCCGGGGAACCGCCCCCGTGCATGCACCCTGGTACTCCACTACCAATCGTAAGCCATTCGATAAGCCGTGCGATTTTCGCCCGTGTCTCACCAGAGCAGTTCGCCTGAAGGTATTTCTTTAGAAGCGTGCCGTAGCGCGGGTCGTTGAGATCCTTGCAGGAGGGTAGACAACCGGTCTCTGCAATGCCACCAGCGATGTCCTGCGCTATCCTCTTGGTCTCATAAGGCAGGGTGGCAACATGGACTTTGTTTACGTTGGAAAGCAACGTGTCCGGGATCCACACCCCGGACGGATGTTTTGTCCCAAGCACACCAGCGGCAACACCCATGCCAAACGTGGTTTCATTGTTAATCGTCATCTGCGTGAGTTTCTCCCGGAACACTTTTTCGGACAAACCGTTTGCCCGTGCCATGAGCGCGGCTGCTCCGACCATAACGTCCCCCTGGCCTGCGACACATCCACCGATTGCGGCGCGGTACGGGGCGATGAAGTTCATGACTGCCTTCATGCAGTACGCGTACTCCCCGCACATGAAGACCCGTTGGTTTGGCACAAAGACATCCTCGAACAGGAGATATGATTGGGTGATGCCTCCGATCTCAACAGGGGCGTCGAACCCCTCCTCTTGCTCCCTGGTGTCACTGGGTCGTCGTGTCTCGATGACGGTGAGGTTCTCACTGTCCCGTGGGATGGCAAAAGAGATGGCATACGCAGCATCTTCCTCTTTGTAGCCTGTTCCCGGCATCACAAAGATTTCGTTTGCAGCAGCGACACCACAGATCATCACCTTCGCACCCCGGATGATGATACCGTCGTTTCTTTTTTCCACGACATGCAGACTTAAATCCGGGTCGCACTGCTGGGACGGTGACTTTGACCGGTCGCCTTTCGGGTCGGTAAGCGCACCAGCAAGCGTGATATCCCTCTTCTGGGCATCCCGTAGCCACCCTTCCAGTCGTGTATGGTACTCTGTTCCAAGGACTTTGTCCATGTCATAGGTGGTCGCATACATCGCGTTGATGGCGTTAAAACCAGCGCATCGTCCACCCGTGCAGGTGCCAGTGAGGTTAAACATGAGTCGTTTCATGCGGACGTTTGCGATCATATCCTCTGGGCTTTGGATGATAGAAAGATACCGTGAGATAGGCTCATTGGTCAAATGTGAGGTAGTCGTCAGAATGTCTTTGTACTCAGGCTGTTGCGCCGCCTCAAAGATCTGCGCATGACCCTCTATGGATCGTCTGGTCGCAGGATGAATCGTCACATCCTTGATTAGTTCACCAAACTTGTAGATGTTCGGCCGCATCTTTCGAAGGCTTTCCTTATACTCTTTTGATGTTTTCATACGTTATTTCTCCTTATATGTAAACTCCCACTCGCACCACAGGTCCTCCGGATGGCTATCTGGTGGACACACGATGCATTTCACAACAATCTCCGGGTTAAATTCTTTTGCAAATGCGGCAAGAAACCCGTAGCGGACCGGTTTGCATCCAAACTCGGAAAGCCCTTTGCTTTTCCTGGTATTTTGGACACGGCAGCGGATGTTTCTCAGAATCGCACGATCCTGTGCTACCTCAATGTGTTTATCTTCAAGGTCAAGCGCCCAGCTGGTGTACTGCAACGCATGCATCATCGAAGGGATGTCCGTGGTGGTGATGCCAAGGAACTGTTTTAGTTTGCGTGCCTCGATTTTTCCCATCACCGCCCAGACCTGCGCATCGACCTCTGTTGCAGTCTTGGTGCCGTTCCGCTCTTCGATCCCTAGGTAGTACAACCCGTCAACCGTCCAGAGGTTCCGCAGCTGCATCAGCACATAGTCTGGGAGTTTTTCTTTTGGCAGTTTTTTTAACAGGGTTACATCATCGTCTCTGCTCATACCTACGTTTCTCTACCAGTGATTTGTTGACAATAATCTGCTTGACAGACCCAGGAGCCCACCTGATGTTTTAACCGATTTTTTCTTTTATCGCACTAGTCAACTTTGGCAGAACCTCATAGAGGTCCCCGACAATCCCGTAATCAGCGGATTTGAAGATGAGCGCCTCAGGGTCTTTGTTGATTGCGACAATCACCCCGGAGTCACGCATCCCTGCGATATGCTGGATCTGTCCAGAGATCCCGCAAGCGACGTAGAGCTTAGGTTTGACCTTGTGACCAGAAAGCCCGATCCAATGGTCCTCAGAGAGCCAT
>MUGD01000283.1 GCA_002900555.1 Thermoplasmata archaeon M9B2D | reverse complement strand
AAGAACCAATAGAAAATTCGGGTATCGAACAACCCAAAGACGTAATCAGCACAACAGATGATCACGCTTGGCCGACACTCAGCCATGACATACAACACACCGGACGCAGCCCCTATCCTACAACAGCAAATCTAGGTACTGAGCTTTGGAGATTTAGAGCATTTGATCTTGGGGTTGTATGGAGTTCACCTATTATTGATTATAATTCTACTATTTATTTTGGAACATTAAGTAGTGATACAGCGTTATATGCAATATACCCAAATGGCACATGCAGATGGCGTTTTCAAGCAAGTGATTTAATTTGGGGAACTCCTGCTATCGCTGAGGACGGTACCATCTATTTTACCACCTGGGGACAATATTTTCATGCAGTAAACTCGAATGGAACTGAACGATGGCGGTTCAATCAAGAAATGATATCAACTTCCTCTTGCACCATTGGTAACGATGGTACGATCTTTTTTGGAACCGATGGCCATATAATATTTGCTGTAAACCCAGATGGAACAGAGAAATGGCGATACACAACTGGATATAATGTGAATGGCGGTCCGGCGATTGGCCACGATGGTACTATCTACATCGGTTCTGGCGATTACTATCTCTACGCGTTGCATCCGAATGGGACGCTTTGCTGGCGGTTCCACACCGGCGGTGAAATCAAAGGATCAGCATCCATCGCACCAGACGGCACCATCTACGTCCCCTCATTCGACGGGTACCTCTACGCGTTGTATCCAAATGGGACGATGAAATGGCGGATGCCAACTGGAGGGAGCATTGCTGCTGCCGGTGTCGCGCTTGCTGAAGATGGAACCATTTATGTTGGTACAGAACAACTCCGGGCATTCTACCCGAATGGTACCTTGAAATGGACAACGAACGTCCAAGGCTCCATCTACGGCACCGTTCCCGCAGTCTCTGCGGATGGCACGATCTATGTGAGCGCGGGGGGCTCGCTTGTCGCGGTGAACCCGGATGGGACTGAGAAGTGGCGGAAGCAGCTGACGATCGCGCAGATCCATTCCTCTCCCTGCATCGGTCCTGACGACCGGGTGTACGTCGGCTCGGAGGATTATGGGCTTAATGACTATGGGTATCTTCATGCGTTTGGACCAGGACAATCAAAAAATATCACCATTGAGCAGCCACGTCGAAACCACTGGTATCTCTTTTCTAAAGATATGGGAAAAACCATGACAGATAATCTCGTAATTGTCGGAAGCGTAACCGTCAAAGTAAATGCATCAATAGAACATGAAATAGACCACATTGACTTCTACATTGCCCATTTCCGAGATGTCGACCCGAAATATCAGATTCAATACACAGACACCGAGCCACCCTATGAATGGACGATGAACAAACGATATGGAAACGATGTATTCCCTGTACTTCCTTTCGATCGTTTATCCATTAAAGTGATCGGATGGTACAAAGGCGGATGCTCCTGGTCAGAGGAAATAACGAATTTCTGGTATTTTCATCTAAAAAATAGGTAACGATTGTTCTATTTCATGTTCTCAGTTCTTCTGTATAACCTTTGGTTGTTAACAGACATCCTAGTTTGTCTAGCTGTCCTAGGGGTTTTTAATGGAGATCGCATCATTACATCGAAGTATTTCTGTAGTATCCTTGTTTTGTTGGATCCTGGAGGATGACACAATGACCTCCCTCCTTGTTTTTATCTCCTTGACTTTTAGCGAAAGCTAGGTTTTTCTCCCGATTTTTTATTAGCAGAACCCCTGTTTTTATTTGAAAAAGCAAAAGATTCTTCATGCAGAACCTTATCCTTGGCTTGGATCAACCCTCATTTTAAAGATCTGTTGGTCCTTGGTAAGAACTTTCGGAACTACTGAGCTGACCTTTACGTTTATATATGGGTAGTTTATTAGGGACTTTCCTTAAGAACAGTTAGCGGAGTGTAGAGAATGGCACGAATCCATGCTCGAACAAAAGGAAAATCAGGTTCAACTCATCCCCAACGGGAGAAACACCCAGAGTGGAGCTCCTTAAACCCTCGTGAGATCGAAGGACGTATCATAGAGCTTGCAAAGGCAGAGAAGACTACTAGTGAGATTGGGATGATTTTACGTGATCAGTACGCGGTACCTGATGTGAAAATCGCGACCGGGAAAACAATCACGAAGATCCTTGAGCAGAATAAGATTACTCAAGAGATCCCTGAGGATTTACAGAATTTGATCAAGACCGCGTTAAAATTAAAAAAACACATTGACCAGAATAAGAAGGATTTCAAGACGAAACGAAGCCTATCGCTGACCGAATCAAAGATCCGCCGTCTGATGAAGTACTATCGTCGGGAACAGCAGCTTCCAGAAGGCTGGAAGTACAGCCTTGAGCAAGCAAAGCTCATGTTCGAATGATGCAGCCGCCAGTAGCTTTTTAGCCTACAACCTGTTTTTCGTTCTGTAGTAGAGTTCATCCTATGGGAGAAGATATCCTGCACGTCTGTCAGAACGCAGCATCGCTGCTGCTCTCATTGCCACGGTCGAGTCGCATCCGGGTGGTGTCCCACTACGATGCGGATGGTATCTCCG
>MUGD01000282.1 GCA_002900555.1 Thermoplasmata archaeon M9B2D | reverse complement strand
ATGCAAAAGGTCTACAGCATGATCGAGAAGATCGCTGGGACTGACAGCACCATTCTCATTACGGGCGACAGCGGTACCGGGAAGGAGCTCATAGCCAGAACGATCCATTATAACAGCTCGCGTTCCCAGAAGAATTTCGTGCCGATCAATTGCGCTGCCATACCCAAGGACCTTCTTGAATCGGAGCTTTTCGGGCATGAACGTGGCGCATTTACCGGTGCGGTGAGCACGCACATAGGACGGTTTGAGTTTGCTAACGGCGGAACGCTGTTCCTTGATGAGATCGGCGAACTGGACCCTATGATCCAGGTCAAGCTCCTTCGTGTGCTCCAGGAGCGGTCCTTTGAACGGGTTGGAAGCACAAAGACCATAAAGGTCGATGTTCGCATCATCACCGCGACGAACAAAAACCTTGAGGAGGAGGTTCGTGAAGGCCGCTTCAGGGAGGACCTCTATTATCGCCTCAATGTCATACCCGTCCACCTTCCTCCACTCAGGGAGCGGAAAGACGACATCCCCATTCTTGTAGAACACTTTGTGCAGAAATTCTGCGAAGAAAAAAAGAAAAAGGCCCCTCATTTCACCAGAGAGACAATGGATGCCTTTCTGAACTATGAATGGAAGGGTAACGTTCGTGAACTTGAGAATCTCATAGAGCGGCTCGTAATACTCAAACCCGGAGAAACTATCTATCCTGACGACCTTCCTGATCGATTATATGGTGAAAAAAGATCCTCAGCGCAGCCCGGGAAACCCTCCGGGGACATCGTGCTCACTGAAAACGGAATCGACCTGAACGAATTCCTTGATAGTTATGAGGAAAAGCTGATCATGCAGGCCCTTAAGCTTTCAGGAGGGGTCAAGAGCAAGGCAGCGAGCCTTCTCGGCCTGAACCGGACAACCCTCGTTGAAAAGCTCAAGAAAAAAGGGATCGTTATAAAAACCAATTGAAAGAATTTTCCATCATTCCTATAATAAATTCAGTTCAATGTTCTTCGTGTATACTTGAAGTGAAGGGCGATTAGCTCAGTGGGAGAGCGCTGCCTTCACACGGCAGAGGTCGCAGGTTCGAAACCCGCATCGCCCACCATTCCTTCCCTTCTCTCTTAAAACAGGGCACACAGTCAAAAAAATCGACGTAACAATAACGCTCTGAAATCTTTCTTGATTTTGGCTTACGAAACAAAAAAAGAAGGTGAAAAACAATGTCTTATAATAATCTGGTCTTGAATACCGCACTGATGTGTTAAGACCAAAATATTATTTAAATTTATGCACAGTAATTCAAAGGGCAAGATCATTCAAACAGTAATTACAAAATTCTTTATTAAACTTTACTTGGATCAGAAATTTCTGTTATTCATACAATCTATGGCAAAGGCATCTCCGTCAACCCGTGTGCTAGCAATACCCCTGGCGATCGCAATAAAACAAGGTGCGGCTGCGTCGGGAAGCGCTGCCGTTGAGTTGTCATAAGGAATGGGTGGCAGCGCAGGGAGTCCTACCCCTGGCTGGGTTACTATTTCGTAATTAAAATTGGTACTATTGCCTGGTTTAAATCCTGGCAAGTCAACCTGTATATTAGCTGTACCAACTCTTGAGGGGGCATAATCACCATTTTCAGCATAGAACTGCTCCTGGAGCAATCTGAGTGTCTCGAGGTTCCCATACGCCTCTGATCGGGCAGCTTTTTTCATCGTTCCAACGTACGCTGTAGTTGCGACAGCGGACAAGATACCGATAATCGCAATCACGATCAGCAATTCAATAAGTGTAAAACCCCTGTCATTCAATATCGATCACCTCTCTATTCTTTAATACCTGCTGAGCGTCAGACATGCTTTTTTATGATTTCATGATGTTAAAAAAAAATAAAAATCAAGGCAAAAGAGGATCTCATCCTCTTTTGCCTTGATTTTGACAGAAAAAACTATTCTCCTGAAGCGACCTTGCACTTCAGCATATTAGGTATGGTCATATCGGAGCCACCAGGGCCATTGTCCGTCGACCTGATCCTGACCGTCTGAGTAGACGGATCTCCGAACTCAACCTGCCCGGGGAGTCCGGGAACCGGAGGATTCGGACATCCCGTACCGTCATAAGTCGCAGCGAAGAGAACCGTAACAGCAGGGAGACCACCCATGCCAGCCCAGGGGGAAAGTTCCTGCCCGTTCATACCTGCTCCACCTGTCCTGGCAGTGATGTACTGTGTTGTTGTGGCCTGTGAGCAATTGTTAGCCACTACATTAAAGAGCATATTGTTGGTCATATCTGCAGGGGTAATCTGGCCGTTCCAGTCTGTATCGACCTCTATAAGCAATGCATCAGGATTCGTTACAACAGCACCCCTTACACAGGAGTTCAGCCAGTGCTGCAGATCGGCCTCTGATGATTCGCCAGCCTTGATGATATTCGATTTCCTTGCCTTTTCCTGCGCTCCGATATAAGCAGGTATGGCGATAGCGGCCAAGATTCCGATGATGGCCACGACGATCAGGAGCTCAATAAGGGTGAAACCTTTTTTGTTGTGGAGCTGCATACTATTAATCATTTTTAACATCTAA
>MUGD01000065.1 GCA_002900555.1 Thermoplasmata archaeon M9B2D | reverse complement strand
TAGAATCCTTTAATCGTAAGGAGGTTTAATGCAATTTCATCATTTTCAAGTAAATACTTTGGCTGGTTATTTGCCTTAGCCATTGTTCTCCTTGGCGGTTGGTTCCTATTACCAGAGGGATATAACACATTAATCGCTATCTTTGCGCCTCAGTTTGGAAATTACATGAGGCCGACCATGGTTATGGTCAACTTGTTGCTTGTAAATCCTATGAACAATATCACAATGATTCTCGTCTGGGCAGGAGCTGGCTTTGTCGGAGGTATGATGGCTGGTACCAAGAAAGGTGCTTTTGTTGTGGGCCTCATGACATGGCTCGCATGCCTTGGTCTAATTGCGCTCTGCGGGTACCTGATATTCCAAGGAGCAATTTCGTTAGGCTCTTTTGTTGTTCCACCAGGATCATCACTGACTGATATTCTATCAATCCCATTGATCCAAGGTGCTATTGAACAGATTCTACCTATGATCACAGGACTTGGCGGAGGTGGAGGATTGGATATCATGGCACTATTAATGCCACTGATTATCTGGTTCGTCACACCTGTCATTGTTGTAATCATTGCTGCAATACTAGGTGCTGTGGTTAGGAAAAAGGAGGAATTCTAATGAAACCAAAATATACGCACGCATTTACACTAATAGCATTAATCGTACTATTCGCCGCACCAGGAATTGCCGCAGCTAATTCTGGAGGAGTAGTAGTTGCACAAGATATTGGAGAGGATTTCCTATTCGGACTTCTCGAAAATGGTGCTGAAGTTGTATTCACATCAATTGACTCGCAGGGTGAGCCAGCTGTTGTCTACGGACAACTTGGAATTCCATCAGGAGAACTCGCCTTGTCAGATCCGATGTACGACGACTGTATGTTGATGGCACTCATATCAACACAGGGAGAGCTTCTAGATTATATGTTAGATCTCGTTGGCCCAGGACTCTTCAACTTTTCAGATGGAGGTGGAGGGCTTTCAGCCCTGCAATTTGGTGAGGGTGGATTTAACGTTAATTCTATTTTTGATATGCTAGGTTCTGATTTCAACCTGCTTGTCAACATTTTTGTAAATGCTGAGGAAGCAGCTGCGCAAACAAGCATGTCAGATATTAAAGCACATCTCAATACTCAATTCGGATTTGTATTCACAGACATCCTTGATTTGAGGATTGATGATAGCTTCTTCCCACCAGATTCAGGAATTACCCTGCCGTTTAACAGTCTCCATATTTTCATCTCGCAGGTTGTAAACACCTTCGAAGAGGCAGTCACGAGTGTCTTTAGTGTCATGGATGACTCAGGATTTCTGGACTCCATTGACATCTCTGTCTTTACAGACGCTCGAGCTTCAGGAGCAGGACTTGTTGCAATTCCCGATTTCGCAGCTTTAGCAGATCTGATAGGCGGTTTTGGTGGAGAACCCACACCGTCAGCGACTTCATTTCTACTCTCTCAAGTTCCTGAACTTACAGGTCCTCTTGCAGTAGCATTTGCTGGATACATTGGTGACCAGAAACTCTCGACGTCCGACACCCAACTCAACATCTTTGAGGACTTACTTGGTAAATCTCCAAGTGATACTATCACTGGTATAGATGGGGGACAGTCTCTTGTCGCTTGTATCATGCCACAGGGAGTCAATATCACATCCTACGTTCCTGAGGATGAGGCATTAAACAGAACATACTATGATAACCAAACGAACATAGTATTCTGGAATGCCACATACTATCCAAACCAACCAGACTATACAGTTAATTTTGTTGAAGATAGTTTCCCGCCTCTAATCACATTCGTACGTGATTTCAATCCCGATACAGTGATGTCAGGTGAATCTGTTCAAGTCACCGTAGCTGTGCATAATGAAGGTGCTGAAGCGATCTCTAATGTGTCTGTAGTTGATGATGGGATTAGAACGACCTATGAATCAGTGACTGTAACCGGAACGAACCCCAGTATGAGGGTGGCTATGCGTTTGCACCAGCTACATTGGAGTATGTCTACAACGGAACAACATACCACAAACAGACACACATCGACGGATATACTGTGACTGCAGATCCAGTGAATCTTCTAATACAGATGTTCAATGATGGTATGCCTTACACAGGAATTGCTGTTGGGCTAGTTGGTCTAGGCGCTATCGTCAACATTGCTTTGATGGCTAGAGGCAGAGGTGGCGGTGGAACCTACCAAGTATAATGTAATAGTCTTAAGAAATCCCAGAGAGTAAGAATTCCTCTGGGATTCTCTTTCTTCTTTTTTATCTGTCTCCCTGATTGAATCTATATCCCTGATTGAATCTATAGCATTACTTATCTTGTTCTTGAATCTTGTTTCAATTATGCCTCTCAAGGATGAACTCAATGGTTACTTGCGGCTCCCTCGAACTTTTTTTGGTATACCTGGACCGACAGCAGGAGACCCAGATGTTGGTATTTTAGGCGTACCGTATGATATCACATCAAGTTACACATCTGGAACCCGTTTTGGTCCTGATGCAATTCGAAGAGCAACAGATGGTGAGAGGTCTCACAGCTATCCGTTGACAATAGGAGGAGTTGCTACAAAAGATCCTCTATCGAAACTGATCACTCTCGAGGACATTGGAGACCTAGAAGTCGTCCAGAGAATGCCAGAAGCTGCTGTAGTCGATATTTCTGAGGCAACTGCAAAGCTATGTGCAAAAGACAGTTCTATAGTCTTTCTTGGTGGAGACCATTTCATTACATATCCGATTATGAGAGGACTCAATAGAAGAAGAAAAGGGAAATGGGGAATACTCTATCTTGATGCGCACGCAGACTTGTATTCTGATATGGGTGGCTATCAACTCTCACATGCAACAACTCTACGACGTATTATCGATGATAAAATTGTGAACACTGATGATATTATTGCATTTGACCTCCGCTGTGCTCTACCTGAGCACAGGAGAGAGCTATTGAAAATAACAAGAAGCAATATTTCTGCTGAAATTCAAAACCTTGCGGAGAGAGTAGACTATCTGTACATTTCGATTGATCTTGATGTGATTGATCCATCTATTGCACCGGGAGTAAGCCATCCAGAATCAGGTGGATTATCAATAGTTGAAGTAGTTTCAACTCTAAGAGCTGCATTTTCAACAAGGAAAGTGAATTATGCCGATATAGTTGAACTCAATCCTACGATAGATAGGTCAGAAATGAGTGCAATTGCTGCTCGTGATATTTTGAAGGAAGTTCTAACAGGTTTTGCATCAAATCAATAAAAATGAAGGAGTAGTTCATGTGAATCAGAAAGAAAAAGATCGTGAAATTTCTCATGTCTATGTGAGAGAATTACAGGCACCTCTTGTTTCATCATTAATCTATGGATTTGCAAGAGAGATTGGTGAAGATCGAGCAATGGAAATCGCACAGAAAGTGATTAACAATGATGCTGTTCTCTCTGGAAAAACTCTCGCCAAGGAAGTAGCAGGAAATTCTCTTGCAGACTTAATGAAAGCTGTCCAACAAATTTGGGCCAAAGATGGTGCGATGAAGATAGAAAACATCACGCTCAACGCAAGAAGTCTAAGCTTTGATGTAACTTATTGCGGGTATGCGGAAATCTATGAAAAATTAGGCATTCGAGAACTCGGATCTCTAATGTCCTGTTCTAGGGATTTTGCATTTATGGATGGATTCAATCCTGAAATCAAATTAGAAAGAAGCAAAACAATCATGCAGGGAGATAATATCTGCGATTTTCGCTATGTTCTGAAGGATTAGAACGCACTGGCAATAAAGTAATCTGTTTCTTCCACTGAGCAATAACAGAACAGTTTTAAGTAGTAATTGCACATAATTTTTTGAGAAAAATGTATCTTTCGAGTGAGAAAACTGCAGAAGAAATTAGCACTAGAGCTAGCCTATCGCTACGTGAACTAGGTTTTGGAGCACATGAAACTGCAGTGATTCTTACTCTGAATCAATTAGAAACTGCTTCAGTTGCAGAAATCTCAGTAGAAACTGGGATTCATCATGCAAATCTGTACACTGTGCTGGATTCACTTGTTGGAAGAGGGCTTGTAGTTTTACATTCAGGGAGACCAAAGAAGTATCAATTTGCTCCACTGTCTCATGTCAAAGAGATGATTTCATCAAAAGTTGACCAACTCCTACATGATCTGCAGACACTTCAAGATACAAGAACATCCAAGGGCGTCATTCCATCTCTTATCTATACGATACGAGGAAGCGCTGATGTCCTTGCGAAAATGCTTGCAATGATTGATCGTGCAAAGGAGACGATTTTCCTTGTTGCACCTGACCTTAGTGAGCTGGGTATGCCTGTCATTGAACATCTTAGACATGCACGACAACATGGCGTGAAGATACAAGCCATATTTGGTCAACCACCAAACGATGCAGATATGAAAATCCAGTATCGTATTAAGGAAGATGCATTAGCAATTGACCTAGTGATAGATTCAATAGAAGCATTAATCTCAATGCCAGACTTATCAGTTTGTGGCTGGGCAGATAATGCTCTGATCTCGATGCAACTTGAAGGATTTCTTCAGCAATCCTGGGAACTAGCAAAGAAGGAATGATTATGGCGGACTACGATGTGATTATTGCAGGAGCGGGAACCGGCGGCGCAACTGCAGCATATACATTAGCTAAGAGAGGACATTCAGTTCTACTTGTCGATAGAAAAGAACGTGACAATATTGGCAACAAAACCTGTGGAGATGCATTAGGATCTCATCACATAACTGAGCTTAGGGAATTAGTTGGAATTCCTGAACTCCCAAAGGGCATTGTAGAGTATAAGGTGAATGGCATTGACCTCATAGCTCCAGATCGCGATCATCGACTCCGAATGGAAGGTCCCACAACAACAGGGATGTCATTTAACAGACTAAAGATGGGACAGTGGTTTGTCGGGCTTGCTGAACAAGTAGGGGTAGAGGTTATGGCATCAACAAGGGTGAAGAAGCTCTTTTTCGATGATGGTAAGGTCTCAGGAATAAGAATTGCCAAAGAGGGAGGAGCTGAGAAGGATTTCACATCAAGAATTGTAGTGGATGCAACTGGGGCTACAGGTATGCTTCGAATGCAGATGCCAGAGAGCTCCCCCATTGAAAGACAAATCGCAAACGAGGATCGAATGGTCGCTTGGCGAGATATCTATGAAACCCCTGACTTTGACTTTGAAACACCAGATATTCTTGAAATCTTCTGGAATCAGGATGAGACTCTCGGTGGCTACACTTGGGTCTTTCCTCAAGGCAAGAACCGAGTCAATGTGGGAAATGGAGTAATGACAATCGAGGGTCATAGAAATCCAAAAGACATCCAGTATGATTTCGTAAAGAAGACGTGGATAGATACCTGGGGAGAGATTAAGGTTCTCGACAGCAGTGGCGGAGTAGCACCGATTCGACGACCTATTGATACAATGGTGGATGATAACTTCATGCTTGTAGGAGATGCAGCGTGCCAAGTCAATCCGATACATGGAGGAGGTATTGGCTCTTCAATGCTTGGTGGAGCGCATGCAGGAATAACAGCTTCTGAAGCCCTGGAGCGGAATGACACCTCAATTGAATCCCTCTGGAAATATAATCCTAGATACCACAAGAGCTATGGCTCCAAACAGGCAGCCTTGGACATCTTCAGATGGTTTCTATTGAACATCACCAATGAAGACATTGATTTCGCATTCAAGAAACAGATCATCAAAGCTAGCGACCTTTTGGACACATCCATGACCGGAGAGGTCAGATTTGGTGCAGGTGAGAAGTTCAAACGCTTGGTTTCAGGATTTGGTAAAATACCGCTGTTGCTTCGTGTGTCCAAAGTTGCCGGTCTAATGAATGATATCCGTGCTCTTTATGCGCAATACCCCGATTCACCCAAAGGTCTCACAGCTTGGACATCAAGACTTAAGCCACTCTATGATGCAGCAAAAACTATCTAGGCGAAAAGAAGCATGCTCAAATCAACTGAGCGCGCATTTCACACGAAACGAATCGAGCAGAGGAGAGTCATCTGATGCGAACTGTAGGTGTAGTTCAAGATATCTCAATACAGGCACCTGATGACGCCTACTTCTCATATTTCAATAGTCCATACGTTGGACACAGTCTTGGGACAGCTATTGATATCTATCCAAGGCATCAAGAATGGGGAGGCCCCGTGCTTTCTCCAGTGTCTGGGAAGGTAGTCAAGATCAGGAAGATGCAAATGGGAAAAGAGAAGCAGTTCCCGACAGAAGATTATGATTATGGGATTGCGATTTTGCCAGAGCATGCAACAAAAGATGCAGTCCGCGTGATGCATTGCAGGCCTATAGTTCAAGAAGGTGACAAGCTAGACCTTGGAGACCAGATAGGGTGTGCAATTCGGTCACGGTACTTCAACTATTGGACTGGCCCACACTATCACGTAGAGATTATGCCATTGGATTCATTCATGCGGTCTACAAAGTCATACACTCTTGATATTCCGATGAGCAAGGAGCAACATCATGCAGGAAAAAATGAGTCACGCATGGAATTCTTGATTACTCATGTCAATGATGATCGCGCGATAGGATTCTCAAATGATTGTTCATACAGCTCAATTGGTGATTTAGTTGGATTATCAGCTAATGATGAAGATAGCATAGCAATAGGTATCATTGATGGAGGTCTATCTCATTATCAGCATGGCGGAGTTTTAGGAAGCAAGAATACCACTGAGGGTGGACTAGTTATCGTCGGAGGTTTGCCTGTAGGATGTATCGCATCTAAAAGAGATGGTGTAAGCTATTTTAAAAGAGGACCATCGATTATGGCACTATTAGACGGAATTGTGTTGCGCGGGCTTTCGTGTTTTGTTTATCCGCATCATTACACGAGGAAAGGAATTCCGCAATTGATCCTGATTCCGAGAGAGTATAGGGGATTCAGAAACCTTATCGAGAACGACAGCTTAGGTGTATTAGAAATAAGAAGTCTTGGCGACACGAATAAATTCTGAAAGCAAACCGGAGTAATTGATAATGGTGGTTGAAAAGGTTCGTCTGTCTATTGGTACTGCAATCCAGTTAGGTCTAGAAACAGGTGACTCGGACCCCTTTTTTACGACCGCATTTCTGATGACTTATCAAGATGGAAAGTGCGAATCAAATTGCGCCTTTTGCCCTCAGGCACGTGATAGTTATTCATCATCGGATAAACTCTCAAGGATCTCTTGGCCTGAGTATGATCTTGAATTAGTGATAGGCAAATGGCTACCACGTAAATTCAGGAGAATCTGTATTCAGACTATCTGCTATGCCAATGTGGTTAATGATGTAATTGATATTGTAAACAAACTACGGAAAGCATCGAAGCTACCAATATCAGTAGCTATTCATCCTATCGAGAAGAGCGAGCTGATTAAACTCAAAGAATCAGGCGTTTCGAATGTGGGTATTGCACTTGATGCTAGCACACCCGAACTCTTTGATGAAATTAAAGGTGAAAAACGCAATTCCACGTATCGATGGCATCAACATATTCAAGCTCTTGAAGACGCGCTCGATATCTTCGGCAACGGAAATGTTGCAACGCATCTTATCATTGGTCTAGGAGAAACTGAGAAGGAAGCGACAGAATTCATTTTTCATATGAAAAAAATGGGAATCAGAATTGGACTCTTCGCATTTACAGCAATAAGAGGTACTGATCTTGAAGGAGAACCATCTCCAGATCTTTCCTCATATCGAAGGATACAGGTTATCAGACATCTAGTATCCAAAGGGCTTCTAAGTGCTAATCAGATTTCAAGTGACGACGACGGAAAAGTATCATTAGACATTGAGAACGCATCAATGATGGGAGAGTTATCATCCGGAAAAGCCTTTCAAGTGACAGGTTGCAAGGGATGTAATCGTCCATATTACAACGAGAGACCTCGAGGACCAATGTATAATTATCCGCGACGCTTAAGCACTGATGAAGTTATTGAAGCGATCAAGGAAACTCAATTGGTGTGAGATATGGAAGAATTCCGGTTTATAGACTTGGAAGTGCATTCAGCCTTTGAGAATATGGCAATTGATGAGTCCATCATGCTCTCAATGAAAGAGGGCGAGGTGGGACCAACTCTACGCCTATACAGATGGCTACCATCCGCAGTGTCTATTGGAACCTTCCAAGGCATGATGGACGAAGTTGACATAGATTATTGCAAAGCAGAAAATATCGATGTTATCCGAAGAATCACAGGGGGTGGAGCTGTCTATCATGACTACAATGGCGAGATAACCTACTCTATCATAGTACCAAAAGGGCATCGACTCGCACCTGATGATATCATTGAGTCTTACAAGATTATCTGTAAAGGTTTGACAAATGCGCTAAATCACCTTGGTATCAAATCTGAGTTCAAGCCAATAAATGATGTAGTAACAGGTGGAAAGAAGATATCTGGAAACGCTCAAACAAGGCGTAATTCGTGTGTTCTACAACATGGAACGATATTACTTGATTTGGATGTCAATGTAATGTTTCAGGTGTTAAAAGTACCAAGTGAGAAGATTTCAGACAAAATGATTGCAGATGTTAAGCAGCGTGTGACTTCAATCAGAGATGTACTTGACCGAGATGTTCCAATTGATGAACTAAGACAAGCTCTCCAAGAGGGTTTTTCAGAAGCTCTTGGTATTAATCTCGTTAGAGGACAACTTACCGTCGAAGAACAGCATGAAGCTAAAAGACTTGCAGCAGAGAAGTACTCGACCTATGAATGGAACTTCAAGAGGTAAATGACCTTGAAGACAATTGATTATAAAATACCAGAAGGAAAAATGCTGAAAATAAAGGTCAACTTTGAAGGGCATGTAATTAGGTCTATTAGCATACTTGGTGATTTCTTCCTCCATCCAGAATCAACTATTGATGAAATTGAAAAGGGATTAACGGGATGTGAAGCAAATTTAGAGATGATCACCTCAGAGATTCAAATCGCTTTAGACAGAATGAATGCGGTTTTAATTGGTGCGAGTGCTTTAGATATCGCAAAAGCAATAATGAAAGCATTAGAAAATTAAAAATCCGTCAAGCTATTTTTCCAGCGAGGAAATGACAATCCGAAGCCTAGAGCGACCAACATCTTCAATATTTTCAACAAGTAGTTTTGATTTTTTCAAATCTAAAGAAAAGCACTTCTCTGTACCATAATATACACTTGTAAGTGTCTGTAATTGTTCCTCGTGTTTATCCGACTTATCGCGAACATATTGATCATCGTCTTTTGGTTCCGAGAGATTCCAAATCGTTGAAACGATTGAACTTGCCTTTTCTTTATCCTCCGGATGAATCACAGCTTCGACAAAGCTCTTTGCTAAATCTTTACCAAAGGGATTAACAGTCATTGGACCTCCAATCCAATCTCTATCAAGAACAAGTATTCCCTCGTGCACTCCCTCTGATCTGTCCACCTTCATCGCTACATCAATGAATTCTTGAAATCCCCCAGGTTTCAAGTATATCTCCATCATACCGCTAGATTGAGGTCTTCTTCCAATCTCTGTGAAGTGAAAGAATGAAAACAGCTCAGTCTCTTTGAGTCTGCTGTATTCCATCAGCATTATACCTCAAAAACTGTTGACAAAATATACACTTTAGCCTTTCTCATAAGTGGAAATCGATAGTTTCATGTCTGTTCATTCTTTTTTCTTGTTTGAAAGACTTGCACTGCTGTGATTCCAATTGCTAAGAGAATTAGGCCTATCCAACCCATTACTGTTGGAAATTCACCTAGAAACGCAATTGAGAGCAGAATGATCTGAGGCATCATGGTGCTGTTTATCAACGCAGTATCAATAGCTCTTAGGTCACGCATAGCCTTGTTCCATAATGTGAAAGCCAGTGCGGTATTAAGTACCGCAAGCCAGAGTACCCATAACCAGGAGGTGAGAGATAAAGGTGTAACCACCTCTGTTGTGAATCCAAGGACAAGTAGAATTAGAGCACCAATTGACATACTAACTCCTGTCACAACAAGCGGTGATGTGTCTTGCGCACGATTAATTGCTCTTCCTATAATCGATGATAATGAATTAGCTAATAGACTCAATATGCCAATAGCAAGACCAATTACTGAAATCCCGATAAAGTCCAATGGGTAGAAGTATATGAGGACTCCTACTAGGCCAACCAGAATGAAGAATATCTCGGTTAGAGAAGGTGTTTCCTTTAACCAAGGAATCGACATGGAAAGTACAATGATAGGTGTTAGGTTAAGAAGAAGGGAAAAGGTAATCGCTGGGAGATATTTGAGTGCTAGGAATTGTGTGCCTTGAGTAGCGGTTATGTAGATTAATCCATACACCGAGAGAGCAATCCACCATTTCCTCGTTCTTCCTTTGATGGTCACTCTTCTCTCTCTTCTTGCTCCGATAAACATGAGTAGAATGAATGATGCAATCGAGTATCTCAAGCCAGCAAAGATTAGAGGTGGAATCTCTTCTAAACCAAATTTGATGATTACCCAGGAGGATGACCATAATATCGTAACAAGGCAAGCTTGAGCAACTGCTATTAGACGTGATTTTTGAGACGGATGTTCTTTCGTCGCTGATGGATCATCAAGTATTTGATTCATTTTGAGACTTCCTACAAAATAGACAGACTAAAGTGTGAATATGTATATACCCGTCTTGCGACGGGTGTTTAATAATGATAGAGGCAGTATTACAAATTGCTTCAGAAAACTACTATTCCTGCGAGATCACGCGTACAATTCCTGTTCGAGTAAGTCTTGTTGCTATCAATGGCCCTGAGGGATTTGGCATCATTGAATCATTGGATGGAACTGAAACTCCATTGAAGAGATATGCAAAATCGATGAAGCATTCAAAGAACATTATAGAATTCGAAGTTACACATAGGTCTGAAACTCAATATTGGACTAGAGCTAGGCATTTTATGAAGGATAAATCAATCCTTGAAACTGTATTGGAAAGTGGATGTATGACGAAACTTCCCATCGTCATTGCAAATGGAAAGCAAACGCATACCATTCTATCCCCGACTCAAATGGAGTTTTCAAGAATGTTTGATAATCTAAAACGTAGATTCACTTCTGTAGAATTAGAGCGCCTACGAAGATACCCAAGCAGTATCTCTAATCCCCTTCTTACGAAAAAACAGGAAGAAGCATTCGAAATTGCATGGATAAGAGGGTATTATGACATGCCTCGTAAATCTGAGATTAAGAATCTCGCATCCGAAATTGGAATTAAAAGAGTCGCGTTCCAAGAACGTCTTAGGCGGGCTGAGAAGGCAATTGCTAAAGAATTCGCTATTTCACTAGGACTAGAAGTCTAGGTACGAATTCGAGGCAAGAGTGAAATACTCTGGTGTAATACGGTGCATGATAGCGATGGTTGACGAGGAGTACTTACAGGATAAGAAAGTCCAGAGGATCGATTCTGATATTCGAACCTTCAAAACGGACTTGCAGAGAGCAGAGATGGAATTGGAAGGTCTTGACTCGAGACTTGATTCCGAATTGGAATCGTTCAAGGCATCGGCAAAATCAAAAAGAGACGCATATGAGACGCTTAGAAGTCGACTGCGTTCTGTGGAACAAGAATGGAGAGATGCTGATAAGCGCTATCGAGAACAAGTCAAACGAAAGGATAAGACTTTGTCTGAAAAGAAGAAGGCAGTAGATACTCTAAAGAAACGTATCAAAGACGCAGAGAAAACCAAAGAGAAACGTTTCCGTGAAATCGATAAGGAAAAAGAGAAGCTTGTTGAGAAAGCCAAGAGAGAAAAAGCCAGAGAAATAGAAGAGCAAAAGACACGTGAGCTGAATCGTATCGAAGAGGAAAAAAGAAGAGAACTTGGACTTGATTCATAGAATTAGGGGACAATAATGGAGGCTTTGCTGTGAATACATACTTCATCATCGTACTTCTGGGAGTGGGCCTATTCTTTATAGTATGGGCGTTAGGATGGCTATTAGAGAGACTATCACATGTCCTACTTCGCACCACACATGAGCCTGGAACACGATCATGGTTCATGTTAGTAGGTCCTGGAGTTGCATTACATGAAACCTCCCACTATCTTGGCTGTAAAGTCACCAGAACAGAAGTTGTCGAATTTAAGCCCATCAATATTGAAGTTCAAGATGATCAAGTCATTCTTGGCTATGTGAAATATCGCAAGCCTCAGAGTAGTTTCAAGAATGCAATCATCAATCTTGCACCAGTAATGGTTTCACTCCTACTATTGATAGCTTTTGCACTTGCGGCAACTTATCTCGTACCTAGTACGCCAGGACTAGGCGGAGATGCGTTGGAGTTGATCAGTAATCTGATTGGAGCCAAGGGGAATCCAGATTTGCTCTATCCGGTTACACTAATTGTGGGATTCGTCTACCAATTCCTCTATACCTTCTCAGAACTTACGGTGATTAATCCTGTCTTCTGGATAGTCGCATTTCTTGCAATGACCATTATGTTTTCAAATGCACCCTCAGATACGGACATCAGAAATGCAGCCACAGGGTTGAAGGTCATAATTGTCTTTGATCTCATCTGGCTTATCATTGCTTATTTTCTACCCGACGCGGGATGGATTCTCTTCGGGCTATATGAAACACTAGCTGTTCTATTTTCGTTGTCGCTCGGATTTGCTGCAGTTGGCTACGGATTCTTCATTCTGGTTGCAGCAATGTCAAGATTACGTTCTCCGTTTCAAGTCATTCCATTCATTGCTTGTTTAGCAACAGGAGGAATTCTTTGGTATCTTACTGGCAATGGAGCGCTAAACCTTTCAATCTTCACCTATGCACTTCAGACAATCCTCTCTCTTGGAGTGTTCATTGGTGTCACACTGCTCATGTTAATGATACGGTCTCTGAGAAGGTCTGGGTAATACCTAATATCATATTGGCCAGATGGTCTTTGTACACAGGTATTGAGTATGGCAAAGATTGAACTAATACGTAGACCATCTCTCATTAGTCCGAGGCATCTTCTCAGGTATGTATTCTTCACTGAAATGCA
>MUGD01000281.1 GCA_002900555.1 Thermoplasmata archaeon M9B2D | reverse complement strand
TTAGGTTTACAAGGGAATTGCTTATTTAAGTTTGTCTTTAAGAAGATCGCCCAGTGTGTTACCGCTGTCTTCTTTGTTCAGATCTTCGATGATCTGCTGGTCTTTCAAACGAGAAAGCTGCTTGACTGAAAGACGGATACGGTCACGCTGTGTATCGATAACGGCAACAACCGCTTCGATCTCTTGACCGATCTCAAGATCCTCTTTGACAAGAGGCTCAAGATCTTCATCACGGATCAGCGCATCGACACCATCTTCAAGTGAGACGAATACACCGAAGTCTTTAATGTCACGGATCTTGCCTGTTACAATCTCGTTGCGGCTGTGTTTTGCAGCAAACGCATCGATCGGGCTCTCCTGAAGGCACTTGTGGTTTAGAGAGATCTTCTGATCATCAGAGTTGATACGTGCGATCTTGACTTCGACCTCGTCACCTTTTTTGAAAAGGTCTTTTGCTTTGACACCTTTTTCCCAAGATGTGTCCTGGTTGTGAAGAAGACCTTCAACACCATCGATCTTGACAAAGGCACCGAAGTCTGTCAGTGATGTGATAACACCTTTTGTGATCTCACCCTCTTTGTGTTTTTTGACGAACTCATCAAACGGTTTCGGAAGAAGACGTTTCAATGATACACGAAGTTTGTGTGTATCAGAGTTGATCTCGATAACCTCTACATCGATCTCTTGACCGACAGTTAGGTAGTCGTTAGGGTTTTTGATGTTTTTGTCCCATGTGATCTCAGAGATATGAAGGAAGCCTTCGATGTCGTTTCCAAGATCGACAAATGCGCCGTAAGACTCGATGTTGCTTACGGTAACGGTGATAGTATCACCCTCATCCAGCTCAGACTCTACCTCTGCCCATGGATCATCCTGAACCGCTTTGATAGAGAGTGAAAGGTGACGCTTGTCTTTGTCGTATGCGATTGCTTTGACAGTGACTTTGTCGCCCTCTTTGTAAAGTTTAGACGGGTTGACCGGCCCTTTGTAAGAGATCTCGTTGTAGTGGACAAGACCGTCTACACCGCCTACGTCAACAAACATACCGTAAGAGGTGATCTTCTTGATAACACCCTCTACGATCGTCCCCTCAGCCATCAATTGATCGATGATCTCTTTTTTCTTTTTACGCTCTTCGTTAAAGAGTTTGCGACGTGAAACGACAATCGAGGTATCTTCAGGGTCAAGTTTGACGATCTGAGCCTTGACTTTGCGGCCGATAACATCGTCTGTATCTTTGAACGCTGCAAGTGAACGTGGCATAAAGAACTTGACTGAATCTGCTTCGATGACATATCCACCACGGTTTTTGCTAGTGATCACACCCTCAATGACAATATCTTCATAGTTGTCTTTGTTCGCTTCGATAAACTCGAGTGTTTTCGCCTGCTCCAGCACTTTCTTGTGAGAAATCTTCGGACGCTCGTTGTAGTAACCTGTCACCATAACAGTGATCTTATCACCGACGTTATAGGCCAATGCACCATTTTCATCACGAAGCTCATCAAGCGAAAGGATACCCTCTAGCTTCTCACCAACACCAACCAAAGCGCGGTTGTCTTCTTCTTGCAATTCAACAATTTCGCCTTCAACAATACGGTTTGTCGTCTCTTGCGCCTTTTCAGACGCCTCAAACATTGCCGCGAAATTTTCTTCTTCTAAAAGCTCTTCAGCCATACAGTTTCCCTTGTAACATAATAAAATCGCGTAATTATAGCAAACTTTTACTTAATCCATAAACACTAATTATAAGAATAAGAAGGGAGGAAGAAAGAGGGGGTCAACATAGAGAAACAGGTTCCGTCTCATCTCTCAAAAACAGTTAAAATAGCTGTGATTCTGAACAGAAAACAGTTGAGTACTTCTACTTTGTCATCATTTTGATCGTATCGACAACCTGCTGAATGATCCAGTCGGGCGTCGATGCACCCGCACTTATCCCACAGAGTTTTTTGCCTTCAAACCACGAAGCGTCCAGATCGTCCGGCCCCTCGATATGGTGTGATTCAGTGCCAGAGCTCACCGCGATACTCTGGAGTTGTTTGGTATTGGATGAGTTTTTGCCGCCGATGACGATCATCACATCTGCCTCTTTGGCCAGTTCTCTTACCGCATCCTGGTTCTCAAACGTCGCATTGCAGATGGTATTAAAGACACGGACCTCTTTATGACGGGGGATCAGATAGTTGCATATCGCAAGATAGTCGTCAGCCTTGCGTGTCGTCTGGGCGACAACCGCTATCTTGTCCCTTAGATGCAGTTTTTCAAGCTCGTCGACAGAGGTGACCACATGCGCCCCGTTTGTCGCGTAGCTTTTGACACCCTTGATCTCAGGGTGGGCTTCGTCGCCGAAGATAACGATATCGTACCCCTCCGCGCTCATCTCCTCGCAGATCTGCTGCGGTTTTGTCACGTATGGACAGGTCGCATCGATTACATCAACCTTGCGCTCTCTCAACAGTGCAAGTTCGTTTTTCGGGATGCCGTGGGTACGGATAACGGCCTTGTCCCCTGCTTTGAAGTCACTCAGGTTTTCACTCAATGCGACATTGAAGTCCGTATTCAGACGTTC
>MUGD01000280.1 GCA_002900555.1 Thermoplasmata archaeon M9B2D | reverse complement strand
ACAAAACTTGATTTTATCTTTTTTTACGAAACAATCAACTTTAATAGTTTTTCTCTTTCTGCTTGTTCAATATCTTCAGGTACATTCTGCCCAGTGGTAATATACGAAACAGGTAAACTTTGTTTCATAATCTGGTTTAATATTGTACCACATTTTTGAGTTTCATCTTTTTTTGTAAATATGTAGCTCTGATAATTCAAGCATCTGAAATTATCGGCTGCTTTATTCATCTCAGATTCTGCGGTTGCAATGCTCAATAGAAGATGAGTACTTATATTTAAATCACCTGGAATCAATCTTTTGAGTTCATCTAGTCTGGATCTATCATATTGACTTTGCCCTGCAGTGTCGATTAGGACAACATCCTTTCCTTCCATCCTTCGAAGTGCAAAAAGCAGATCCTTTTTTTTGAATGCCTGAAAACAAGGCACTCCTAATATATTTGCATATGTTTTCAGTTGTTCCATTGCCCCTATTCTATAAGCGTCTAACGAAATCAAACCGACTTTCTTTGCCCTCTCAAGCATGAGCCTGGCAGCAAGCTTTGCGATCGTCGTTGTTTTACCAACACCTGTCGTACCTATAAAAGCAGCTATAATTTGATTGTTTTCTTTTTTATCGAAAGGATCTTCAACATCTATATTTTTCGCAATCTCTTTGAGAGCCAACTCCTTAACTCTTTTTATGTCATTAACAGGATGGCCATTAAAAGCTCCGGTTCTTTCAAAAAATAGTCTTACATAATGATCAGTTACACCATTCTTTATCATTTTCGTATAGAGATCTAAGGCTCCGGGATATGTTATCAATTTTTCAATAAAAACACCTGAGTTATTTAAAAGACAAAGCATCTCTTTTATACTCATTAGCTCTTGTTTGACCTCTCCAAACATGTTCGGACTCTCATCTGAAATATTTTTTGCTCCAGTCAGGGCTGTTATTTCAAATACATCATCCTCACCAGTTTTCGATATTTTTTGTGTGGAAAGAATCATTGCATCCGGTCCCAACACGTTTTTAACCTTTGCACTAGCTTCTTTAATTGTTTTCGCTCGATATTTCTTAACCTGCATGGTTTAATTTTACCTTTCCAATAGCTTTAAAGCCGATATCTTTCAATAGCTCACTTTGAGATAATACCATTAATGAGGGTACAAAGTATTCTACCATTTTTCTCAAATGTCTCCTTATTACAGGTGTGGTTAAAAGAATCGGTTGAATATTCTTTGACATCGCCTTTTCTGCTTCCTTTTTTATAGAAGAAATAATGGAATCTGCAATGTTTGGATCAACGGAAAGATATGAACCGTGTTCTGTTTTTTGTATCCCTTTAAGAAGAATATCCTCGACATCTTGAGACATTGTTATCAGTTTTAAATAGCCATCTTCTCCTATATGTGGACTGATAATGGATCTGGACATTTTGTTTCTTACATATTCAGTTAATAAGTCAGGATCCTTTGTCATTGGGGCACAGTCGGCAAGTGTTTCAACGATAGTCAACAAGTCTCTAATAGAAATTCGTTCTTCCAAAAGATTTTGTAACACTTTCTGAACAGCCCCCAAGGAAAGAAAATTCGGCACAAGCTCTTCCACCGCTTTTGGATAAGACTTGCTGAGATTATCCAGTAAATTTTGGACTTCTTGTCTGCCTAACAGCTCTGAAGCATGTTTTCGGAGCACCTCTGTTAGATGAGTAGCCATTATAGTAGCATCATCAACAACGGTATAACCCGAAAGTTTAGCCTCCTCTTTTCTTTCTTCCGGTATCCAGCATGCGGGAATGTTAAATGCCGGCTCTTTCGTTTCTATTCCTTTAATTTTTCTTGTAGCATCCCCAGGATCCATAGCCAGATAATGATTCACCATTAATTCAGCTCCAGCAATCTTTACACCCTTGAGAAGAATCTGATATTCGGAAGAATTCAGTTGCAGATTATCTCTGATATGAATCGGCGGAATAACCATTCCCATATCGACAGCAAACTGACGTCTTATAGACCGAACCCTATCAAGAAATTTTCCTCCTTGTTCTCTATCTACTAAAGCAATGAGACCATATCCTACTTCCAACTCAAGAGGATCAATCGTTAGTAAATGTTCTACGGGTTCCGGACCATCATCGATTGCATCCTTTTCTTTTACATCGATTTTTTCAACTTTTAATTGATTCTTTTTCTTTTCAAACATGAAAACGCTTATCCCAATGATTACCGAGAGCATCATAAAAGGGATGTGAGGCAAACCCGGGATGAGACCGAAAACAAAGACAGTTAATGCTGAAAGATAAATTGCCTTTGGATAACTAGAAAATAGTTTTCCAAAATCCTTGCCCATGGTCTTCTCCGAGGCAGCCCTACTAACGACAATTCCAGCCGCCGTCGATATAATGAGTGCCGGGATCTGCGACACCAAACCATCGCCTACGGTTAGTAAGGTGTAGTTCTGTGCGGCACTAATAATGGACATCTTTTGCTGAAGTACACCGATAATAAATCCACCGATTATATTGATGACGGTAATTATAATCCCTGCTATAGCATCTCCTCTCACGAATTTTGCTGCACCATCCATTGCCCCGTG
>MUGD01000279.1 GCA_002900555.1 Thermoplasmata archaeon M9B2D | reverse complement strand
CAATCTCCCGCTACAATATTTAACATTGAAATCTGACGGTCAACATCAGATGAATTCGTGGTCCAAGGTTCAAAGACATATGCAATCTGTATGGACTCATTAAATCTAATTGAAACATGAATCATGTATATGTTGTCCGCTGGACCTGTATCGGTTACTGAGATATTTTCTACCAATCCTGGTGCAGCAGCGATCACGTGGGACCCGTTTTTAAAAGCGAAATCAAGCCCATTGTGTATCGCAGTCCAAGGACAATTTGTGCTTTCGCTGTACCCCCCGTTCCAATTTAGAATGTCTGACCGATTTGTGTATATCACACCCATGTAGTTCAGATTGGTAGAATCGTAACGGCCCTCGTTATTAAAAGAGCCTTCTCCATTTGGGTCATTCGAGGTGTCATTATTCTGCATATACAAAATGACGCCAGCTGCAATGATAATCATGAATAGTATAACAGCGCAAGTCTTAGTCTTCATAACCGTGCGCATTCCAACACAGGCTCAAATATGTGTCCTTTTTTGACATAGAGAATATTCCATCAAAGAAAAGCAAACTATCTGTCATCTAACAAAGCCTATATTGCAGTGTGACAAGATTCTGCAGAGGAGGGGAAATTGAAATGCCAGTGACCCTTGAATACACACTTTCAGATGGCCAATATGAAAGCCTCGAACTTGAGGATGATACTGAAACGGTCAACATTGAAAACAAGGGGATTGTCAGCATTGACCTCACACCGCTTAGCTCCTTGTCTAACTTGAAAACCCTCTTGCTCAGGTATAATCAACTTTCAGAAATCGATCTCTCTCCCCTTCAAGGAATGGGGAACATTGAGGAGATTCGAATTGCTCATAACCAGCTCAGATTCTTGGACACCTCTGTGTTTAGTTCTCTCACAAATCTCAAAGTATTTAGCTTTGCAGGAAATGAACTATCTCACTTAGACCTCTCACCCCTCGCATCATGTACCTCTCTGGAGGAAATCGGGCTCCGAAAAAACAGGCTGAGGAGATTGGATCTTTCGCCCCTCAGTTCGTGTAAGAAGCTGAAAGCGCTGACCCTAAGTGAGAACCAATTTGAAGAGATAGACCTCTCCGCACTAAGTGGCTGTCCCGACTTCACAAATTTCTGGATTAATGAAAACATGCTCAGAACTCTTGACCTATCGCCGCTGAGCAAATCCATATTCTGGTTAGCTTTGAATAATAACAAGCTACAAAGTATTGATCTTTCTCCTCTTCAGGATTGCACAGCTCTCAGTGTTCTCTGGTTAGGCGACAACGAATTAGAGGAGATAGACCTCTCACCGTTAAGTTCCTGTTCGAGTCTCTCCACTATTCATCTTGATGATAACAAACTAACACACATTGATCTAGCTCCACTGCAATCCTGTGACCAGCTTGGAACTATCAACTTGGGACATAACCAATTTGAGCGACTAGATATCCTTCCACTGAAGGATTGTAAGAAACTCAGGGAAATCGTTGTAGATGATGCTTTAGCATTAGGATTTGTGGAGCAATACAGCTATGACACATTCAAACAGTTTAATTTCATCATAAAACCATATAGCGAATACAGACGCTGGGTGGACAGTATGATAGGAAAGAAATAGTTGCTAAGTTTAATCTCTATTTATTGATTCTCTGTAACCACTCCGGTGCGTTAAACTCTCGCACAACTATCCATCTTCCTCTCTCCCAATCTGGATATGGCTTGATGTCCAAAACAGGCGTGCCATCGTTAGCATCAAGTCCCCTGATCCACAGCACATTTCTTTCACATTTGATAAGCTCAACTAAGGTCTGACCAATGAAATTAGGCCGGATTGGGGATCTTGTTGCAAAGACACCAACGAAAGGCTGCTCTGGCTTACCAAAGATATGTTTCTTCAATTTGATAGTTGTATCTTCAAACTCATTCAGCCAAAAGATGATGTAGACATGTGAGAACTCATCGAGTCCAATCAGGCCATCGGTTAACTCAGCATCAAGAACCACTCTCGAAACGATGTTTCTATCCTTGACATCTTCATCTGATTTTTCCCTGTGAACATATCCAATAGGATTCATCTGAATCTTTTTTCCAACCGACACAGAAACCACGCTGAGCGTCTATTGAAATATCATGATAAATTAACATGTCGAAATTATTGAGTTATATTTCACTATTTTCCGATTCCCGTTTTCTGGGGTAGTTTGCTTTCTCCACCGTTCCAAGCATTTTTCCCCATGCCTTCTTTCCAGAATCATCAAGATCCTCAGCAACAGTCTGCATGATTGCTACTACCTTCATTCCCACGTCGGTTTCTTTATCAGTAGCTGGTATCGGTTTTTCATCAGATAAAGGACGATTTTGGTTGATGTAGAGGAGAATTATCCCACCTATTATGAAGAATATTGGAATTGGCAAATAGAGTGGTACTAAAGGGTCTCCTGGCCACTCGATCAAATATATGAGAGGTGCTGAAACAGCAACGGGTTGAATCTCAGCTAAAAAACCAATTAACATTGCTCTCTGAAATGATGATTTACCAGCAAATGTTCTCCCTATCATCACTGCAAAGATAAGTCTAAGAATTGTGTAGGGCAGTGTATCA
>MUGD01000278.1 GCA_002900555.1 Thermoplasmata archaeon M9B2D | reverse complement strand
AATTGGATTGGTTCCTGAAGAAAACGTATTCCTAAGACCAAGTCAAGCGTTCAGAGAATTCAATGTAGTATTATGCATCTCCAAAGGTAGGGATATGAACAAACGAAACATATCGTTGAAGACTTTACATTCTGCAACGCGGGAACTTGAATCCCTCTCTAGCAGTATAAAGGAAGTCAAGACATTTCTTAATAGTCTTACACCTCATGCTACACGCTCAGAAATTGCAGCACTTGCATCGCTATTGGTCTTGAATACTCTTCGTCATAATCAGACTGAAGGGAAACTAGGTCTGGTCACTTTTGCTGAAACACCAGAGAAATTTTCTGTCCAGCACGGTGATGAAATTCGTTCCTACATGGAGTTTCTTGGAGATCTACAATCAGAGGAAGTCTTAGTTTCTCTGGTTTATTCAATTCTTGACACCGTGAATGAAACAGGTGGTCATGAAAACATGGCAGGAGCATTTCGGTCTATAGCTGAATATTTGGAGGATTTTGGTACTTCCAGACCTACACTCATGCTCATCTTCTCAACAGGCGTAGGAAAATACGATGAGGATCATCTTCCATTCATACAGGCAATTAAGGAACGAGAGAGATACCAAATCGAGTTCATGGTTATGGAGGAGAACACTAATCTTCGAAGTGCGTTGAGAATCCTCAAAGGAATAAATGCAAAACTCGTGCCTTTAGAGAATTTCTCCTCTCAAATCTTCATCGGGCACGTACTTGATGTGATTGATCACCTAGTGCCATCGGGATCTATAATCCAGAACGATGCTTAAAACGAAGTGATTCAATATCATTGATCCTTGTATTGAGTTGTTCTATTTCTATTTCTATCTTATCAATCAGATCTCGAAGAGCAGTTATCTTTGATACAATTTCTTGGAGATTTTCGGTACTTGGGGATGTCTTCATTGGTTTTGAAATTGCTAATTCGTCAATTTTCCCTTCTAGCAACCCGAGTCTTAGAGATAGATTTTCAAGTACTTGCGTGTCTTTTTCAATGCTCTTCAATTCATCAATTTCCTCCTGCCGTCGTCGAGCCATAATGATATCACCTAGTAGTTTTGCCCACACCCTTTAGTTTGATTTCTAATTCACTTAGTCGAGCTGCCAACGACTCTAAGCGGTCAATAATGTCAGCTAGTCGCGTCTGCACCATTGAAATTGACTGATCAACACTGCCAGGTTGGTCTTTGAATGTGCTATCAAGAGCATGAATCTTCTTTTCTAGAATTACAATTCTCTCCTGAATTTCATTCAGAGTGATAGTAGACTTTTTGGAAACGGATTCGATTTTCGATTCTTTCGCAGAGGACTCTGAATCCTTCACTTTTCCAATAATAACTTCAGGTGTTCGTGGTCTAGGCATATCTATATCCTCTGTATCAGTCCACATGGATGAAATGTAGCTATCCACAACCTTCTGGATATCAGTCCCATTGATAGTAGCAAATGTAGCTAATTCTCGTGGACCATCCCAGAAACAGGAGTCCATCCTATTTTCAAACTTCATCAGAATTGCCGCAATGTTTTCTTCATTTTCTTTGAAAAGCTCCAAGGTTGTAATCCATCTCGAGAACAAGAGAGCACTCCTTGAAATACGTTCCATCTTTCCCGCGTAAGCTATAACTTCATCATGTGATTCGACACTCATTATAGCATCACGAATCCAATTTGCAGTATTGTGTTTTCCTTTTTTTACTCGAAGAGATAGTAAATCCTGAACTAGACCCATAGATACATCAATCCGAATCTGTTCGATATAATCGAAATCCGGTTCGCTCTTTTTTGATGATGTGCTCTGACCAAATGTACGTCGTGCAATAGAATGAATTATATCTGAAGGACTCAGGGTTTTCGTCCAGAAGGCCACAGTGGTCATAGACTCAGAATTATCATCTGGAGCACGGTAGATGAGTACATAGAATTTTGGCTTCTTGAGGCCTCGATGGCCAATAATTAGCAATCCGACGAATGAGTCAGTTGTTCCCTCTAGGTCTCTTGTTAGGCGAGCAAACCGATCTGCGGGGATGATGAGATGTTCCTGATTCTTCTTATCTTGAAGTTTTCCAGTGAGGGCTTTCTGTAGAAGACCATGTTCCATCCACCCTGTTGTGAGCTTCTCTGATGGCATTCTTGCCGAGATGAATCCCGTAATCTCGCCGCTATTATACAGCGCTTGCAAGTGCGTGGGTAAATCATCAGCCATCTATGTCAGCTCCTATTCTCGAAATATTGTGCAATCATGTCATTAATCCTGGATACATCACTCATTGAGTCGATGTCGACTACTAATCCTTTTGTGATTGCAGCTATTTCTGCCAAGACATCCTTATTTGAGCCAGTCCCAACAGATACACAAAGAATTGGAGTTTTATGATCTTCATGACTTTTTTTCACTATCTTAACAGGATTAGGACCATGAGAATGCACACCGCTCGAACAGAAAAGAATCAAAGTCGGATGTTCGTGCATCTGAGAAAAATCAGATCCACGAAGAAGAGCGGTAGACAAAGCTTCACCGGGATTTGAAGGCTTACTCTTGTGATTTGAAACCTCTTCATGAATCCATTCGTTGAAGGATTCTAAT
>MUGD01000277.1 GCA_002900555.1 Thermoplasmata archaeon M9B2D | reverse complement strand
TCAATCATTATTCTATCTAGTAGATCTTTGATAGTTGGAATATCCTTAATCATACCTACACCCTGACCACAGGAAACCACTCCCAGATCAATATCTCCCTCATTGTACATCTTCTGAGCTTTTTCTCCTGAGGCAGCCTCAATCAGCCTGAAGAGAGGTGCTTTTTCGCCCTCCAACTCAATAACATGCTGTGCTGCTTTATTATTCCAAAATCTATGAGTATTCTTGACCGAACGTAATGCAAGAACAGTATCAGTTTCCTTTGCTTGAACAAAAGCCTGTTTGAGATTGTCGTGGATGGGACACTCTTTTGTTGCCATCATCCTTGTACCCATGATTACCCCATCAGCTCCTAATGCCAATGCTGCAGCAACACCCCTACCATCAGTAATCCCACCTCCTACAATTACAGGAATATCTAAAGCATCAACTACTGATGGTGCCATTACCATTGTTCCTATATCTAAGACTCCAGTAGCTCCACCATTCTCATATCCAACAACGGTGACAATATCCGCACCTAGAGATGCTCCTTTTAGTGCGTACCTTACTCCAGCGCATTTGTGAATCCAGATAGCACCACTGTTCTTGAATTTAGGAACCAAGTCCTCTGGGGCCTTATGACCACTTGTTTCAATGATCTTAACGCCCTCTGCCAATGTGGCGTCCACATAATCTTCTAGCTTGTCCTGAGGCATCAGGGCGGGGAATAGATTGATGTTCACTGCAAATGGCTGATTTGTCAGAGATTGTGTCTTTTTGATTGCATCACGAAGGTCATCAGGGGATTTGTAGTTTGCACTAGCCAATACAGCACAAGCACCTGCATTACTAGATGCTGCGACAAAATCAGGATTGGAAATCCTTGCCATGGCTCCTGCGATAATCGGATATTTGCATCCCAACATCTCAGTTACTTTGGTCTTTATCATTCTGGCCACACACGCTTTCTGACAATTGGCGAGAATCCTACAGATAAATCTCATCATTAGAAAGGATTTAAGCAAATTTGCAGAAGTATCTCTTGTGTGGTTCTTGGAGCAAATAACTTGTTGACACTGGACTTGAGAATGGCTACCTATCTTGTGATAGCGACCATAATTACATCATCTCTCTCATATCTGGTAATTAATATGAGTGGGTCTGCGGTTTACGCATCAAAAGAGGACTTCAGTGCTAGCGAATATACTACTATGGTTATTGAAACGGCGGACGATTTCATCACTAATGGCTGGTCTGGAAACGGCTCTGTATCAAATCCTTTCGTCCTAGAGAATCAGGAATTTGGATCCATTGGCACCTATGGATACATTCGAATTTTGGAAACAAACTATTATTTTGAAATCCGCACTTGTCAGTTTCTTCTGATGGAGGTTGAATTTGTATCGCTATCGAACGGAAAAATCGAGGTTTGCACATTTGTTAACAGTTCAATTTTGATTGACAATAGCTCACACTGCATGATCATCGGGAATGAATTTTTATACAATGTCTATGATGAGGGGGAAACCATTCGGCTGCGTGATTCTTTAGACTGCGAGATTCGACAAAATCATCTTAGCTATGGGTCTTCTGGCATTTCGATATTGAGATGTAATAATACGATAATCTCTGGCAACACCTTCACTGAATTCACATACGGAGCGATTTCACCTGATCTGGCTAACACTACACTCAGTGACAATGTCTTTGAGAACACAGGGATTCGAATCGAGTTCTGGGACCCGCGAATAGCAAGCAGTCCTCCCGTCTTAGAGAACAATTCCGTAAATGGCAAGGACATTGGGCTTTTCTATAATATGACGGAAACACAGATTGACGCAGATTTGTATGGTCAGGTTATACTCGCAAATTGTACTGAAATTACAATTGTTGATGGAACTCTTGTAGCTTGCTCAATAGGTGTGCAATTTCTAGAATGTACCAATTGCACAATTGATGGAACTACTGTATCAGACTGTTGGCAGGGTATCCATATAGAGAGATCGACTTGGACCAGAATCATCGACTGCCAAGTGAGTAATTGCCTAGAGGAAGGGATATTCCTGTCGCAGAGTCCTTTCTATGAAGTCAAGAACTGTACTCTACAAGATAACTTGGTTGGATTTCTCCCTCACATCTATTCCAACAATGGAACAGTAGCAAATTGCACCATCAAGGGAAACAAGGAAGCCTCTATCTCAGGTTATTATGGTATAGGACTTTATCTGTCAAATAATTCGACCGCAATTGGTAATATAGTCACAGAGAATTATATTGGAATCTTCATCTATGGGGGCTACTGTCTTGTGGTCCAGAACACAGTCACCTTCAACGACTATGGTATTTGGCTGGGTGAAGCGTATGACGGATACGGTGAGAGACCGTATGGAAATAGAATCTATGAAAATGATATTGGATGGAACAATCAAGCAAACGCACATGATGCAGCTTGGAGATTTAACGAGTGGGATGATGGAGTCAGTGAAGGCAATGGGTGGAGTGATTATTATGGGATTGGCTATTATCAAATATCCCGCGATAGTATAGATCATTATCCACGATTTATCCCAGAAGGAGGGATACCGCTCTTCTTCATCCACCTTAGTGCAGGAGTTTTCTCA
>MUGD01000276.1 GCA_002900555.1 Thermoplasmata archaeon M9B2D | reverse complement strand
CTTACGAGGATCGTTAACAATCAAAACAGCTGTTCCAGGTATTGCAGATGATAATGTTGAATCATCCAATACACTGAGCTTGCTTGGTGTGGCAGTGAGATACACACCAGCTATACTCGATGCCAGCAATATTGACATCAGAACCATTGTCTTTATCTTAATGTCATTCATCTTTGCCAGACCTCCTCCTTTTGACAATTCCAATAATCACAATCATTGCTATTCCGATGACTGCAGCAATAATGAGCAAATCGCGAATTAGATTACCTGAAGCAATTGAGATAGTCGTACCAGAGACATATTGTAGTGTAATTGTCTCAAGGTAAGGGTTTAGAACGAACGTATCCTCGCCATATGGCATAGAACATGAGATATTGAAATGCGGTTCAGTAGACAATGCCTTGAGGCTGAATTCAACCCAAACTAGACTCCCGCAACCAGACCCTCGTGTATCGTTTCCAATCAATGTTTCTCCAAGAAGTACATAGCCTTCATCATTCTCTACGATTGGCGTTATTACTATCGTTGAGTGATCAAAAAAGAAGTCGCTCTTTTCACCACTTGTATAGCCCAATCGTGTAGCATTGAAGTAATCGGAATCAAAGAGGATTTTTAATTGCCAGGCAAAACTCTCTCCTGTAGTATTCAACCACACTGTCAAATTGAATCTTACACCCACTGCTTCCAAAAATACAGTCGAAGGCTCTATCCATAATGCGTTTGCTTGATGTGTTTCATCAGGTTCAAGCGCAACTACACTGCTTGGCAAACTACATAGCATGAAAATTGGAAACATGAGAAGGATTCCAGTTGTTGATAATACCTTACGTTTACTAAACCACGCTGCTCCCATGATTTGAATTAATGATAAAGCTCACTTTAAGCATTTGTGGGATTTCGTATTCAAGGTAATAATCTCTAGTCAAGCATTGCACCATTTCAAGCAAAAACAGGATTGGTTTGACAGTAAACAATATACGTAAGATAAGTGGCTCAGCGCGCAGGGGTAAAGATGAAACTCAATATCACTCCGCGAGCAGCTAATCTTCAATATGCAATTCGAGATATTGTAACCATCGCAAGACAATATGAAAAGCAGACAGGCGAAAAGCCGCTCTACCTCAATATTGGAGACCCTATTGCATATGACTGGAAGACTCCTCAGTTCATGGTCGATGCCCTCTGCAAAGCAGCGCAGGAGGGATGGAACGGCTATTCTCCGTCCGAAGGAGAGCCAGAATTAAGAAAAGCAGCGGCAGAGAAGGAGAAGAGAGTAAATGGTATTGATGTGGACCCCAATAGGATGATTGTGGCAGCAGGAGTTTCTGAAGCCATTCAATTCCTGTCAGGTGCCTTGATCAGTAATGGTTCAGAACTTCTTGTTCCTGGTCCTAGCTATCCACCGTATATTTCCTATGTGAAGTTCTTTGGTGGGAACCCTGTAGCATATAGAACTATTGAGGAAGATGATTGGAATCCAGATACTGAAGATCTCAGGAGCAAGATTACAGAGAGAACGGTTGGTATACTGGTAATCAATCCAAACAATCCTACCGGTTCGGTATGGAATGAGAAGACCTTGAAAGAGATTGTTGATATTGCAGGGGAATACGGTCTTCCAATCATCTCAGATGAAATCTACGATCAACTCACATACGATGAGCAGCAGACACCGATGGTACGTATTGCTGGAGATGTGCCTGTCATTGGTTTCAATGGTGTTAGTAAAGTATACCTTGCGCCAGGTTGGCGGGTAGGATATGCTTACTTTTGTGATAAGAACGGGGAATTAGATCCATTATATGATGCAATGATTCGTCAGGCGCGAATCAGAATTTGTCTCAATTCCACTGCTCAAATTGCCTCGATTGCTGCTCTGCGAAGTGATGGAAGTCACCTTAAGGAAACTATGAGTAAAATGCGAGCTCGAAGAGATCTTATCCATAAGCGTCTCAATGATATTGATTCAATCTCTACAAGACTTCCCGAGGCGGCATTCTATATCATGCCAAAGATAGATCTTCGAGCGAGATGGCCGAATGATGTGGAGTTCGTTAAGGAGGTCCTAAGGGAAACAGGCGTTGTATTCGTTCCTGGATCTGGCTTTGGAGCAGAACACGGAGCAGGACATTTCCGAAGCGTGTTCCTGCCTCCGGCAGACATGATAGATGAGGCCATGAACCGACTTGAAGGATTCATGACCAGACATTAAATCATATCATTTCAAGGCATTAGAGATTCTCTCTCATAGCTTCTATGAATTCATGAAATTCATTTCCAGAGTATACTGGAGGTTCGACAATTCGAGGATCTATTACACCATCACTGAAACGGTCACCAACAAGATATCTTGGAAAGAGATGTAAGTGCAGATGAGGAACTGTATTTCCGTGGATTTGATAATTAATCTTAGTTGCCCCAGTGACTTCCTTCAATGCCCGAGCAGTAACCATGACATCTTTGAGAAAAGAAAAGGCTTCTTCATCTGAGAGATCGTAGAGTTCAACAGCGTGCTTTTTTGACATGACATAACAAGTTCCTTTGAGGGGTACATTTGGATGTGCTTCAATCCACGATGTATCAGTTTCTACAATGGTGACATAATCAT
>MUGD01000275.1 GCA_002900555.1 Thermoplasmata archaeon M9B2D | reverse complement strand
AGGCCGAATTCCACGGATCGATGGATGGTGCAGCCAAATTTGTCAGAGGAGATGCTATTGCCGGAATTATAATTACCTTTATTAATATAATTGGTGGATTTATTATCGGCGTGCTTCAGCAAAAGATGTCCATTATTAATGCCGCTCAGAACTATACCCTTTTAACGGTAGGCGATGGTTTGGTATCTCAGATCCCGGCACTCATCATATCCACGGCGGCAGGAATTGTCGTTAGCAGGGCGGCCTCAGAGGGGACATTGGGCAAGGATTTTGGAAAACTATTTTCAAGTTATCCAAAGGCAATTTATCTTTCAGCATTAACTATCTTTTGTTTTGGTCTCATCCCTGGTTTACCGCATATCCCCTTTATTATGCTTTCAGTAATCATTGGGATAAGCGTTTTTGTAATTGAAAAGAAAAAAGAACAATTAAAAGTTGAAAAAGTTGAGGTTAAAAAGAAGGAAGCAATCGATGAAGGACCGGAACCCGTGGAACATCTACTAACGATTGATCGTCTCGAGTTGGAAGTGGGATATGGTCTCATTGCTTTGGTGGACAGAGAGCAGGGAGGTAAGTTTCTTGATAGGGTTCGCTCAATAAGACGTCAGTTTGCTGTCGAAATGGGAATGGTTATTCCGCCGATTCATATCAGAGATAATCTGCAACTGAATTCATCCGAATATCAGATTCTTCTTAAGGGTGTAAAGATTGCCGGAGCCGAATTGATGGTGAATCATTATCTGGCTATGGATCCGGGAGATGCAACAAGAAAAATTGAAGGAATAGAAACAAAAGAGCCGGCATTTAACATCCCCGCATGCTGGATACCCGAAGCAAGAAAAGAGGAGGCCAAACTCTCGGGTTATACCGTTGTCGATGATGCAACAATCATGGCGACTCATCTAACAGAGGTTCTCCGAAAACATGCTTCAGAGCTGTTAGGAAGACAAGAAGTTCAAAATCTTCTGGACAATCTCAGCAAAACTTATCCAAAGGCGGTTGAAGAACTTGTGCCGAATCTTCTTTCATTAGGGGCTGTTCAAAAAGTGTTACAAAATCTTTTGGAAGAACGGATATCTATCAGGGATCTGTTGACTATCGTTGAAACACTTGCCGACTGTGCCCCATTGACAAAGGATCCTGATTTATTAACCGAATATGTGAGGAATAAAATGTCCAGATCCTTTATCAGTCCACATATAGGAGAAGATGGTTATTTAAAATTAATAACAATGTCCCAAGATGTTGAGGGCATTCTTCTTAAGGGGATACAAAAAACAGAGCACGGTTCATATCTATCCGTTGATCCAAAAATTGCAGATTCCATTATTTCTTCGATCAAAAAGGAAGCGGAAAAGGCGATGTCTAAGAATATTCAGCCGATTATTTTAACAACACCTTTAATAAGAAGACATTTGAGAAAGATGATAGAATACTTTGTACCCTCATTAATGGTATTATCTCAAAGTGAGCTTTTGAATGATATCGGCTTTAAAGCTATTGGAAAGGTAAAATTAAGCCATGCAGGTTAAGAAATATCGAGCGAGAACAATTAAAGAAGCTAGCGCAAAGGTTAAAAACGTGCTGGGACCGGATGCAATGATTCTTTCCACACAAAAAATATCGAAGGTAGGTGAAGATGATGTTTTTGAAATAACAGCCCTGACTGGAGCAAAAAATATATCAGATGAGAGTCCAAAAATGCTCGGAGAAGTCAAACAAGAGCTGATGACTATAAAAGAGATGCTTTATCTTTTAAACAATTCAGATGTTTTTATTGAAAAATTGATGATGTATCCCGGAGGCCTAAGTCTATATACGAAAATGATAAAAAATGGTGTAAACGACCGTTATGTAAAGCAATTATTTGAAAGGACCGGAGCATTTAACGGCCATCCCGTTAATGACATGAAGAGTGTTAAGGATCGGGCGCTCAAAGAGATTACGAAGGTCATAGATGTTAAAGATCCCTTCGATATAAAAGAAAATAATCAAATTATAGCGGCTTTTATCGGGACGACAGGTGTTGGTAAAACAACAACAATCGCAAAACTTGCTGCCAGGCTCATGCTTGAAAAGACAAAGAAAGTCGGTTTGATTTCGTTAGACGCCTATAGAATAGGGGCAATGGAACAACTGAAAACATATGCAAATATATTAGGGGTGCCCTGTTTCCAGGTATTCAAAAAAAAGGATCTGCTTTTTGCCCTTCGAAGGATGGAAGGAAAAGATGTTGTTCTTATCGACACTGCAGGTCAAAGTCAATATGATAGATCCAGACTGGATGAACTTAGAAGATTGATTCCCGGTGATTTAAATATCAGTACTCATCTTCTATTGAGCATTGCAACTGCAGAATCTGAGATGAATAAAGCAGCAGATAATTTCAGATGTTTAAAATATCAGAGCTACGTATTTACAAAAAGAGATGAAGCTCAAAAATGTGGTTCAATTTTGAACCAGATCATGGAACAAAGATTGCCTGTTTCGTATATTACCACAGGACAGAATGTGCCAGAAGATATTGAACTGGCAGAGAGAGCAAAACTATTAAAGTCGATTGTTTCGTAAAAAAGCAAAAAACAAGTTTTGCACCCATTATGTTAAATAATACTAAAACA
>MUGD01000064.1 GCA_002900555.1 Thermoplasmata archaeon M9B2D | reverse complement strand
ATTAGGGGGTTTCGCATGAGAAACATTCTGTATATACCAAGGAGATAGAATTCGTGAAGTACAATCTTGATGAAAAAGTTGTAATCATCACTGGTGCGTCTGCAGGTCTGGGTGAGCAGTTTGCTCATGCCTTCGCAGAGTCAGGTGCTCATGTCGTACTTGCAGCGAGACGAATGGATCTTCTAAAGAAAGTTGCAGAGGATGTTTCCAATAACTATGGAGTAAAGGCCATACCCCTTAAGACAGATGTTTCAAAAGAGAGTGATATCATTCGTCTTGTAGAGAAAACAGTGGGCGATTTAGGAACTATTGATGTACTTGTAAATAATGCAGGAATGTATATTGTCAAACCACTCATCGAACAAACTCTCGAAGATTGGAATAAGGTTATGGATGTTAATCTCACATCAGCATTCCTAGCCACTAGAGAAGTAGCAAAAATAATGATACCTAAGAAATCTGGTTCAATCATTAACATCTCATCAACCTTCGGCTATGGCGGAACAGAATTCACAGAGATTAGCTACTATACTTCAAAGGGCGGTCTAATATCCATGACGAAGGCATTAGCTGTCGAGCTTGGCAAACATAACATTCGCGTGAATGCTATTGCTCCGGGCTTTTTCCCAACCTCCATGTCAATAGGTGCAATTGAGGATGACGCTATTCGGCAACGTCTAATCGAACCAAGAACAGCCCTTCCTATGCTTGCCAAAAATGAATGGATTCGAGGTGCAGCCTGTTTTCTTGCAAGTGACGATGCAAAGTACATCACTGGGCACACCTTGGCAGTCGATGGCGGCTGGTTAGCGTATTAGCCCTCGAAGGACATAAGAATTGAGCAAGAACAAAGGTAAAGCACAGCATGTCAGTAAAAAATGAAAACGATGGTAGGAGGCTACCTACCATCATGATATTCCTTAATCCTTCCAATCTAATGCTTCAAAGTCTCGCCATTTCTTCCACTGGGCGGCTCCACCAACCCCTGCTACAACTAATAGAGATACTAGGAAGATTGCAATGTTCTGATAGATATCGAAATAATCTGCGAAGAACCAGAACCACAATGAAAGGGTTATTACCCATGCAAATGCCAGTCCAATTGAAAGCCAGCTCTCAGGACCTTCATCTCTGCTTCGAGTCCAAGAATACCATACTCCTATGATCATTGCACAGAATATTGCAAAGGACAAGAGAGTTGCCGCAATATTCTGATTTAACGAATAGTTGTCAGCCAGGAACCACATCCAGATAGCTAATGCCAGAATCCATAGGAAGAACAATCCGATTGTAGCCTTTGGTCTCCGTCCAACTGAAACGTCTCCATCTATCGAAATTTGCATCTTCCCCCACCAGGGAGATATCACTATCATGAACATCAATAGGAGTGATGCAAGGACAATAGCTCCGGATTGATAGAAATTGATTGGATACACTGAAACCGAGAAATCGTTAGCAAATGGAAGCCATAGTACAATGAATATCAGCCATCCTATGGCGCCAATGGCACTAATCCTACCGCCTCCAGAATCTCCGTGTTTAGGAACCCAGAGTGCCACATTAACCAGTCCTACCACAAGGAGTGATGCAAGGGCAATTCCGATGTTCTCATAGAACCCAAACCCTAAAGCAAAGAAGATTATCCAAACAATCAGGAAGACCATCCAAGCGATTCCACTAACAGCACTGGCTTTTGTGCGTCTACCCTCAGCAGAAGGAATCCATAGAATGGTGTTCAACGCTCCAATGACTAATAATGCAATAAACACAACAGCCAAGTTTTCAAAGATACTGTAACCGCTAGCGAAAAAGAATAGCCAAATTATTGTAAAGCTTATCCAAGCAATGAAGCTTATGAGAGAAGCGTATTCCTTACCCGAGGATCTGCGCCTTCTCAGTTTCTTCGATTTTTTAATTTCCTTGTCAAGATCAAAAGTTTCTTCCGTATCATCAGACGTGTCTCCAGAAGAACTCTCATTATCATCAAGTGGTGTCATTTTTCAAACCTCAAATCAAACACAAGTGGATAATAGAACTTAATCTAGGTGTCCACCTGACATATCACACTATATAGAAATCCGATTATTTCTATATAAAGCATGGGCACAAGATGGGGACACAATTTGTTACCATTGCTTCGCTCAATGAAAAGATAACAATAGTTAAATATATTTGGGTAGTTATCAAGGGCTGATGTATGGAGGACTAAACTTGTCAGATGAAAAAATGACGCAGGACGAATTCCACAAGAAAACAGCAATCAACACCAACAATAGTATCTGGCCAACACTGGACAAGGAGTCACCGACAGAAGAAGAGCTCGAAGAAGCACTCCATATGGCTCACACATCACTGTATCATTGGAGTAAAATCGGTCAACCCATAAATATTGCACGTGCTGAGTATATGATTTCACGGGTATACAGTGCATTCTCGTGGGGGAAGCCAGCACTTTACCATGCACGGAGATGCTTGACAATTACAGAGGAAACGGGAATAGGAGATTTTGATCTAGCTTTTGCATATGAAGCAATGGCACGAGCCCATCATGCGGCAGGGATGCAGAAAGAGTGTAAGAAATATCGAGACCTTACTCAGAAAGCTACTGATGCTGTTAAAGGTGAAGAGGATCGAAAGATCTGTCAAGGTGAGTTGGATAAGATCAAGTGCAGCTAGATCAAAGACTACTTGTGAGATTTGCCAGAAAGGACCAGTTGACAGCATGAAAACAGAGAGGTAATTTTCTGCACTGGCAAGGGAAGATTGGTAGTGAAAAAGACTTCTTCCTTGTATAGAGTAATCAGGCTCCCTCGGAAAAACCTTCATATGCTCGTGTGCCCGCCTCAACTTGGAGCTGCAAGACGTGAGTACACGCAACCCTATCTTTAAGGTGGCATTGATAGGAGAAGGAGGGGTTGGAAAGACTAGTCTCGCAGTTCGATATACTGAAGACCGATTTGACCAGCAGATGAAAATGACCATCGGTGTCAATTTTGCCACCAAGAAGGTCAATGTGGCTGGAACTGATATCACACTGCTGATTTGGGACCTTGGTGGGCAACCTCGATTTCAAGATGTAGTCATGGATTATTTCAAGGGATCAAAGCTCGGTATTGCAGTCTATGAGGTCAGTAGATCCTTCACAATGCATAGATTGGATAACTGGATTGCCAAACTCCGCAATACTGTCCCAGATTGCGACATATTTCTCGTTGGAAACAAAATTGATGAACGCATCCCAGGAATGGGCGTCAGTTACGAGGATGCGGTGCAATATGCAGCGCAATACAATGCTCAAGTCTTTGAAGTCTCCGCAAAGACAGGTGACGGAGTCAAAGAAATGTTTGATGCTGCTGGTAGATTCCTCGCTGAAAAGAATACAAGAGTATATTATTAACCTTCTAATTTACCAAGTGTCCAGATTGATTTGTACACAGTATCATTAAATATTCGCTAACATCAGTTATTTTCTGACCATTAGCGGAACGAAAGATGGTGACACGAGCTTGCCAAAAGTAAAACTAAAACCATTTGCATGCCCAACCTGTGGTGAAGGCAAGCTGGTGTATGTTGAAGTCGAAGAATCAATTATTAAACGAGCCAAACGTTTTCCGACAATCGTCACTGCAAAGTGCGGAAAAGGTCACGCGCTTGTTGTCTTTGTTGATGCCAATTTCCAAGTCCGTGATGTTGAGGTTTCGGCTATCGCAACGGAAGAGGAAAAAGATGCAGTCGATAAGACAAAAGGTTGGTTCGAGTCTTTCTAGTCTTGATGCTCTGCTGTGTTCTAACTGCATAGGATTAAAAGAATAATATATGCTAATATTTGAGCATAGAAATGCTTATCTAGCAGCATTTTGGTCTTTCGCGCCGGGACTGACAGAGTGAGCCACACTCTGAGCGCTTGGATTGGCATATAGAAAAGGGGACCAAAAACGATGTATGGAATATTCCTCATCAATGACGCAGGCGAGACTGTTGCCTCTTATGGTTGGGAAAATCTAGAGGGTGATTCAGCACTCCTTGGCGGATTTGTCTCAGCACTTCAAATGTTCATCAAGAAGATCTCAGGAAACGAAATCAATGAGCTTCAATTCGGTGAACTCAAACTGCTCATCGGGAAAGCAGGAGAGAACTATGTCGTTACACTTCATGCCTTCAATGATAAAGATGCTAAACAACACAACCAAGAGGTCATAGACTTCGTCAGTGAGCGAGGGGACGACATTGATGATGGCGTTCTTAGTTTGGTCAATGAAATGATAACGACTGAAACCACACCAGAAGAAAAAGAAAAGGTACGAAGCGGGATACGAGAATGGACTGGTGATGCAAGTTCTGCCGCAAAGGAATGGGGAAAGAAGGTATTCTAGGAGCGTAGTACGATGGAAGTATATGAGATTGCATATTTGTTTCTTGGATTGGCAACCTTGGTGGCTGCTGGCACAATCATCAATTATAGCAGAAAGCGTTCAGCGGCAACGAGTGATCCTGACATCAAGGCAGCTTTTAGACCTCTCTACCTTTTTGCTATCGGCTTGGTCATTTTCGGTATTGGTGCAGTGTTAACATTCCTTGTACTCGGTGATTGGCTCACTGTGTTTTCTGCTGACTCATTTGTATACCAATACAATCCCTACCTGAACCAATACTACCTATTCTATACATTCACACTCATCGAATTATTCTTTCTATCAATTGCTGCTGGAATTATTCTGAGACAGCGTCTAATTATGCTCTTCATGATAGTGATGATTTTTCTTGCATTCATTTTAGCATTCGACTCTATCCTTATTGTTGAAGACATGAGAAGCAGCAATGTCGCTGAGCTCTATATCAACTTTGGAAACATACTAAGCGTTCTCATCCTATTTGCTAATGCGGTCTTGTTTTCATGGATAGCATATGACACAAAGAGGAGTACTAGCTTAGCGCTTGGATATGCCATGATTGTGCAGGTATTATTTGTCCCACGTCTCTACGCTTTACTCCCGGTAGAGATCATAATTGGAATCTCGATATTAGCTCTCATGGGACCAGCAATGATTGCTTTCGCGTTTCTAAGACCAGACCAAAAGATATCGGGAGAGTTGATTGGATATGGTGCGAGTTTTGCACTTCCAGTAATTCTTATCATCAGTCTTGTTACTACAGGAGCAATCGCAGATCTGCAGGTAGTCATTATTGCAATCTTTGGAGCAATAGCAGTCATGTTTGCAGCTGGTACTGCATCCTACACCTACGGGAGATGGAGAGAAACCAAAGCCATACCCACAGCACTGCTCATGATCATCTTTGGTTCATTTGCTGTAGGTCAAGCGGTAGGTATGTTTGCGAATATTGGAGTATTCACCACCGTCACCGGTGTGTACTTCGATCTTATTGCTTCTTCATTTGCCCTGATAGTGTTTACAGTTGTAGCATTCCTAGCCGCAGGATATCGTACCTCCGCATCAATACCGGTAATAATCTACATTCCCACCATTATCCTCATAGCTCAAAGGTATCCAGACCCTGTCAGTGTTGCATTTCTGACTTATTGGTATCTAGGACTGACTGTTATGGCTCTCTTCTTCCTTCCGGTCATCCTATTTTCAATAACATGGAGAAGAATGAAGAAAGCAGGAGCTGCGGGCCGATCACGACCTCTCGGAATGGCACTCGGATTGCTAATTTATATTCTAATCAGATTTCCATTGCTATTGCTTGAATTTCCATACCTGGACCCGGGATATGGTCTAGTCGCCGCAGCATTCGTAGTGTTTTGGCTATCAATCACCGGTAGACTCGAGAGATGAGCTGATAGATTCAATAATTCATAGCTCTTGGCCCGAAAGCTTGAGAGCCATGTGTTATTTGACACAGTTCTATAAGGAATATATTTTACATCGGGTTCTCCCAAGCAAAGCATCATGCAGTTTGAGAGCATTGTGACAAGAACCTTCGATGCAGATTTTATGTTGTTTGATCTTGCATTTACTATCATCTGGATTATCATATTATGGAGAAGAGGTTACATCAAACCTCTCCTCTTCGGATTGCTTGGTATTTTGATTAATTTCATCATAGATTTCGGAGTATGGTATAGCTACCTTGGCATTAGAACAGTCGAGGGACTCCCAAATCTGATATCACCGCTTTCATTCTTCGTATATTTCTCAATCACATATGGAATGATACAATACTCGTATGTGCAAGTCATGTTCACGCGTAAGCCACAACATCCAGATCAAGAAAGAACAGATAGATTGGAATGGTCAGTATTCCTATTTGTGGGCTGGCTAGTAATCGGTTTTCTATCAAACATAATGCCAATCAGTGATCTTGAGGTCACGGTGACTAGAGTCATGACAAATCAGCGCATCTTTGAGGTGTATGCAGTTGCTGCTGAATACTTCCTCCTAGCTGTTCTAGCTTATATGAAGAAATTCGAACTAACACCTAGAAGGATTCTCTATATTTTCTCCGTTGGAATATTCGTCCATTTTTCAATGGAGTTCACACTTCTACTATCAGGATTGCGAGGATCAAGCCTGTTTGACCTACTCTTTAACAGTATATTTGAATTTAATATGGGTGCGCCAATACTCTACCTGATGCTATTCGCATTGGTGCCATATATTGAGAAGCAAAGGACCTGTTAGCGGCATAGGTATAAGCAATACAATGATTTCTTTCAACTCAAACGCTTTCGGAAAAAGACTTCTCCAATGCCACCTTCATTTATTCCGTTAATAATTCCGCATTCAACGAAACCATTTCCTCTATGCCATGCCTGTGCCTCAGCTTCATTTACTTGAGAGGAACTATAAATTTCATCGTGACCAAAGGATTTGAGATGTTCTATCAGGAATTGCAATAACATCTGGCCAATACCTTCACCGCGATACCCATCTTCGACAAATATTACGCCGATATATGGAATTGTCGACCAAAGATATTCAAGCCGCACGTATCCTATCGGTTGACCATCGAGCTCCGCCAAGATGATCTCATTATTGACTATTTTGTGCCTAATGATCTGTTCAGTGACATGGTCATCTTCAACAACGCACCACTCAAGGTCATCTGGGCCAGCAAAGCGAACAATAGCCCTCTCGTTTACAGACATCAAATCCACCTGATGGTTTTTCATATTGTTTAACTTGCTCAAGAAACTTGCGGCTTGAATAAACCTACGTATTTCACACATGCGCATATGAGGAGAACAGTATGCAATAGAGCAGAAGGAATCAGAGATTGCTTTTGGTATAGGGAGAGTATTTCTAAATCCCCGTTACATCAAAAGCTAATCCCTAATATCCTGATTTTTGTATTGCGCTGGATCTGCATCAAATGTGTTCTTGCAATTCTGCGAACAGAAGTAATACTTCTTTCCCTTGTAATCACTCATGAGATTCGCAGTCGCTATGTCAACATCCATCTTGCAGATGGGATCTACAGCCACGCCAGAAGCAACCTCTTCTTCCTCAACTTCTCCAGATTCCCTATACTTTTCGGGATTTGCTTCAAATGTCTCCTTGCAGTATGGATTGCAGAAATAGTATCGTTTACCATCATAATCACTATAGAGATCAGCGGTTGCTATTTCTACCTTCATGTTGCAAATGGGATCTATCGCAACATCTCCTTCTTGATATGCAGCGGGAGGAATTCCTGGCTGAGTTTCTTTAGGTCTTTCAGGTTTAAAGCGGTTCAAAGTAAGAGCATTTGTAACAACACTAACGCTTGATAATGCCATGGCAAGTCCAGCGAACTCAGGGCGCAAGATCAATCCTAGCGATGGAAATAGGATTCCAGCTGCAATCGGTAGAAGTGCGATGTTATATATGAGTGCCCAGAAGAAGCCCTGCCGGATTTTAGACATTGTGCGACTACCTAATTGTATTCCTGTTACTACATCCATTAGATCATCTTTCACTAGAACAATATCACCAGTTTCAACTGAAACATCGGTTCCCGAACCAAGTGCAATACCTACATCAGCTTGAGCTAAGGCAACAGCATCATTCACACCATCTCCAGACATAGCAACAGTCAAACCTCTGTTTTGCAGCTCCTTGATTTTCTCAGCTTTATCTGCTGGAAGTACCTCAGCAAGCACTCTATCAATCCCAACTGTTTCAGCTATTGCATGTGCTGTTACTTCCTTATCACCTGTGATCATCCAGACTTCTAGACCCATTTTCTTTAGACTCTCTACAGCCTGGACAGAAGTGTCCTTGAGCTTGTCTGCAATTGCTACTAGTGCAAGCATTTGGTCATGAATAGCTGCATAGACTGTGGTTTTTCCCTTCTCCTGAAGCATCGTTCCCTCTAATTCAGCAACCGAAACATCAACAGAATTTTCTCTCATGAATTTGTCATTGCCCACCAAGATTAATTGGCCTTCAACGATTGCCCTGACACCTCTTCCAGTAGTAGATTCAAATTCAGAGGATGAAGGGATGTTAATCCCTAATTTTTCAGCGTATTGAACTATCGCTTCTGCAAGAGGATGTTCACTATTCTTTTCTACAGATGAAATGAGTCGTAAGGCTTCTCCATCACTAAAGTCACCATAAGTTATGATATCAGTGACTGTTGGTTTTCCGATTGTAAGAGTTCCAGTCTTGTCAAATACAATAGCGTCGATTGTCGGGATTACTTCAAGACCTTCTCCTGCTTTTATCAGTATTCCATGTTGTGCTCCTTTCCCAATTCCGACCATGATTGCTGTTGGAGTAGCTAGGCCTAATGCACATGGGCAAGCTGCAACAAGCACCGAAATACTAAATGTCAAGGCTTGTGTAAATTCGACTGGTAGACCACTGATTGGCGAAGCAAAGCCCAAAATAGGAGAAATATAGAACCAGAATACGAAGGTTGAAAGAGCTAGAATGAGAACAACTGGAGTGAATTTACTCGCTATAGCATCAGCTTTCCGTTGAATAGGAGGTTTGCTTGTCTGCGCATCTTCAACAAGTTTCACGATCTGTGATAGAACTGTATCCTTGCCGACTTTCGTAGCTCTGATTTTTAGAACACCATTCTTATTGATTGTTGCACCTACAACTTTGTCGCCCACACTTTTCTTAACTGGGGCAGGTTCTCCAGTAATCATTGACTCATCCACACTTGACTTGCCATCGATCACATCACCATCCACCGGAACTTTATCTCCAGGCTTTATGAGAACGATATCTCCAACTTCAACATCCTCTATTGGCAAAAGTTGTTCTTCATCATCCCGTATCACAGTAGCAACTTTTGCCTGTAAATCCATCAAGCTTCGCATCGCTTTCGAAGTTCTTCCTTTTGCGATTGCCTCAAGTGTTCTTCCAAGAAGAATGAAGCTGATAAGAAGAACAGCGGAATCGTAGAACGGCATGTAAGCATTCCATTGAGGTAGAAATGTAGTTGCGACTGAATAGAAGTATGCTGCACTAGTACCTAGCATGATTAGAGTGTCCATGTTTGTGGTGAAATGTCGCGCAGCCTTCAAAGCCGCTTTGTAAAATGGATAACCTGCAATAAATTGCACTGGCGTGGCGAGAATGAACATTGCGAATTTTCTCAATTCTTCAGATGGTATAAAAGATGAAAGCACGCCAAAATGGATTAACAGAACAGGAATTGTCATCAAGACTGAGAATGCTAGAAGTAAAGAATAAGAACGAATTTCTTTTTCTCGAGCTAGGGATTCTCTATCTGCTTCAATACCTTCCGCATCCTCCACTGTCACTCCCACTTTGTCAAGTGATTTCTTGATGATCTTGTATGTAATCATGTCTTCATCATATTCAATCAATATACGGTTTGATTCTTCAATAGTACGAACTGAAATGACTCCCTCAACGCTTTCTAGCGTGTTCAAAACCTTCTGCCAGTCCAAAGCTGAATCAGATTCACTAATCGTCAAAGACATAGTTGGTCGTCGTGCACGATATCCAGTTGCCTCTACTGCTTTTTCCAGAGTCGTTCTCTTAACAGACTCAGGTTTGTATTCAATAACAGCCTTCTCATCGAGCAAGCTAACACTAGCCCGGATCACTCCATCTTGGCTTATCAAAGCATCTTCTATTTTCGCAACACATGATGCGCAGTGCATTCCTTCAATACGCATTGACATCCTAGAGGATTTCGTTTCTGTTTTCTGGCTCATTTCTATTCACCATAATTGTAATTCGAATATAATGTCTTTATCGATATATCGTACTCGATATATAAAATTTATGATTGAGTCAATTATGATAGGATGCAAATTTATCAATTATAGGCTCTGTTTGAACGCTTTCGCACAATGAACACAACAAAATGTAAGAGTTGTACCATTTACTTCTTCGTGGTGTGCGCCATCGAGGACCCTAGCTCCACAACTTGCACATACCTTAAGACTGGACCCGAGGGCAGATACAGTGATCGCAGCAAAACGTTTGAACAACTGGTCGCTAAATTGCTCTCCCTTCTTCGTCAATGAATACACAATCTTACGTTTTTTCCCTATGTCTTCTTGCTTCTGGGTGACTATCTTCTTTTCTTCTAGTTCCTGCAAAAATGGATAGAGTGTTCCTGGACTTAATTTCTTCCCAGTTCGTTTTTCATATTTTTTCATAAGACCATAACCATGCAAGGCCTTTTCGTTCAACATCAACAAGATATAGAAATGCGAGAAATCAGCCAGTATTTCTTGAATGTCAGGATTGGGCATTTTCAAGTCTTGATTTGCTTTTTCATTTGTCATTTTTATGTCATCCCAATGAAGCTCAAACGTTTTGAGTCACACAGATAAGGAATAAAGACATTCCTGCATGTGACATATAGTCCATCCCGCAAAACAGTTTCCTATAATCGTTGTTTATTTGACTAAGCTATTCGCAACTGCCCTGATATATGAACTACATTATAAGATATCCAGATGAGTAACAATATAAATGTATCTTATGGGATATATCTATAGGG
>MUGD01000274.1 GCA_002900555.1 Thermoplasmata archaeon M9B2D | reverse complement strand
ATATTCCTGTCGCAGAGTCCTTTCTATGAAGTCAAGAACTGTACTCTACAAGATAACTTGGTTGGATTTCTCCCTCACATCTATTCCAACAATGGAACAGTAGCAAATTGCACCATCAAGGGAAACAAGGAAGCCATTATCTCAGGTTATTATGGTATAGGACTTTATCTGTCAAACAATTCGACCGCAATTGGTAATATAGTCACAGAGAATTATATTGGAATCTTCATCTATGGGGGGTACTGTCTTGTGGTCCAGAACACAGTCACCTTCAATGACTATGGTATTTGGCTGGGTGAAGCGTATGACGGATACGGTGAGAGACCGTATGGAAATAGAATCTATGGAAATGATATTGGATGGAACAATCAAGCAAACGCACATGATGCAGCTTGGAGATTTAACGAGTGGGATGATGGAATCAGTGAAGGCAATGGTTGGAGTGATTATTATGGAATTGGCTATTATCAAATATCCCGCGATAGCATAGATCATTATCCACGATTTATCCCTGAAGGAGGGATTCCACTCTTCTTCATCCATATTGGTGTAGGAGTTTTCTCAGGTATCTTTGCTGTTGTTCTACTGGCAATCATGCTGAAAAGGCGTGGCTCGATATTTGCCAAGCGCACGTAAGATAATCCAGAAAATCATGAGTATCCAGGCCTTATTGCCACTCCTCTAGAGTCAAACAAATTTGCTGAATCTCTATCTTGCCCAAATCCTTCGAACCGGCATGCCCATCTGATTTTGATATGTGATTATAATCCAAGATAGTGAGTATACAATTGGTAGATTGACCAAACAATAGATAATTGCCCTGTTTTCCCTGAGGTGATGTTATTGAATCTGCACAAAGAGCCACTAGACACAGACGAACCCCTTCCAATAACTCTCCTTAATGGACTCGCTTCGCAAGGAATCCCTGTCCCTACATTATATGCAATACGCTATCTTAGTAGTGAATTGGAGTCTGCTCTTGAAACTTTAGTTGAAAGTACGCAACTGCAGGAATTTCTCTGTCAGAGAGGAGAGGAAAAAGAAGAGATACATGCCCGCCTTCTACGAATTATGAAACTGTTTCAAGAATTTCTCATGGTGGATGCTCGTAGATGAGCTGATTGATTACAATATCTTCCCCATCACCAACATATTGTGATACTTCTTGTCTATTCCATAATAGGCATCTACTTGCTTTCCTTCGACTTTGAATCCAAACTTCTCATATAGATGCACTGCAGCCTTATTGCCCTCTACCACTTCAAGACCGATTCTATGTATGCCCTTATCTTTGGCTAAATCGAGAAGCTTCCTCATCATTATCGTTCCCAGCCCGACGTCATGAAAATCTTGGTGCAAGTAAATCATCATGCCTCCGATTCCTTTCCCTCTTGGGAGCAGGTTCGTATAGCTTGCTGAAATTCCCACAAGTTTTTGATTGAATACCGCTACGAGAGAGAGCCCCCTATCTGCACCATTCATCCAACGATCTATCTTTGCCTCATCATATGGCGGATTACCCCATAATATTACATCGTCCGAGAAGCTATTGACCATATCGAGAAGTAACTTTTTGTCCTTGTGTGTGAGGAATCGAACTACCACTTCTCGCCCGTCTCTCAGTTTCTCTCTCCATGCTTCCATGTGAAGCAATTCATCATCGAACTTCATTGATTTTTCGGTCTTTATCAGCTCAAGATGTTGAGATTCTAGCTTCTGATACGCCCGACGTGTGTCGGTACAAAAGTTATGCCTATTCTTCACATACATTCTATTGGTGATATAGATGGAATATACACAAAAACATCATTCAACTCTTAGTGTAGAACAATGCACACCGATCGAAATCAAGGTATCATCCACTCCAAAGCGGATTGAAACCTATGACAAAGCATCTGCTGAGTTCCGTAGACATCTTGCGTCGGAAGCTGCAATACGTCAGTTAGAACAAAGGAAGTCACTCAGTCGTGCTCTAGTATATAGGATGTCTTTCATGCGATAAACTAGGTGGGTGAGTAAGAGTCGTGGCTGAAGCAATTGCCTACTGTGGTCTAGATTGTAGCAAGTGTGATGCGTTCATAGCAACTCAGACCGAGGATTTGGAACGAATGGAGCAGATCGCTGAGAGGTGGACTCGAGAACTCGGGGCCCAATTCACCGCACAGGATACCGTGTGCGGCGGATGTCTGTCTTCACGAATATCCGGCTGGTGTCAGAGGATATGCTTGATACGACCATGTGCTGAGAAGCGTGGCGTGGAAACATGTGCTCACTGCAGTGACTATCAATGTGAGAAACTTGAGAGGTTCCTATCAGATGAACCCAAAGCGAGAGAGTATCTTGAAGCGACAAAGAAGTCGCTTCTTGATACGAATTAAGGTAGTATGTACTCTCTGATTATGATAGAATAGTTACATCAATTGCTAAAGAGAACCATACTAGCTGGCGTTAACAACAAGTCGCATGTTGTTTTTCCGTTCTTGTGGTACTTTCCTGAACAACTGGATGTGCGGTATAAGTGCAGTGATAATCTTGTTCTCCGCCTTTTTGAGATGTTCCAGAAATGTCGTTCTACCTATCTTCTCCTTGGATGCTATGGTTTGGAGATCGGATCCCCGTGGAAATCTAAAGTAGCCCTGTGCATA
>MUGD01000273.1 GCA_002900555.1 Thermoplasmata archaeon M9B2D | reverse complement strand
CTTCTACCGTCTTTTGGATCGAAATAGCCCATGAAAAACTCTCCTAGTTGAAATAAATAGAAGTGCTAGGCGTTCCGAAAAACGCCTAGCTACACAATAGGCAAAGGGTTATTCGTGAGCTACCCAGTAGACTTTCTCACCGGAAACGTTCATATCCGCGTCCGTTCCTAGTCTGAAACCATCTGACAACGGCGTTATACCGGCTGTCATTTTCGACATGGTTCCAGCGGTTACCTGTTTCAGTCCAGCCGCGTTAGCCATGTCATCAGTCCACACAGCTTTCGCTAGACCGTCTTCATTGAAAAGCTCCACCCTTCTAGGGCGGAATCCTACGGTACGAACATCGATGTTTGCGCCAGTGCCATAGAAGGCACCATTCTTACTTAGTTGTACGCCACTACTCATGGTTAATTTCTCCTTGATTATGTGTTATCATTATAGGACAGAGTATGCCCCAATTGAAAATAATAGAAAATTTCCTTGGATATTCCGCTTGTGAAGACGGTTCTATATGGTCTTCTATAAAACAACATGGACACAAGAAACGAACATATGGAAAATATAAAAAGTTGAAGCAAACAAAAAGTTCTCGTGGATATATGGTAGTAACGCTTTCTGATAAAAACGGGAAACAAAAACAATTTTTGGTTCATAGAATTATTCTTTCTACCTTTATCGGACAACCCAAAGATGGACAACAATGTTGTCATAAAAATGGAGATAAAACAGACAATAGATTGCATAATCTTAGGTGGGATACTCCAAAGAAAAATAATGCTGATAAAATCGATCATGGTACAGATCCAATTGGCGAAAGAAATCCAAAATCAAAATTGACTGGTGATTGCATCAGAAGCATCAGAAATGAATACTCTGAAGGCAACATTACGCTAAAAGAATTAGGTAAGCGTCATAATGTTGCTACACCAGCAATCTGGAAACTAATCCACCGTAAAACGTGGAATCATATAAAATGAAGACATTTCACTTCTCCTTTGTAGTGTCAATCCTTGACAAGTCACGAACCGTCTTCAACGCGTGACCCTGCTTTCGCTAGGATTGAATTTGTTGTTTTGTTACAACTAAATAGTACTACAAAGGAGATCAATCAGCGAAATAGTCATCAATTGCGTACGCTCCTTCTTCCGTGTGAGCGCCCCTATAAATGTCCTCACCACGTAGCCAAGAAGCCGCGTAAGCCGCTCCCATATACATCCAAGGAGCTACAGTAAAAATACAAATTGACAGTAGTATTTCAATCAATCCTGTGAATCCAAAAATCAGAATAATGAACCCGATTATTGAAGCCGCTTCATATTGCTCACAATGGAAGTGTTCGTGTTCTTGAATCCTTGACCAAACGTAATTTTCTTTCGGTCTTTTACCTTCACGATAGATGATCGCGTGTGGCGATATTGTCATACCGCTGTATTTGAAAATCGAAAGACGTTTTCGTTTTACGTCACAAGTGAGCGCCCACAATCCCGGGTGTGACTTTTGACCTTCAAGCGCTATTGGTTTCTTTTCGAATCGAAAATTCTTACCCCATATCAACCAAATCAAAAGAACACCGATAAACCCAATAATATCAGCACCAATACAGGTGACATATAGAAATAAAGATCGCCACGTTCTCATATCAATAATCCTTACGGTTTTTTCTTTATATCTGTAGTTTACCGAATACCTTTGTAGATGTCCAGTAAACTACAGAAAACCGCAACTTACTTACAGATGTAACCCGGTAGTATTCCGTGTTTCATAAATTCGTAAAGATGCTTCATCGGTTCAGTTCCAGGATCAAGCTTTCTTCTTGTGATATGAAAGTGACCGATAGCACCTTCAAATTCACGCCAATTTATTTCCTTATTATCTATACACACATTGCACTTATAAGTATCAACAGCTTGTGTGATGAGACTATTCAATGCTAGCAACGTCATCGTTTGTTCATGGTAGAAATCCCAACACTTGACGTTTCTACCATGAATACGTGTTTCGTATGGGTGGCGTGGACCCATTTTTGTTTTACGATATCGTGGTTCACGCCATAACGTATTAGCGCGCCGTATTCCAGCGTTTACCACTTCAACACCCCAACTTATTTTATTTGCCGCACCAGCGTCAGCCGTATCAACTTCCATCATATCACAGAACTGATAAAGCGATCCGTACGGACTAATACAATATTCAACGCCTAACTTTCGTTTATTCAGGACACTGAACATCGTTTCTACCGAATTCTCTGAACCAGTCCAGTGAATAACGCCTAGTGTAATGTCCACTTTACGACGTTTATTATATCCATCACCGATCTTGAATTCCATCCCTGTATCTTTCCAATTGAAGACAGGAATTGCGGCACCAGTTTCAGGGTGTCTCAATTCATAACTTCTACCGCCTATAATAACTCCATTAGCCATTTTTATTTCTCCTTTACTCTTCTACGGCCAGCCGCTCTTTTACCGGTCTTAGCCCTATTTTTCTTGTCCTTTGCCTTTTCCTTCATAGGTGGAGCACCCATAGCAGCGGTAGTAGAGAAATCTTCCGGAAGAACTTTTATCCCTTCACCACGATGAAGCTCACCTGTTTTGATTTCAGAAATATCTTTTCCACCACCATATCGTCTCATCATTTTACCGAAACTAGTAA
>MUGD01000272.1 GCA_002900555.1 Thermoplasmata archaeon M9B2D | reverse complement strand
TTGCGTTTCATTCTGTTGACGTCCTTTTTTGGTTTCATTATGTACCTTTACCTAGTTGGAGTACCTTAGTCAAGTTTCATTTTGGAACATATGTCTCATATTTTAGCATATTGGTCAAACCTTATTCTTGGATATCCTTTGAGACTTCTTTATGTAAATGTACATCTAGGATTGAGGATGCAGACTGCAATGTTTACTTCAATCTTTTGCTCAGGCAAACAGAATGGACTGAATCTATTTTCGAAGGAGCTTACTAAGAATCCTTAGAACAGGGATACCAATGGCAAGCGCTTGGTTCAATCTCATGAATCGTGTAATCATGATCACTGCCAAGCCTCCAACTAATCCAACAAGCCACAGAGTAGGGAAATAGACAAGCTGAAGCAAACTCGTGTTCAGAAATTGATTCAGCCATCCAAGATTGAATAATCCCGGTAGTACCCAACCTCCAATTACTATCGCGATAAATCCCATTACAAATCCAAGGAGCATCGATTCACGGCCAATTGTTACTCTCCCACCAAAGACTTTCACTGGATTCATAATGTCATTCGGATCAAGCTTCTTCTTCATTGCTTTGAGATTATTGTAAACATCGTTCCCATAGAATTTTCTTGCATGTCTCCCATTCCATAGACCCACAGCATAGGGAAGCCCACCAAATCGTTCAGCGAGTGACGCAATTTGAAACGACCTATACCACCCAATGGTGAATGAGACCTTTTTCCTCTCATCGTCTAGTATCCAGACCATGAATGAAGTTGTACCATCGTTGCTTAGTGTTCCCTCAATTGCCACCTTTGAATTTCGTAGCTCAATCTTTGTCTTTTCAAGTATCTCAGGAAGCATTTTCATTGGAGCGAGCATTTCTGCAGGGACAAGACTTGGCCCATGCCGCTTGATCCTCAAAGGATAGAGCCTTTCGGACCAGTAAAACCAGGCCCGTTTATCATCCAATACATGTCCCTTTTCCTCGTTTGTTACAGTCTTGATTATCTCGATATTATCCTCATTCTGGTAGATGGTGTCAAGGAGCGCTCCAGTAAGGATATACTTTCCACTCTCATTTTCGTATTCACTTACAGCTCTTAATTTGGAAGTGTAATTATCTGCGAGGAATCTCATAAAATATGGCTTGACCTCGGTTAGAATTTTTTCAGCCGCTTTTACTAGATCCGTCATACTATCAAATGAACATGTGAAGGGAATGAGCTGGAGGTTGGGGATCGTCCTAAGTGTGACTTTAGTTATTATGCCAAGAGTCCCGTATGTTCCTGTGAAGAGTTTGGTCTCTTGTTCCGGAGAACCAAGTCCTGCATCAGATAGCTCTTGACTTAACCAGGAATTGCCCTCTTCTACACTCTCCCTAAGCAAATCATTTTTTGAATCCAGCAATAGCTTACCTAACCTGACGATTTTCCCATTTGGTAAAATGGCTTCTATTCCAAGAACTTGCTTTAGAATATCTCCATTTCGAGTTGAACCTATTCCGAGACCTCCACTTGCCACAAAGCCCCCTACTGTGGCTGCAGTGGCACTTGATGGATATACTGGCAACGTAAAGCCTAGACGTTCTAAGAAAGCCAATAGATCTCTCCAAGTAATTCCGGTTTCTACTGTTACTGCAGACTCAAACTCGTTGAAGTACAGTATTTCGGACATCCCTGAAAGAGATATACAAAGCCCTCCTCTAGTGGGAATTGCTCCGCCCCAACCAGAAGTACCATTTCCCCGGGGTACAATAGGTATTCCATTCTCTATGGCATAAATGACTAGATTTTGAAGCGATAGCACATCTACAGGTTGAGTTACTACATCGAATTTTGGGCTCACAATCTGATGTGCTAAATCTGGTAGACTTGTAACATCTTTTGAATAAATCATGCAAGTCTCTGGAGTTGTCGATACATTGTCCGCTCCAACAATATCACCAATTTGGAGTTCATTGACTTTCAGTGGTCTTTTTCACCTCCCCGTTCTTTTGGCAACAAAGCACCTGCCACTAGTTGCGTAATATCCTGCACCAACATCTCGTAACCAGTTGTGAATTTCGCTAGGTCAAAAGCTAGAATACATCGTGGACATTCCGTCACAATCCGAGTAGCTGGAGTAACCGTAACATCCCTAAGCCGCCTTTCAGCAATTCTTGAGGAGAGAACTGGATCAACAACATCAAGCAAGCCATGAGAACCACAACACCTTGTGTTTTGTCGAGATGGATTCATTTCAACATGATATACTCCTGGGATCTCATCCATGATTTCTCGCGGTTCCTCAGTCGCTTTCAATACCCTTGCAGATATGCATGGATCATGAAATGTTGTAGTAATCATGGGTTGTTCTTCGAATCGAAGTCGTTTCTCACGGATTAAACGGTTGATGAATTGAGATGCCGTTAGTAGTTCGATGCTCTTATCTTCTTTCACAGATTTACTGTATTCTGACCATGTCTGAATGCAGGATGGACAACTAAATACTATAGTTTCAACTCCTAATTCACGAATCAATGCCAGATTTTTCTCAGCCATCTCATTGATATCTTTTAGATTTCCAGCCCAGCTCAGAGGAGCACCACAACAGACTTCCTTGTCACCTAATAGGGTGAAGTCAACACCAGCATAGTCCATGATTTTGACCATTGAGTGTGCAACATCGTGTAAT
>MUGD01000271.1 GCA_002900555.1 Thermoplasmata archaeon M9B2D | reverse complement strand
TAATTATTGTATGTAGAACCGTGAGGAGTTATATAACCATGAAAATCCCTTACAGCCCAGTCAATTACTCCGACCCAATAAACACCTGGTTTGATTTCAACCGAATTCATTTAATCCTCCTAAATAGTTCTATAATTTCAAATAGTAGCACAGATTAACGAAGCCTTCAATATTGCTTAAATTCAATAATTTAAGCAACCTACTATTATTAAAATATTTATTTGATAATAATAATTCTAATCTAATTCCAAAAAAAAGTCAACTATTTTATAAAATTCTCTGTATCTCATTTTTTTTGTTTAAATACAATAATATTGGCTTATAGACACCTATTTCCTCCTCATTTTGATAACTATACGAGAAAATAATTATTTTGTCGCCTACAACACCTTTTCTTGCTGTAGGTCCATTCAAACATATTTCACCAGATCCCCGTTGCCCCTTAATTACATATGTCTCAAATCTCTCACCGTTGTTCATATTGCTGATCATTACTTGCTCGTATTCTAAAATATTCGCTCTCTCAATGAGTTCTTCATCTATCGTAATGCTTCCCTCGTACTCAAGCTCAGATTGGGTTACAGTAGCCATATGTATCTTTGATTTCAACATACATCTCATCATGGGAACTATCCTCTAGGCAATTATGCTTTGGACACGATAGAACTGTTTTGTACGATCAGGAGCATTTTGAAGGGCACTTCCACATTCCAGAGACTCCTTCATTACATCATCTCGTAAGACGTTCGTAATGTCCAGAACATGTGATGTGGGAGCGATATGGCTAGTTTCTAATTGATTCAATTTATCGACGTATTCTATGATACTGCTCAGTTGATCCTGAAAACTCTGAATCTCTTTATCATTAAGTTCGACTCTTGAAAGCTCGGCTATTTTAGCAACTTCTGATTCAGTTATGGACATAATCTATCAAACTCTTTCGAGCTGCGCAAATTTTAACGCAAGGCGCTTTATTCCTACATTGGGAAAATTTACCATTACTTTTAGGTCTTCTCCCTCACCATAGCAATCTCTTACTACTCCAACACCCCATTTGGGGTGTTTTACCCTGCAGCCAGTTTTATATTTGGAATTTAGCGATATCTTCTTCACCTTTGTCATAATAGGTCCTTTTACTACATTTTCCCTGGATTTTTCAGATGTTTTGCAACATTCAGCAGGTATTTCTTTTATAAATCTTGACCTCTCTTGCGATTGTATCTTTGAATATAGCCTTCTCTTTGCCGATCCTGTAAGATAAAGCATATCCTTTGACCTTGTCAGACCAACATAAAATAGTCTTCTTTCATCATGCATTTCGTCTTCGCTTTTATTTGCCTTAAAATACGGAACAATCCCTTCTTCAATACCCATTATAAATACAATCGGGAATTCGACACCCTTTGTATGATGTAATGTCATCAGCGACACTTCATTTGATGTATTCGCATCATCCCATACCGTTTTTAATGATATCTCGTCAAGGAACTCGGCTATGCTAGTGTGTTCAGCGGAAGAGACAAGCTCGTAAATATTCTTTACTTTTTCATCATCCAGATTATTTATGTATCCAGCTTCATCAATAATGCGCTTCAATATTTGACCCGCAGACGAATATTTTGCCTTTTCTATACTTTCAATTAGGTTCACAAATCCTGATAACTTTTCCTTAACAGCCGCAGAGATGCTCTTTGATTTACATATGTCCTTAATGGCTACAAAAAGACTTTTGTCGTTCTTCTTGGCTTCCGATTCAATTTTATTGAGCGTTGCGGCACCGATCCCTCTTGACGGATAATTAATTACTCTCCGCAGCGACACATTGTCATGAGGATTTACACATAACCTCATATACGCAAGGGTATCTTTGATTTCCTTTTTCAGATAAAAGCAGGAGCCACCTACTACTCTATAAGGAATCCTTTCCGATTTTAATGCTTCCTCAAGAAAACGAGCTTGAATATTAACCCTGAAGAATATCCCTATATCGCTATATGACGCCCTCCCCTTCAGATACATCTCTTTTATTACTTTAGCTATATACTTTGCTTCCTCCACGTCCGTGTCGAACCAGTAGTGGCATACTTTCTCCCCTTTGCCACGGTCTGTCCACATCTTCTTTTCTTTCCTGGAGATGTTTTTAGCGATTATCGACAATGACGCGCTCAGTATGTTTTCTGTATTTCTGAAATTCTGCTCAAGCGATAGAACCTTCATTTTCGGGAAATCCATTTCAAGTCTTGAAATATTTCCCGCATCAGAACCTTTGAACTTAAATATGCTCTGATCATCATCAGCGGCGGCGCAAAAATAACCCTTCTTTCCGACCATATTTTTCAGTAATGCATATTGAGCAGGATTAGTGTCCTGGAATTCATCAATCAGTATGTACTTGAACGAATCACGATACTTTGAAAGCACACGAGGAAATTGATCAAACAAGTCATTAGTCAACATGACAATATCATCAAAATCAAGAGCATTCGATCGCTTGAGCTCATACTGATATCTCATATAGACACGTGCTAGCTTTTCATCAAAACCAAAGCTGTCACCAGCCGATACAAAAGCTTCAGGAGATACCCGATTCGCTTTTAACATGCTTATTCTCGAGGCAACCCCCTTGTACAGTGCTTCATATATCTTTAACTCACGGAGTAT
>MUGD01000063.1 GCA_002900555.1 Thermoplasmata archaeon M9B2D | reverse complement strand
CACCTTGGAAAGCGTGGAGCGTCTGCGGAAGCAACAGCGGTGTATTCCCATGGTTTCTCGTGGTGGATCGTTTCATATGGCATGGATTTTACATCATGACCAGGAGAACCCGTTTTACAAGGATTTCGAGTATCTCTTAGAGATTGCGAAACGCTATGATTTAACGCTTTCTCTTGGTGATGGCATGCGGTCTGGCGCGCTTGCTGATTCAAACGATCGGGCGAAATTCCAGGAGTTGCTTATCATCGGTGAACTTGTTGAAACCGCTCGAAAATTCGGAGTACAGACCATGGTTGAGGGTCCTGGTCATATGCCCCTGTCCGATATCCAAGCCAACATCCAGGTAATGAAGACGGTGACCAAGCAGGCACCATATTTTGTTCTTGGTCCCTTGGTGACCGACATTGCCCCTGGGTATGATCATTTTGTCGGTGGTATCGGCGGCGCGTTTGCTGGTTTTTGTGGCGCTGATTTCCTGTGCTATGTCACGCCAGCAGAACATCTATGTCTCCCTGATAAACAGGATGTTCATGATGGGGTGGTGGCAACCCGGATTGCCGCGCATGCTGCGGACCTTGCTCGAGGTATCGATCGGGATGTCGATGCGTCGTTTAGTGCAGCACGGGAAAATCTTGACTGGGATGAAATGTTTCGGCTTTGTATCGATCCGTCGAAAGCAAAGCTGTATAGGGAGAAACGGTCGCCTACTGAGGATATGAAAACATGTTCGATGTGTGGGAAGCTTTGCGCAATCGAGATGGTGAAGAAATATTTGAAAAACAAATAAATAGCGAGGCTTCTTGGTAGTGTTTTTTTCGTTAAAGAAGTTGATGATTTGAATACAAATTTTCTATAAAGAGCTTTCATTTGTAGAAGGTGATGATTATTTTTCGTGGTTCAAATGTAGAGAAAAGGAAATAAAAAGAGAGTGGAGTGGAGAGGTTTGTATCCTTGTTTGACTCCTCCTTTTATAGGTACCAACGCTAATTTTTTTCTGATTGTTAGCTTTCTAAAGAGAAGGTGAATGGACCGAATTTTAACGCATCAAAATTTACCTCTATGCCAGGGATATTATCTGGCGTTGCTGCAATTACAATACGAATGAATTTACATCCAAAGAAATACTTGCTTTCTATTGATGCTGTAGAACGAGATCCTATGTCTTCAATAGTACCGTTTGCCACAATCCTTTCACGTATTTTTAGCGGTCCTAAAAAGACATGCATTGACCAGTTGACATATGTGGCGTTATAGTCTCCAGGGTTGTTAATTTTAGCTTGAATCCCTGGGAATGAGATTCTATTAAGTGATATAGTGAGATTTGGTGGTGGCATTAAAAAGATTTCAACTGTTGTATTATCAAGAGCAACGAGATCTCCATACGTTACTTGAAGAGTGACGTTGTAGACACCAATGAGATCATAGAAATTCCAGCTATGAAGCGGTGTTTGTGATGTTTTATTGTTTCCGAAATCCCATAACCATTTACATGTTAAAGGATTGTATCCTTCAGTAACAGCCCCGTGGAATCTTACACCATTTGGAATGTAATCGAGTTGTCGATAATACCACCAGTAATATGGTCCACCAGCATCGCAAGTGAAGTTAACGGGAGCATCCGTAATTACAAGGATGTCATCGATGGCGAAAAATTGAGCTATTGCTCCTTCCGTTGTATTACTAAAGAACTGGAATCCTATTGTCACATTGCTTTCATTACGATACTCAGATAGTTCAATAGGCATACCTTTTTCAGTCCATTCGTATTCGGGAAATCCACTTTGGTCGTTCGCTGTCCATATTTTTGTCCAGTTTATTCCGCCGTTTGTGGAAATACTTACATTGAAATGAATCAGTAAATGCTCGACAACGTAGATGTCTGTGTACCACCAGAAGCGTAAAAAGATTTTGTTACTACCGGTTGAATACTCACTAAAATTCAAGTTTGGACTGATGAGCCATTCGTCTTGTAATCCAAAGCAATTTAATCCGCGATAAACCGAAGCACTGTTCGGTACGCTATGTTGTCTTATTGTATCTATCTTCCACGTTCCATTTGGATTTGTAACACTACGTATCCACCCTGAAGGAGGCATAGAACCAGCTGAAAAATTTTCAGATAAAATACTGATATTACCTTTTGGTTCAACGAGTACTGGTTTTGAAAATGGGAAAGTCTGTGTGGATGTATCTATAATATTCTTCGCGAATGCAGAGAAACTACAGCAGATAAGGACAGATACAATCACCAGCGTGATAATATGTTTTTTCCTTCCAATTTTTTTCATAAGGATTCGTCCTCCCTTAATTAATTTTCTTATAAAAATCAATATGTTCTTACTCTATTTAAATGATTGCCCGTTGATTTTTTTGCAACTTTTGTTACAAAAGTTTTATAAAAATTTTCATAGTAAAAGAAAATACAGTACCGGGAAACGTAGAATCATCTCTGAAGTAAAAAAACAAACCATATAAAAATGAACATTGTATTCCTAGATATCAATGAACGATGAGAACGAACCTAAGAAAAAAATGCTGCTTCCTCTTTTCATCATGGGATGTTTCTTTGTGGTTATCAATGGATTTGCACTCTTGATAAAAAACCTGTTTCAACCAACCTTTGAAGACACAAGCAACCCAATTAACATTCTTTATATTTTCGTAATTATCATCGTTATGACTATTGTTATTTTGATCATCGCAAAATACTGGAAAAAACAGGTGATTCAGATACTAATCTTATTTGCGATAGGATACACCGCTTTTTTTATTTTTGTTCCTTTGTTCTCATTACTATTAACCGATCTTCTTTCAATTCTTTTCGGGATTGTTGCTGCGGTTGTTCTTGTTGCTGCTCTGTATAAATATCCTGAATGGTACGTCATCGACCTCTGCGGGGTGATTGTTGGGGCAGGGGCGATCGCCATCTTTGGTGTTTCCTTAAGTGTCTTTTTAGTTATCATCCTGCTCCTTGTGCTTGCGGTCTACGATGCCATCTCTGTCTATAAAACGAAACATATGATTGATCTTGCTGATGCGGTCATGGACCTTAAATTACCGGTTTTACTCGTAGTCCCCAAAATACGGAAATATTCACTGATCAAAGAAACCAAAAGCCTAAAGGAGAAACTCAAAGAGGACGAGGAGCGGGACGCGTTCTTCATGGGGCTTGGGGACATCGTCATGCCAGGCATCCTGGTGGTTGCAACGTACCATACCATACCGGATGGACTGCCTGTTGCTCTCTCGGTGTTAGCTGGAACCCTTATCGGTTTTCTCTTACTGATGAGTTTTGTGATAAAGGGGAAACCCCAAGCAGGACTGCCGTTGCTTTGCAGTGGCGCAATCCTTGGCTATGTGATTTCTAGTTATGTATTGTTTGGAACACTTGTGGGACTGGGTCTTTAGTAGTCGATCTGGAAATGATCCTTCTCACACCAGATTCTCCTATCAAAATGATTCAGTGGTCTGTTACACACCGGGCAGGTGGCCTTCTCAAGGAAATGATCAAGCCACATGTCACGCACCTGCAGGACGTCTTCCTTTTCGACCCGCTGCAGTATCTTATTCATCTCAGGGGTCTTGACCAGCTGTTTTAAATGCGAAAAATTAATGGAATCTGTTTTTCTGATCTGCATGTAATCCAAAGGTCCCGTCCGGTTCAAAGATGCTGCCTTTTCTGCTCGTTTCCCAATCAGTACTGCCGCAAGAACAACGCCACTTGCAAGACCTCCAAGGTGCGCGAAATGAGCGGTGTTATCAGAGACTGAAAACGTCACAATAACGGTCTCAAGAATCGCAAAAAGGATTGCTGCGTAGATGACCTTTATACGCATAATAAACATGATGCCAATTGGGACTGGCATGACGACCTCGTCCTTTGGATAGGCATAAGCAAACGCCCCAAGGATCCCGAAAATCGCCCCGGATGCGCCAACCAGAGGAATCGCAGACCCGATATTAAGAAAAGAATGGGTCAACGCTCCGCAGACCCCAGTGATGAGATAAATGAGTAAGAACTTCTTAGGTCCAATGCGCTGTTCGAAGGCAACACCCATGAAGAAAAACACAAACATGTTTCCAAGGATATGTAAAAAGTCACTATGGACGAACATGGAGGTAAATAACGTATACGTGTTCGGGAAATATTCCAAGGAGAGATAGATTGGTCGGAATCCAAGTTCACTAATGATTTGGGTTCGGAAAAAAAGGCTAATGAGGAACACGAAAAAATTACCGATGATGATCGCATAGGTCAAAGTGATTTTCTTTATATAGGCGACGACCAACGTCCCAATCATGATTGCAAGAGCAACAAAAGAAATAAAGGATGGCGCAAGAAACACTATCTCCATTTTCTTTTTCTCCAGTCTCGTGCGATTAACACCAGGGTGATGCAAATCACTACGGCAATAAGCACGAGGTATTTATAATCTGCCCACGAGAAATCACTTTTGTTTTTTTGTAATGTGTCCAAAGACCAATCATACAAAAACACGGTCGCATAGTACGTTGCCACCTCCTGGTTTTCAATAAGGACCCCTGCCTCGCGGTTCTTTCGCACTGACTGCTCATTCCAGTTGATGCTGCTGATCAGAACGGTTTTGTTATCACAAATCATTCCTTTGTTATGCACAGCGGCAAACAGCCCCCAATCTGTTGAAAGATATTTTACCATGATTCCATGTTCTTCCAGGTACGCTTTCGTTTCATTGGTTTGTACGGTGGTTTGTGAAAACGAAGGGTTGTAATTCAGGATTATTTTGATATCCACCCCCTCGGCTGCTTTGCTGATAAGCCGTTCAACAAAAGGATTTATCGTCTCATCCCAGTCTTTGTAAATATACAGCTGCTGCACATAAATGCTGGTGGTAGCCGAATCAATCACGTCAAGGATTGCCTGCTCACTGGTATCTGGGGAGAACACGGGCGTGACCAAACACGGTCCAGCGATTGTCTGCCGGGTGAAACAAGGAGTATAGAATCCTGTTGGCACATAATCGCTTAACACGAAGCTGTTAGAATACGAAAGGTTCATTGATTCCAGAGAAACACTATCGCTGCGTGTAGGGTTCCAGTCTCCCTCAAACACCAAATGGAAGAAATCCGCTATGACCTGATTTTTTATCACAATGCCCCATTCTCTATTTCCATATGTCGGATTTTGCGGCACCCCGGTGTTCCCCCAGTTGCAACTCTCTATGATGACTGTGCTATTATCAATAATAATATACTTTGCATGGTTGAATGAATAACGCGCGTAAACTCGGTTTGTCGAATCACTTACGATAAAACGAACCTCACCGCCGTTGTCCGCAATATTACATAGGATATATTTTTCTTTCTCAGTGATACCACCAACTGGAGATCCCTCCATGAAGAGACGCACCCTCACGTTTCGCTGAAGGGCATTGATGATTTCTGAATAAAGACCAGTGCTTGTGAATTCATACATGTTGATGTCAATAGAGGCATGGGCATTTCGTAACTCATGGACAAGGGTCTCATAGCTATTGTCTGGTGACACAAACACAATAACCTCTTCAGGACAATGAGCTGTTTGCAGTTCAAGATCTGATTGTCCAAGACGATAAATCCGTGGGGATACCCAATCGGTTGCTGAATTTGTATCAATGAATGTTCCGTTAACTGTATTTCTTCTTAGGACGATTCCTTGTCCTGATGCATTGACTGCTGGTCCTTCCCAGCAAGAGATGAACTGATTGGCATCTCCGTAGATAATAAGATCAATGAGTGTTGAAGCAGCTGTATAAAGGCCGACAAGACCACCAGTGTTGCTGAAACTGACTGTCTTATAGGTGAGGAGTTGAGGAACCGACGGCTGTGAGTCAATCGCGTATTCAAAATCAGGCAATATCGTGGTTTCCCAAAGAAAATCAGATGCGTTTTGCGTGATGAAAAAGGAGGTATCTGGCAGCATATGCGTATCTTTTGGGAAGATGATTTTTGGCTGATCTTCTGGTTGTTTCCAGGGCTCATCGGTAAGGTACCATCCCGAAATATCTATAGTTCTGTTCGAGGGGTTGAAAATGCGAACAAATTCGTTTTTCATATTTGCGTATGCATGGTGATACAGCTCGGTGATGAGAATAATTGCAGAGTCACACCCTAAATGTTCATCAGAGTTCTCATCAGAGATGACGTTTTCCGATTCTTCATCAAAGATATTTTGACTTCCTGGTGTAGGACTGCTACATTCAACAAAATCAAGAGAAGAATCATCTTGATCTACCTCTCCATATCGTGCGAGGGAATTACCTTTTGCAACAAGCTTGGCAGGAAGGCCAGGGACTTCGTCATAGTCTTCACCCCATTCCATGGCGTCGATGCAGACTCCTGTTGGATCAAACAGCATGATTTTTTCTTTTTGGTTGTTCAGTCCATAACCACATAGAGTGCCGTCATCTACAGAAAGTCGTATCGCAGTGTCAGCAACCATAAACGTGTCGTAGATAGTCGATCCTTTGTCGGTGACAATAGCGTACCCACTTGGCGGAATGACCGTCGTGCCATCTCCATGATCTGGGTCTGCCTGCAAGGTGTCGGTTTCTTTTTCATCAGCAAGCATCCATCCAGCGACATCAATTGGTGTGGACGTTGGATTGTGAAGCTCTATCCATTCGTTCGTATTTTCATTTTCAATGGGACGGTACATCACTTCATTGATAAGCAGCGCTGTAGTTGGTTCTGCTTGCAAAGGTCTGTTCGTGGGTGGCAGCAAAAAAAGCGTCGATATACACAGTATGATTAAAGCCTCAAAATAGTGTTTTTTTCTTTTCATAGATTCTTTTCTCCCAGACTTTTTTTGTTAGAGGGCGGGGAGGGATTTGAACCCTCGTAGGCGGATCTGCAGTCCGCCACATAGCCACTTTGTTACCCGCCCATAGGAAGGCTACCTAGCCCATAATTCAGCTATGCGCCCTTATAGATATCCTGGGAATTCACTTATCGGTTTTAACTGTTTTGGTGGTAAATCTTTTTTAACATAGCTATTTGAATTTATAACAGAAACGATTTTTCCTCCAACTCCCTCATTAGGAGACATTCAGTATTTTAATGAATGGTCCTATGATAAGAAAACGAGCAGTTGTTATGAAACTATTTATGTCAATAGTTGCTGTCCCAAAACCGATACCAAATAAACGCATCGTTGTTTCAGCTCTAGCACCTTCCGGTATTGACCGAAAAATACCCGCAATCCGATTTGGAATGATTAAACCTTTCAATTCTATCTGATACTCAAAATTTTTCAACTCATTATCAACAGGGTTTGTAAAACCTATTTTTAGTTGAAATCCTCCAGATATATCTACGGACAATGGATCTTCATCGACTCCAATAAGGGTTATTTGAGTTGTTTGCTGTCCACTACTATCTGTAACTGTCAAAGACACCGGGTAGACACCATGTTGTGCATAGACATGAGAGACAATTGGTCCATTGGCGGTTATATTATCACCAAAATTCCATGTGTATGAGGAAATTGCACCTTCTGGATCAACACTTTTGCTCCCATCAAAATTAACTTCTTCCCCTATTTTTCCGTAATAAAATCCTCCAGCATTCGCGACCGGCGGCCAATCATAACTATCGGGATCATAATCCACCCAGGCGATAAAAGCACCAAGATTCAAACAATCATATTCCAGATTAAAAAAGCCATTATATCCCCAGTTTGGACCCCAGGTGTTTTTACAAATCCAATAGCCGCCATTCCCTACTGAAGGGTCATCTTTCCAACCAACAATCGTCATTCCATGATTGATATAATATGGGCATTGTTCATTGTAATCCGGGTAATATTTAGATGGACTTTTTACAAATGTCCCCCATCTGATGAATCGTTCCGAAGCCCAGAAATACGCCATAAGAGGTCCTTTTTGAATCAAAAGAGACTTGATGATATCATTTAAAGAAGGATCGTTTAGATTCGTCCAATTTTCCCAATAATTAGAGATTGGTACGAGGAATTCCTCCCAATTCTGCGGTTTGTCAGAACAGGGCGGGATGTATTCAAAACTTGATTGATATAAAAAACTATCCTCAGTAAGAGTGCCATTCCTAAAATTCCCTTCCACGGAGCTATTCATAATATAATAATATACGCAATGCTCGATATTTCCCCCATTGCAGGATCCTGCTTCTGGTAAACAGGAAAGTACGTATTGTTCAGAAAGATCAGGATCCAAATCATCGCATCCCTCACGAATATTGATTACAGCTTCCAAAGCACCCATTGCTGCAAATAACCAACAACTACCGCAACGCCCCTGATTTTTTGCACAGGTCATCCAATCTTTACCATCAACAGAAAGCCAGGAAAACTCACTTGGTGTATTCGTAAGTTCGATTGGTATTTTGTTTTTTGTTTCTCCCAAATCCTTTAGAGGTATCGGATTTTCCATCACCGGATAGGAATCCAAAGAATATTGATTGAGGCTATAGCGATGCTCAATAATAGTGGAACGACCATCTGATTTTTGAGTAATGTGGTTATCAAAACTCCGATTTAACTCTTCATTCTGATACGCCGAGACAAATCCAACACTAATGAACACTAGCGTCATTGCATATATCACTATTTTATTAAAATCTTTTTTTTTCATATTATCCCTCAAGTTTATTCTTTTTATATAGGTCGATTTTTCCTCTAATATAGTTACAAAATAATAGTAATTAAAATTAATTTTAAATTCTTTGAATGAATTTGGTAAATTGAATGGAGTTTTTATCTATTTGTACAATTTACGCAATCAGCATAGAGTAAAAATATAGAGAGATCAAGAAGTAAAAAAATAAAAAGACATAGAAAACAACATTATAGACAGAATTTTGTTTGTATAAAGATGAATTGTAAATCATATATTCTGAAAAAATTACTTCTATCTTTATTACAAGTGAAAAGTCAGGTTATCTAGTGCTTGGAAGGTTATGCGCCCTAAGAATATCCTTGGAATTCAGTTAATGGTTTTAACTGTTTTGGTTTGATAAACTCTGGTTTTTATGAAAAGATTTTTTGTTTCGTTCCTCTTTTATCTTACGCCAAGTAATGAATACGAATAAAAATAAAATGAAGACGGAAAAATCGTTATATCTCATCAGCATACTCATTTTTTATTATGGTTACCTTAGAAGGAGTTCTCCATGTATGATCCTATCGGATTATCTAAAAAGACCGAAGAGATTGTTGTGAACAATACTTTGAAAAAATATTATCGGTTCAGACCAACTGGATTTTACGGGGGGATTGCCACTGCTGACACGGTCGGGTGTAACTTGCGATGTAAGTTTTGCTGGTCAAGCAACAGCGTCTGGAGTGCCTCCGGTACTGGTGAATTTTACTCTGCAGAGCAGGTCGCAGAAAAACTCCAAAATATCGCTGATTCAAAAGCGTATCATCAAGTACGTATCTCTGGTGGAGAACCGACGATTGGCAAACAGCATTTGATCAGGTGTTTAGAAACCATTAGTACGAGCTACCTGTTTATCTTGGAGACGAACGGTATCCTCTTAGGATATGACCCTACGTATGTGAAGGATCTTTCTCGGTTTAAACATCTTCACGTTCGCGTGTGTCTGAAGGGTGCTGATGCTGAAGAATTTTGTCTTCTTACAGGTGCTACACAAGGGTTTGAGTATCAAATCAAAGCGTTGGAACATCTGCGAGAGAGTCACATGAGTTTCAATATTGCCATAGTGTCAGTACATAAGGAGAAAAAACAGTCTTTTTTTAGAACGTTAAAAGATATGGGTTTAGAGGATGTAATGATTGAGGATGAGGAGATAAAACTCTATCCTTTGGTACGAAAACGATTGCAGCAGGAACATCTCTTAGCATATTTTGAATAACAATTTGTTGTATTTCGTCATGTTATCAATTTTTCCTTGCTTCATTTTTTTCTGTTATCTTTTTATATGCGAATCGAAATGACGAGGTGGTGAAGCAATGAAGTATGTCTTGGTGTATTGGTCGCGATATGGTCATAATAAGAAACTGGTTGATTCCTTAGATGGGATGCTGAAAAAGAACGGTGGGGAGACGCAGATTTTTACAGTCGAGCAGGCAAATCCAGCCTCCTTGCCAAATGCAGACGTCTATGTATTCTCGGCAGCAGCTGAAAAATTTACCCTTCAACAGAACATGAGAACGTTTATGAAGAATATCTCCGGGATGGATGGGAAAAAATATGGGATTATGAACACCCATGCAATGAAAAAGAGTCGTCTTGCTAAGATGGAGAAGCTCCTTTCGAAAAAGAACATGGTTAAAAACGCTGAGGTAGACTTTCAGGTTGGGAAGGATATTTCGAGTGGAAACGCGTTTATCGGCAACTGGGAAGCAAAGCTTGAGGAGTTTGCCAAAAAACTATAAAATATATATTTTTATATATCTTTTTCTTTGTGCCGTATTCGATTTATACGAATGAACCATGCCACGCTAAGTCACCATTGCTCTGGTGAGATATACTCTCCATACGTGCGTTTTGCTTCGAGTAATCGTTTCTGTTGTTGCTTTAATATCGTGAAGATGACTGCTGGAGTATCAAGGATTCTTGTACGAAAGATCGCCTCCATTCGTTCTATCTTTTCGAGGTTCTCATTCCCTCGTAAAGTGAATTGCTTGACATACTCATGGTTCTGATACTGCTTATGAAGCACATTTGCAAATAATGTTTTAAGATCTGAAAACAGAGGGATACACCCTATCGGAGTTTTAAGTGCTTCAACCTCGTTGTTTACTCGAAGCTCCATCCATTTCAACCAGATCGCCTTATCATTTTTCTCGTTTAGCCAACCTCCATCTCTGTCTTTTAGAAAATAATTGACAGAAAAGATTCGTGGTGGAACAGAAAGTGTTGTCCCAAAAACCAGGTTATTTTGAATATACCGTGCAATAGGGATTGAGAGGAAATCGATATTGGACATCGGATTGAAAACCCGGACACCTTCCATTCCTAAGGTCGCTGCGGTCGTCTCAGATTCAAGACATGCACCTTTCATCACAACCCCATGCGTCCAGTCGAA
>MUGD01000270.1 GCA_002900555.1 Thermoplasmata archaeon M9B2D | reverse complement strand
GGGTTTTCTCAAGTACCTTCAACTCAGAAACTATGAGAAAGTACTGGTCTGTGAAATAGCATCACTTGAGAAGGATAAACGAGATATCCATACCGAAATAGAAAAGCTGCAGAAGAACCCCTTTTACATTGAAAAACACGCTCGGGAGGACCTCAATCTATCCCGCCCCGATGAGTTTATTTTTTTGTATGAGAAATAATGATGAGCGCTCGCAATAATCATTTTCGCGCAGCGAGATACTCCGAACATCAATATTTCAGGATCTGATCATGTCAATATCGAAAAGAGAATATAAGCGATATCCCTTGACCGGAACTGCCGAAATCAAACCTCTCAATACTAATGCCTCCCTGAGTATAGATACCTTGATCGCGAACATCTCAAAAGTCGGGCTGGGGCTCTACTCCACAAAACCTCTCGAATTGAAGACTGAGGTTTCGATTACATTGTCATTTATTTCAATACATGGAACCCTGCACACTGAGCAGATCGATGGTTACGTTATCAATACAAAGAAGATCGGGTCTCTGAACTTCCTTGGAATAGCGTTCCACGATGAGATTGACCAGAAAAGAAATCCAGTCCTTTTCGAGCATTATTATCGTATCATCAATTGGGACTAAATAATCCCTCACGCCTGCCGCCAGCCGTAATCTTTACATTCGTCCCTCTCTTTTCAATATCCTGCCCGATCTGATTCCGCGTACAGCCTCGCCTGCCATAACAGCAACTTTTCCGTTAATGATCACATGGTGGATACCGTCCGGCTTCATGAACGGTTCTTGATATGTGGCATTGTCCCTAACGGACATTGGATCAAAAATAACCAGATCGGCAAAGAATCCTGCTCTTATGCGCCCACGATCAACTATACCAAAGGTCTCCGCCGCAAATGATGTAATCCTTCTGATGGCTTCTTCGAGTGATAAAAGGCCCTCTTCAATTATATACTTGCCAAGATAACGAGGAAATGTTCCAAATGCACGGGGATGCGGCTTACCTATTGCTGTAACACCCTTAAAATTTCTCACGGCACTATCCGATCCCACCATACAAAGTGGATGGCTCAGAAATCGCCGGAGGTTGTCTTCGTTCATTGTTTCAAATATGGCGCCTACTCGTACCTTTTCCTCAAGGAGAAGATCGAGTATTACCTCTTCTGGATTCCTGTTTATAACATGTGCTATCTCATCAACCGTTTTCCCTTCCATCCAATGATTTTTCTCAAGAGTGACCGTAGAGATCATTATGGATCTATATAGATCATTTGCACCATATTGTTCACGCAAATAATCCACCAGAATCCTGCGGACTGAAGATGTGCGAAGCCGCTCGCATTCGGCCTCGTTTCCCCCCTCATACATCCATGAGGGTAAGACGGTATCAAGATCGGTAGCAGAAGCAGTATATGGATACCTGTCAAATGTTATACGGATCCCCTTCCTCGAACTGTTCTCTATTGTCTCAATGGCTTCATCTATCTTAGGCCAGTTCCGCTTTCCTCCCGTTTTGAGATGAGAGATATGTACGTTCCAGTTCGCTTCCCAGCCCACCCTGATCGCTTCCTGAATTGATTCGATCAGCCTGTCACCCTCCGATCTCATGTGGGTAGCATAGATAAGCTGCCCATTAATACCAATATTCTTCAGGAGTTCGACCAACTCATTCGTTTCAGTAAACACTCCCGGTGGATAAATTAAACCAGTGGAACAACCCAGTGATCCCTCAATAATGTCGTTCATGAGAAGCGTTCGCATCTGCTCCAGCTCAACGCTGTCGGGTTCCCTCCTGTCATATCCCATCACCGATGCCCTGATATTTCCCTGCCCGCTTAATGTACCATAATTGATCACCGGATAACGTTCATTGAGATATACAAAGTATTCTTTCAAAGAATTCCAGCGATAGGGGATTCCCGCCTCAACAAAGTCAGCCTCTCTTCTTATTTTCGCATCGTTCAACAAAGGACCTGCTGACAAGCCGCAATTGCCGTTTATCTCTGTGGTTACACCCTGAAGGACCTTCGACTCGCATTCGGGAGCTGCTATCATATTGAACTCTGAATGCCCGTGAGTATCCACAAACCCGGGGGAGACGCAAAGACCATCGATATCGATAACCACTTCACTTTCTGCTGTTTCACTTCCTGAGAGAACGATTCTATCACCTTTTATACCTACATTGCCACGAAAGGGGGCATCTCCGCTCCCATCATATACAAGACCATTCTTCAAAAGGAGATCGATGGTATCACCCATTCGCATCATCCATGCTTTTCCCGTCTCCGCCGTACGGTCCATTCACGCTATTACTTACTGTATTCGCTTTCGAGTCACCAAATATAGACTCGGGATTTTTTATACTCTCGATGAACACAGGTAACATAAACCCAAATACTAACCGAATGCGCTCCATAACCGTTGTTCTCTCCATCCCTGACATCCTTTGACCATACTCCTCGCCAATCCGCTTCCGTATCAGGGGAAGGGCTCTGACCGCAGAAGCCATTGTTTCGAAAAATTCCTTCACCGGGACACCTATCTTCTCGAGAGGGCCTAAAAGCCTGCCCATAGTCTGTATCATTTCGTCAAGGCCCGCAATGATCGTCAGGAATTTTGCGCCAGCGATCAGGAGAAATACCCTCAGTGTCCTTACTGAAGCAATGTGAAGACCTTCTTCT
>MUGD01000269.1 GCA_002900555.1 Thermoplasmata archaeon M9B2D | reverse complement strand
GAAGTGGGCAAGCATCAGCCGTTGATGATAGCCATAGAGGAGTGCGTACCGGATGAGGATTTACGCAACGAACTGATTGATAACTGCTGGCTTCAGAAACTTTGGAGTCCTGCAATCACACCGAAAGGGGGGTTTTTCTGTGAGGTTGCTGCTGTATTTGATTTTCTGTTCGATGGTCCTGGGGGCTATAATCTGGATACTGGATGGTGGTTCAAAAAAACCAAGGAGTTCCAAGACCAGGTGGAAAGATATTGCCGTTTTTGTTCTATCCCAGTTCCTTTTCCTCATGTACCGACTGATTCTAAGGTTGATTATATTTCTCTTGGGAACCTTCAAAGACTCAAAAAAGCCGATTCCCCTTGGGTCAAAAAGGGCAATATTGTTGAGGTTTCTGATAGATTTGGAAGAAAGGATATACAACAAATACTCTCAAGTTACGAATACGCCCCGTGGGAGTATCTTGGTGAAAAAGGCGTGAGGGACAAAGAGGGGAAATATCGTGGTGGTTTCGCAGCCGAAAGAAAACATTCGCCTCTTTCTGGGTGACGTTCAAGACAAACACAGGGAAGAGATGTTCAATATCCTGCTGTTTAACGACCCCAGAGCGGTGAGAGTGCATCATCAATCGGATGCGGATTATATTCTCTGCGATGCGATTACTATAAGAAAACGCCCGAAATTACCAGAAAATATCAAATTGATTATCCTGAGTCCCAGTGACCTTTATCTGGCTAACGTGGGGTTGAGGGTTGAAGATGTTGAATGGAGAAAATATTTAAATAAAATCAACGCTACGATGATTTGGATTGTAGTGGAAACTATACCATCGCATCACAGTGGTAAATACGCTACCGGTAAACCTATAAGATTGTTTGGCACTGAAGGAAACTTGATAGTTCTGACTATGCCTATGGGTTATTTCACAGGTTCCAAGATGAATATCAATTATCCGTTTAATGACACCAGCACTTTTTTCAGAAAAAACTGGCAGGAAAATGCCAAGCATTACGAAAGGGATTGGTGTTTTATAGCTACGGAATCCTGTGAGAATAGGACGGTTGTAAAGAAAATTCTTGAGCAAAGGAATACAGGGTTTCTATCGGTTTCAAAACCGTACCTGAACGACATAGAAGAGAATGGCGGCATTCAGAAAAGAATGTACCATATTCATGCAGATAATAAAGCGGTGCCTTACGATGAGTTTTTGAAAATATCCAAAAGCAGCAAGGTGAACATATCTTGTAACGGCCTTGGTATGTGGTGTTTCAAGGATGCGGAAATGCTTGCCTACAATTGTTTTGTACTCAGGCAGTATCATCGCAATCTGAATATCAATCCTCTTTCTCCTGTGGATGGTAAGCACTGGGTAACTTTCAAGAATGACGAACTGGAAGATAAACTGGATTACTACATAAAAAACGATGCCGAAAGGGAGCGCATCAACGATACCGGACACACTTATTTTAAAGATGCGATTACGCAAAAATGGTCCCAGGCTTATCTAGATGCGCTCCTTCTTTTTGAAAATACAGGGGATACTAAATCATTCGGAGGGCTGATGTATGTATCAAATAGTTGACCAGATTGATTTTTCTTATATTGCTGGAGCCATAGATTGCGATGGCACAATTGGTATATATAAGAAAAATACTGGTTATCTAAGTTGTAGGGTTTCTATTGCAAGTGTGCATTTGCATTTTTTACAAAAATTACAGAAGTTTTTTAATGGAACTATTGTTTCTAAAAAGACATGCAAACCTGGACATCGTCTTGGTTATGATTTGCAATGGAATAAAAAAGATGATGTTCTTAATCTTTTAAAAAACATAGAACCCTTTTTACTTATAAAGAAAAAACAAGCACAAATTGTTATTTCTTTTCTTGAAAATTATACCCAATTATATGGTGGTAATGGTGTTGATGAAAGCATAAAAGAAAAAGAACGAGAGCGCAGGGAAGAACTTAGAAGTGAAATAAGGATACTTAATAAACAGGGAGTGTAACATTTTTACACAAACACATGGCAGTTGGGGTGAGAGGTTGCGTACTTTTAGATGGGATGGTGGTATATGCACCATTCTTTTTTTACGTCCGCACCAACGCTGTAGCTGGCACAGCCATAAAGCCGTATGGAACCAGTTTACGTGCATACGTGGATGCGTAGGAATCAGAACTGAAAAGGGCTACACCACAAAACTCTGCGAAAAACAGACTTTCACAGTGGAGCCGAATGTTGACCATGAGTTCCAAACCTACGAGGAAGGTGCAATTGTAGAAGAGATTGCCTATGTAATTTACGATGAAAGCGACATAGACAGGAAATCGTTAGGGGGTCCACTGGAACTTGATGAATCATTTGGGGTGTAAATAAATGCCTAAACGTAAAATGGACGAGCGTGAGCAGAATGCTTTCGACCACTTCATTAAAGTATATAAGCACCAATGGGATTTAAACGACTACTTTCGTGAAGGGTACGATGAGGATTTGGAGTATTACCTGGGGTATCGCAGTGAAGGTGCGTACCCCATGGCATTCAACATGGTTTACAACAAGCTGTTGCCACGGGTGCAGACACTTCTATCACGGTTTATGGACCAGTTGTACCGCAGGGGCCAGCACGATATTGTAGGTGTTAGAGCTAGAAAGCGAAGTGATGTAGACCGTGCGCCTAAAGTGCAAGGC
>MUGD01000268.1 GCA_002900555.1 Thermoplasmata archaeon M9B2D | reverse complement strand
GTTAACGTATAGAGTGTTCAAGAATTTTTGTAAACCGAGCATAGCTATCCTTTTAAACCTACGAAGATTTTGATCTGTTTGGACGTCGGAAGTCTAGGGTCTTTTAAAAAGCGCTGTATCGTTCCAAGCCTTCTTTCATACATTAAAGACCAATCATACTGTTTTTGAGTTTTTGGGATCCATTTTGGTACCTGAGCCCTTTTCTTTAAAACGGTTCCCTCTTGAAAGAATGCCGTATCATAAGAGACGGAGAGACCTTCATCCAGGTCGATCATAAGCGCCTGCCTGTTCTTTTTCTGCTGCATTCGTATTGTCCTCCTTTGAAACTTTTCACCATCATAATTGGAGGGAACTTCCATGTCCGGAAATAGAAAATTCCCGACGCCGTAAAAGATATATTTACCCTTGTATATCTCTACGCTTTGCATCACATGGGCATGATGTCCATATATCATATCTGCACCGGCATCGATAAGCATGTGGGCCTTATTGACATCGGCCGGTTTGGGGTGTTTGATCTGTTCGTCACCCCAATGCAGGCTTACTATGACCATATCGACGTCTCTCCTGCAGGAGTCTATGTCTTTGATGATCTCATCCACGTCCAACAGAGCACTTCCGTTGAATGTGTCGCCCCCGAAAACTGCATGAGTCGTAGGGCAACTGTAACCAAGCAGAGCAATTTTTTTATCTTTGAAGTTGACTATATACGGATTGTTGTAATTGTTTTTTTTGTTACCTGCGCCGAAAAAACCGATACTGTTTGCAGTCAAATAATCTACTGTTTTCAAGAACGCCTCCTCCCCGTAATCCATGATGTGATTGTTTGCAAGGTTCACAGCGATAGGGAATTTACCGAAGGTCTCTTTGATGTACGGGGTGTCGGCCCCCAGGTTTATTTTGTTCTTGGCGGGGGTCCCGGATGTCGACAAGGGGTATTCCAGATTAAACACAAAGTCGTCTAATTCAATATCTACTTTATAAGGTTTATCTAGAACGACATCGCCTAAAAAACTTATTTTCATAGATAGTTCCTTATGTTCTAATTTTTACCTGCATGACCCGTATTGCATAAACATCCATACGATACCGGTACGTGGAGTCTCATGCATTATAAAAATCCCTGTACCACTTTACAAACTCGCCGATACCGTCAGCCAGGTTTGTATCGGGTTTATAGCCGAACTCTTCGATCAGGCCGCTGACATCAGCGTACGTAGAGACGACGTCGCCGTCTTGCATAGGCAGCATCTCTTTGAGAGCGACTTTGCCGAGGGCTTTTTCTATTGTCTCTATAAACGACATCAGCGCAACAGGCTGGTTGTTACCGATATTGTAGATCCGGTAAGGTGCCGATGAGCTTTGTATCTCCGGATTGTTTCCATCCCAGTTTTCATTCGGCCTGGCAGGGTTGTCTATGACCTTTATGACACCGTCGACGATATCATCGACATAGGTGAAGTCCCGGCTCATATTGCCATGGTTGAACACCTTGACGGGCCTGTCATTCAAAATGGCGTCGGTAAAGAGCATCGGCGCCATATCCGGTCTTCCCCACGGTCCGTAAACCGTGAAAAAACGCACCCCTGTCGTTTGAATCCCGTAGAGATGGCTGTAGGTGTGCGCCATCATCTCGTTCGCCTTTTTGGTCGCGGCATAGAGACTGACGGGGTGTTCCGTAGGATCGGAGGTTTTAAAGGGCTGGGATCTGTTCAGCCCGTAGACAGAGGAGCTTGATGCGTATGACAGGTTACGGACGCCATGATGGCGGCACCCTTCCAAGATATTGACAAAACCGACGACATTGCTGTTGATGTAGGCGTGCGGGTTTTCCAATGAGTAGCGGACGCCCGCCTGCGCAGCAAGATGACAGACGGCATCGAACTTTTCCTCTCTGAAAAGCTTTTCCATACCTTCGCGGTCCGCAAGATCGATCTTGATGAATCTGTGTTTTGGAAACAGTGTCGAGGAAGTAAATCTATTGTCTTCTACGGCATCTTTTGCGATCCCCAGCTCATGCAGGCGTCCATATTTCAGGTTGACATCGTAGTAATCATTAATGTTGTCCAGCCCTACGACCTCTTCGCCGCGTTCGAGTAATCTTTTTGCCAGATGGAAACCTATAAAGCCCGCTGTTCCAGTCACTAATATCTTCATAATTTTGCTCCGATCTGAAAACATTCAAATCTATCACTTTCATTTATGGTAGCAGAATTCAACCAACAAGTGCAACAAAGTTCGTAATATGTCACTATGCGGACACAGCGTTACCCAATCTATATATAAAGAACGCCCGAAAAAACACACAAACGACTCCTCTACTCTATCCGTGTGCGTTTTGGAGTATAATGAAGTAAAGAATGCGATGGATGTAAGCCTGTGAAATCGATCATAAAGTATATCTCTCTTTTTACACTCTCGGTCGTTGCCTTGGCCCTTGTTTCACTTTTTGTCCCCCCGGTCACCGAGGTCATCGTCGAAAAAGCGCTCAGCTATTTTTTGAAAGTCGATGCTGTTGTCTGCCGGGCCAAGCTCAGCTACGCGGGCTTTTATGCGATCGGCAGGCTCGATCATAACGACAGCTTTGTACTGTCGGTAAAACCGCATGGCTTTAGCGAGGCAACGGCCACCCTGCACTATGACGGCAATGTCCACACCTTCTCCAATGTCGCCACCGTAGAGCTG
>MUGD01000267.1 GCA_002900555.1 Thermoplasmata archaeon M9B2D | reverse complement strand
CGAGAAGGGCCATAACTCCGAGCGCAACCCCTGCTATCGAAACTACCGTATTGAAAGAAATGCTCCGGTGCTTTTTTTTAGACATTAGATACCGGAGTGCAACGAAAGAGATATATGAACGTTTCATTTTTCGGGCTTCATCTGCGGAAACATAATGACATCCCTGATCGAGGGAGAATTGGTAAGCAACATAACAAGTCTGTCTATGCCGATACCTTCTCCCGCAGCTGGAGGCATGCCGTGCTCCAGAGCGCGGACAAAGTCGTCATCCATCCAGTGTGCCTCTTCATCTCCCTGCTCTTTTGCTTCAACCTGTTTCAGAAAACGCTCTTTCTGGTCCTGAGGATCGTTCAGTTCCGAAAATGCATTCGCTATTTCCCTTGAAGCAATGAACAGCTCGAAGCGATCAACAAGGTCATTACTTCCTTTCTTTTTCTTCGCCAGAGGAGATAGTTCGAGTGGATAATCAATTATAAATGTTGGATTTACGAGAAACTGTTCGACCTTTTCCTTAAAAATCTCGTCAAGTATCTTCCCCAGTGAATCTTCAGCTTTCACGTCAAAACCCTGTTCCTTTGCCCAGGTATGCGCACGATCTCTGTCCCTGAGTATTTCCTCAGGAACACCGTTATCAATAAGGGAGTCATAGAAACCGATCTTCGGCCAGGGCGGCGTCATATTAATCGTTTCCTCACCAAAGGGAATGGTCATGGCACCGCATATTTCATTGACAAGATATGTTATTAACTCCTCTGTAAAATTCATAAGGAAGTGATAGTCCTTGTAGGCTATGTAGAATTCGAGCATAGTAAACTCAGGATTGTGTTTTGTAGATATCCCTTCATTTCTGAAATTCTTATTTAGCTCAAACACTTTTTCATATCCGCCTACAAGGAGTCTTTTAAGGTATAGCTCCGGGGCTATTCTCAGATACAAATCAATATCAAGTGCGTTATGGTGGGTTTTGAAGGGTTTTGCAGCGGCCCCTCCGGGTATCTGATGCATCATAGGGGTCTCCACCTCAATAAAACCTTTCTGTTCAAGAAAATCTCTTGTCCTCTTTATTATAAGGCTTCTCTTTGTAAAGGTAGCTTTCACAGAAGGATTTACGATAAGGTCAAGATACCTCTGGCGGTAACGCTGTTCAATATCTTTCAATCCGTGCCATTTCTCGGGTAGGGGCTGAAGTGACTTTGTAAGGAATTTCAAGTCTTCAACCTCAACAGTAAGTTCATCCGTTTTCGTTCTAAAGAGGGTTCCGGAAATGCCGATAAAGTCACCAATATCGATATGTCTCATAATGGCGAACTGCTCACCCAGCACGTTTTTTCTTAAATAGATCTGTATTCTTCCCGATGAATCCTGAATATGTACAAAAGCCGCTCTACCAAAATCCCGGATCATGATGATCCTTCCGGCCATCCTTACTCTTATCTTCTCATTTTCAAGTGACTCTTTGCTAAGCGAGCCGAATTGTGAAAAGACCTCTTCTGTATTATGATCTGCTTCAAAAGGTTCTCCGTATGGATCGATCCCAAGGGCCTTCAGGGCTTCCATTTTCTGGATACGCTGCTGTTTTTGCTCGTGTATCTCGTCCATAGTTTCTTGATGGGTTGCTTAATGAGAAGACAAAAGGCTCCTTTTGTGAAAAAGTGTAAAGAATTCAATGATTATAATTGTTGCTCGAAGTTAAGTCAAGGAATGGCTATAAACTTCAAGACTTCGTATTTGACCAGAAAAATTAAAGACCTTGGAGCACAAAAAATGCAGATTAATGTTTAAGGTATTTATCAGAAATATAATTGAGCAGAATGTTTATCCGTCCAATAAGGTCCTGCGAATCTTTTGTTTTCCCCTTATTTATGTAAACCGCCGGTGAAAGGGATGTCATCGCTTCCCTGAGTCTGTCATTCGCCATCACCGAAGAAAAGAAAATTATCGGAATCGGAGGGATATCATTTTTTTGTTCGATAGCACGTATGGAACGGGCTGCTGTCAGACCATCCATGACCGGCATGTTAAGATCGATAATTGAAAAGAGGGGGGTTACATTCCTTCCATTTACATACTTTTCGTTGTATGATTTCGTTACCTGCTTCACGAGTTGTGCGCCGTCACTGCATTGGACGATCCGCTGAATTGACTTGTTCTGATCGAGTATGCTGCCGATGGTTGTTCTCAGAGATACGGAATCCTCAGCTATAAATGCAACTGTGTCAGAACTTACATCTTCTCCCTGCCAGAGAGGCTCGATATCGAGAGGGAATCCACAATAAGAGCATATGGTTTCCCTTCTTTCATTCCTTTCAACAGAATGAAATGGAACATCTTCTCCACAACACACACAATATTTCTGATCCGCCATAGCTTTATTATTGCATATATATGCTTATAAATCAATGAGTAACATGATAAATGTTAAATTTAATTATTAAATAACACATAAACATACTTTTGAAATCTTAAATTGCATCATTATTATGTATTACAAGTATAGATTGAAAAATGCTCTTAATTTCAAAATTATTTTATTACAGGTACTTGACTCTTCCAATATACATAATTTAAAATTTTTCTTTGTGGAAATAACAATGAAGATCACAGTATCTGAGATCCCTGAAGAAGGTTTTGAAGTAGATCTTAAAGAGAATATCAAGTTCGATGATGTCTCCTCTAAACCGGTAACAGTAT
>MUGD01000062.1 GCA_002900555.1 Thermoplasmata archaeon M9B2D | reverse complement strand
CGTTACTCAACCCTACAACTACTGCAGTCTTCCCAACAATGGCCGCCTTAACATTCTGTTTTTTGGCATCCAACATGTTTCGGAATTTTTCGAATGTAAAGTCATGTTCTCCAATTGGTGATGGCGTATCAGAAAAGTCCCGTTTTATTACATAGAGATCATCTGCTTCGCTATCAGAGGCTGCAAGAATGCACCCCATGCCTGTTTGCCTGATAGTAAAGAACGTCCCATCACTGAAATCGATCTTCAAATGATGTTTCTTTGGGAGAGTATCTTGCTTCTGATGGAAGAGAATTTCAGCTCCATAGTCCGGACATAAGACCAGATTCATTTTCTTGCTCAGATGAACTCGAATTACATTTCCTCTCTGATCGATTGATCTGATTATGCAACCAACCAGCGAATCATAATCCTTGATTTTCTTATTAATGAAGCCAACTTTCTGAAGTTTTTGATAATCTTGAAGGTCATACGATTTGATCTTCTTACCAAGAAGAGATTGAGTCATTTGTTCAGCAAGAATCAGACTTTCAGGGAGCTCAACACTCACAAGACTCCACTTCCTAAGCGCGATGTGTTTTAGTATAAGTCACAGTTTATACATTTTACTTCAAATCATAAAAGTAGCCGCGCCAATCAAAATTCCTATCAGGAAAGGACAAAGATAGCAAATTTGCAATTGTAGTGTCTGACATAACGAGTGGTACACATGATACCCATTGGGTCATATTAGGTTAAGAGCATGCAACTTGACCCTCTTTTTGCACACCCCGTAGTAGGTCTCCCATTTTATCGATTCGATCTACCATGCGCCTAAGTGTATGCAACATATCTTCTACTGGTTTATCTCGAGCTCTATGAGACAGGATTTTTTCAATATTCATAAGTGATGCTTGCGCCTCCAAAACAGCTTGATGAACCGAATCTGGGTGCTCAATCAATACGTCTTCTTTGAGAACATAATGAATCAAATCAAGTAGATCACCTGTTTCATAGACCTTCATATCTATGGCTCTTGATGGACATGCAGCCACACACACTCCGCACCCTCTGCAACGTTCCTGACGAACTGCTAATTTCTTATCGATGATTATTGGTGCTTGCCACGGGCACACTTCGGTGCATAATCCGCAGAGGATACATCCTTCTGTTTCATCTTTCCTGACTTCAATCGTAGAAACCAAAGCTATCTCTACAGGCTCCAAGGAGTCGATAGATGCTAATACATCTTGATGCTTCTTCTTCTTGGACTTTTCTAGCATCCCGCTTTCTCGCCTATGTAGTTCCCTCTCTATAGCTGCAATTTGAGTAACACACGACTCCATGGTGCTACCCAGGAAATTTAACATCTCTCTGAGATCTACGTCAGAATAGTCTCTCAGCTTACTTCGAAGACCCGTGCTGGTAACTGGACCAATACTTTGGATTTCTCCTTTCATTCTGCATCGCCAAGATTCTCATCAAAATCACTCACGGAATCTAATCTAGGAACACTAAGGATCCTTGGGTCAACGCCTCTTTCTTTTAGCTCCTTTTCGATTCTCGAAATGTGTACAGAGCTAGCTACCATTGCATTCTTCAGAGTCACTAGCATGAGTTTTAACTCGCTATCCGTGTGTGCACTTACTTTCTTCGGCAAAATGACATTGAGCGTGTGCTTGCGCCCACTAATTGCTTCAGCCATCTTTTCACCACCTCCACTTGTTTGGTTGTGACGTCCTCGACTATCTTGCGGTGTAACCGGATTATCTTGCGGAGTAACTATAGTCTTGCTTGATTTTACTGTCCGCGTTTTGGAAAATTTAGCGCATTCCCTGCTCCATGCTTCGTACGGGATTTTCCTTTTCATTCGACATCACCTCTGTTGATATTCTCAACCTCTAAGATCCGAACCATTGACTGGTTTCGGATTTTCTATCTTGAGCCGTGATGCTCGGATTTTCCGTATCGACGCATGATTGTGTTTTTGTTCAGCGAATGTTTCTGTTTGTTTGCGTTTGTGGAATCATTGAGGAATCAATGTTCATGTATATGTAGTACTCAAAAATTAATAATCTTAGTCAATTTTTTATCAAGCACAAACTGCGTTTTTATGTATCAGTTGAAACAACTTGCAACGAAATTTGCTCGTTTTCATTCATCTTTTTTGATTTCGTAAAAACATGCTTTGTTCAACACATTCTCACTCAGATTTGTCGAAAAAATCGAATACTGACGGTATTTCTGCGTGATTGGAACTAGTCATGAATCCACAGATTGATGTTGATTATCGACATGGTACGCAGATGTAGTAGCCTCTACAAAGAACTACATAACTTCATTCTGAGACCATTGAGTATTGATTCTTGGTTGTAGCAATTAACTTTTGATTTGTGATTGAAGAGTGAATTGCTTCTCGAAAATGCTGTTTCGATAACAGGCTTTGATACATTTCCCGCAGACATCTTTCTCTAGACCCTTGGATTTCAGAAATAGGATATATCTTCGGCAATTCTCTCTGTAGTCTGGAAGTTGCTCGCGATGTCTTATGTAGCCGCACGCATCTTCGCAAGCTCTGCAGTTTCCGCACTGTGATTCCATTTTCTTACGATGCAACAACGGAATAGAAACAATGATTGATGCAAACCGTATAGCGCAACTGAATTTCCTATGAATTACTAGTTGGTTCTTCCCTCGCCATCCTAATCCTGCATTCTCTGCAACTACTCTATGTGAGATGACCATTGGGAAATAATCATGTACATGATCAATATCCTCTATCACTCCGCCAAGGGTGGCTTTCAAAGGTATGCCTTCAAAACGTTGGGCAATAGAAGCTGCCATACGATTTAGGACTTGATTAATCCTATCATATTCCTTTGCATATTGGTTCCAGAGTTTGTAATTAGGAATTCCGTGTTGCTTGTCGTCGATATGGTCTATCGTGGGGTCTTTGTATGCGACGCCAATAGAGATGATTGAACCAGACTCATAAAGTGAACTGAAGTTATCACCTGTAATTCTACGAAGTCTCTCTTTCTGTACTTCCATCAATTCATCGTATACTACATGAAAGCCTGCTACTCCAAGATCTCCTTGCTCGTCTTCATCTTCTAGAATCTTCCGAAAATGCTTAACCAACGCTCGCGTGTTTAGCTCGGCCTCGTACTGTAAATCCATTTCGTCTGACTCCAGAATCATCATTTCAGTTTCAAATCCCTTATGTTCTTGTTGGCTGACTCTCTGCAAATTGGTTTTGCTCAAGTTTCCTTTGAATTTAGTATACGTTCATTAGTGAATTTCGCAATACATTCCTGAGGAACATGACAGACATCATCAGTAAATGCGGAAATTTGTGCTCTATCTGTCCCTGGGGTAAATGGATCAGAGAAAATCAGCAGCCTGATGAATGGGAGATATTTGCTGAGGAAGTGAAAAAGTACGTAGGCTACGTTCCTGCTAAGAATCCTTGTCAGGGCTGTCAGACACCAGATGACAAGCTTGCCAAGAATGTGGGTGTACACAATTTTCTACGAGGATGTGCAGCTAGAAAGTGCGCATTCGACAATGAAATCATAAACTGTGCGTATTGCTCTAGATATCCATGTGATCAAATAGATGCGTTGAACCGAGGCAACCGTCGAGAAGAAGCAGAGAAACGTATTGGTGGGCCAATTCCAGATGACAAATATGAAGCCTATGTTAGAGTATTCGAGGGGAAGAAAACTCTCGATGCAGTGCGTTCAAACTTAAAACCTGATGAAATTCAGGAAGTAAAAACATTGGAATTGAAACCTCCACGAATAACTCCATTTCCCAATATTACTTCTAAGAGGGAGGAGTTAGAGTATAAGACACTTCATCAAGTTCTTTCGCAGATTATGAACTCAAAATTAGGACTAAAAGATGCTGATACTCTCGCAGGAAAGGAATTACTAGATAGGCGTCAGAATATACTAAATCGCTTGTTGTGGATTGCTGCACGTTATGGGGAATTGCAGGGATTTCATCTGTCCTTGGATGCGATAACGATCAATACACACAAGAAAGGAACGTCTGGATTTCCGACAACCGAATCTGGCTGGTTGAGATGGCTGAAGATAATCTCTGAAGCCGGCATAAAAGGAAAGATGGAATACGCTAATATCAATAAGAGCGATCTGATTAGTCCCATAGGCTGGTTAAGAGATCGAATTCCTGGTACGAATGATCCTGCATGGTGGTTGAAGATATCCTTTGGCGATTCGTTAGGCGGGATCAATACCTTGCGAACGCTATGTTCATACGCTTCTGAGATTGATGAACGATTTGGTAAGCAAGCATATGGGCGATTCAAAAAAGCTGACATGCGATTTCTTGAATAGAAAAACTCTAGTTGTCTAGAGGCTAATTTGGGTGAGAATTATGATTTCTAATATAGCAATGCAGATTCAATCTGACTTAAGGACTCACAGTAATCCCGAAAGAAAAGAAAAAATTGCTGGCTATCTGAAAACATCAGCTCTCGGATTTATTGGAGTTGAACTTCCAGATATTCATCGAATAGTAAAGAGGAGTATTAAAGGCATAAATCTTGAAGAAATGCCACATCTTATGACAGAGCTGTGGAAGATGAAGTTCTTTGAAACTCGTTTGGCTGCTATTGACATATTCAAGGAATATGTTCGGAATGGCTCTATTGATCAGGCTCTCGAACTTGCTAATGGCTGGATTGATGACGCTGATACATGGGCAATTACGGATCCACTATGTTCTCCTTGTATCGGCAGTTTGATTTTGAGAGATGCCAAGGTAAAGAGAGTATTAGAGTCTTGGAGAAAATCAGACAATTTCTGGAGACGTCGCTGTTCAGTCCTGCCATACCTTTACTTGACACTAAAAACTCAGTATAAGCCTGAATATGCAAATCTGATTCTCAATGCAGTTACGCCTCATATATCTGACGAGGAGTTCTTTGTTGGAAAGGCAGCTGGATGGGTCTTAAGGGAGTTGAGCAAGAGAGAACCGAAACTAGTAGAGGGGTATTTTACGGAATATCAAGATAAAATGACAACTCTTGTTAAGCGAGAAGGTTCCAAGAAATTCTAAAGACAGTAGATTTCTCCTCTCTCAATTGCCTCAAGGAATTCTTGTCTATCTTCCTCAGGTACTGAATTTAGAATGCATCCAAAATTCGGACAATGCGAGCATACCCAATGATGCAATGTCACAAAGAACGAAATTGCCACTACGACTTGTATAATGGCAAGTTCCCATCTGTCGATTAGATAGAAAATTGGAGATAGGACATAGAAACCGGAAAAGAAAAGAAAAGTTGCTTGTCCACCGCGGCTAACACGGCCTGGCCGATACTTGAATATTTTTGGACTACCCCAATTTCCTATGCAGTAGAATCGATTTTCTTTACCATGATCTTTTTCTGAATATTCATAGCAGGGACAATGCCTACACAAGACATACCACTCTAGTCCTCCTACAAAGAAGAGCATACTCGCAATGAAGATGACTGGTATCATAATCATACTCTCTGTCAAGACAAAGGGACCAAGGCCAAGAAATGTGCCAATGTCAAAACTTAGGCCAAAATAACTCACTGTTGAGCCAACCATGCCCAAAGCACCTACAATAATGGGTGTAAAACCGAAAACAGCAAACCATCTTGCGTCGTGGAAATCGTATCTCGCTACAATCCTTTGAAACATCTTTTGCTTCGCTTCACTCAATAAGATCGCCCCTTTTCTGACATGGATAGATTACCTTTGTCCAAATAAAATAATTCTAAAAGAGTAGTTAAAAAGAATCCATCGGAGGAGAATGGTGTTTTTATCAATTCTCCTCCATCTGGAATTAGAGGTGTTTTTACAAATTCCAATTGTATCTGAGAGTTAATGCGATGTCAACAGTCCAAACGTCTGTCTTTGAGGTGGCTTCGAACCAAACGACCCACACATATGTTGATGCGTAGTTATTGAGATTATAGAAATCCGTACGTGCGGTTGAATAATCTCCATCTTCAACAAGGTAAGAAGTAAGTCCCGACCACGTTGGTATGGAATCAAATGTTGTTTGGTCTATCTCGTATATCGCAAAATGTATCGTCACAGAAACTGAATCCGACCCTGTGTCATCAACACTAATATCAAAATAGACATCCGGGGGAGTGGATGTCTGGACCTCAGAGCTGTAGACGGAAAATTCATCGTAGTAAAATGTTGGATATAGGTCGACGTCTACATTATTCGAGCTCTGTAGGGCCCTCGTGTCGTATGAAGTGCCTCCACCTGTGGTTATTCCACCAAAGAGGCTTAACACTCCACCCATAAACACCATTGCAATGATTACCATTCCGATAATTAGAAGTACACAGGCTAAGGCACCTATCTTGCAGCAAGTACCATACCCTGATGATTGTTTAGGTTGCTGATACGGGTCTGAAGCTGGTATTGGGATTTCAGACATGTTTTCACCTTCAATAACGCATTCATTATTCCTTATTTCCATTTCTTGTAGAGGCACCTCTGACTCTTTCGACTTTCAGGTTGCTCTTTTCATGTTCTAATTCCTTTAATCATCTCATTTTGAGATGTAAAAAGAAGTCATATCACTGAAGAAAAATGAACCTTGCTTTTTCCATTGACAAACTAAATTCACCTACGTGTCAAAAGATAAAAGAGAAAAAAAAAGAATGATACTAGAAGGCGTATTGGGGCAGCGTCTCAAGCGTGTTAGTCCCATGGCGAGGTCGCTTAGACCTCTTCGCCTTCACCAGGTTTCTGCATCTCTGCAATCCTCTTCTCGATAGCGTTAATTCTATCTTGCAGGTGAGATTTGAGAGCTTCAAGTCGTTTTGTTTTCGTTTCAATACTCTCGTAATCCGAGCAGCAGTCACCCATCATGAAGTATTGAAACGGATGCATTCGCATTCTTGATCCATATCTCCCATGATGTTCGTCTGAATCACACATTATTCCTCTTTCACCTCCTTCCCGTCTGATTCGTCCTTGAGTTCTTCAAGGCGTTTACTTACCCACTCTAGTTCGTTTTGAAGATAGCTCCTGTACTCCTTCAAGAAATCAAGACTCTCACTTCTTCGGTTCTTTCCACAGCATGTCTGCTTCATTACAGCGAATCCAATTGGGCTTCGACTTCTCGCAATTTGGTTGACAAGCATCGCAGCAGTATCTCCTCTTGCTGCTCCACCGAGGAAGTGCCAGAAATGATCCTGCATCTGCATCTCACTACCAAGAGTTTGAAGTGCCATAGAAAGTACTCTCTGACCTTTGGGTGTAAGCTGGTATTCTATTGCGTCTGGTCTTTCATCTTGAGGAAGTCGTTTCCCCTTGATGAGTCCTCGTTCCACGAGCCTTCGAAGAGCAGGATAGAGGGTACCACTCTCTATTCTCCAGCCTCCAAGCTGTCCTCTGAGGTCCGATAGAATTGCATACCCGTGAGCTGGTCCTCTTCTCAGTTGTGCAAGAACTATGATTTCAACTCGACTAAGACGTTTTCCTGGTGGGCCCATGCTTCGTGGTCCATGAATTTCCAATATATAGACACCAACTTATGTAGAGCTCTACATAATATTATGTAGCCATCTACATATAAAGATTGTCTATGAGTGTCCCTCTCAAAACTAGCCATGGATTCATTCTCAAAAACGTTGAGGGAAATGGCCTTAAAAATAACAGACCGACGAATTCTCATGATTGAGGTTTCTCCTGAAGAAGCACGAAATTTCATCCTTGACGCTCAGGGACTCCGAACAAAGTAGCCTTGTACTTCTATATTGGAAGTAGCTAAACGAGTTCATAGTATTCAGATTGTTGTGTGTCTACAATACATAGTAACACATGAGTCTAAGATGACGTCTAATTGAATTAAATTCTATAAGACAACAGCCAGTCTACAACCTATAACGATTTTTGATTATTAACTATTTTGAATTTTCATAAGCATAATTGAAAATAAACCAATAATGAAGTCATACAGTCTTGCGCTTGTGGCATCATTTGCGATTCTACTAACTTTTGTAGTTGGATTCTTGATAGGTGTCGACTATGTTGCAGTTGAGATCGGTCCTTTGTTGTCAGTCCTCGTCCCTTCGGTTGTTGTCTACTGTGTGGTTATTCTCAACACTATTACGACAAGGTGACCTAAATGGGGAATAATTGGGACACCTATGAATCAGGAATCGCAGCACTAGGAGTTTGGATTGCTATCGAAACAGCATAAGTAACCAACTCAGTAATTATTGATGATACTATATGGAACTTTTAGGATTCAATACATAGGATGATTCCAATTTGGTTTTTCTTCATAGCTATCTCCCTCTTAAAATAGACAGAAGCAAGTATCCAGATTTTTATGAAAAGTGTTTATGTTTCAAATATAGGAAAGAATGCTCGTTTCTAGATTTGTTTCCAGGGTATCTATTTTGCGTTGTCAATTTTGAGAGGAAATTCTGTGCCAGATTGAAAGTTAGGGTGTGTAGCATACAAGTGCTGGCAAACTAGCTTCAATCAATGAAGGATCGCTGACATTCCTGATTGTGAACAGTAATTATATATAAAGCGCATTAAAATGCCATTTACGGGATTCTAATGACTGAAAATCATGAGTTAAGAAAAGTAGCGAAAGAGCGTGCTGAAATGAAGTTTTCGTTCTATATCAACATCGCGCTCTATATAATCATCAATGGCATTCTCATTTCAATCTGGTATTTTAATGGAATGGGATTTCCATGGATCATCTTTCCGCTACTGGGATGGGGAATAGCTGTCGTGATACATTATCTTCTAGCATTTGTCTACCCTGGAAGAAAGTACTTAGATGGAATGGCTGAGAAAGAATATGAAAAATTAACAAGGGGATAGTGTACGTTATCCCTAACATCTTCGAGGACACAGAACAAATCCATGATGGGAGATGGCTTTATATTAGACAACCAGAGATGGGTCTTGTAGAAGATATAGGGAAACAGATTCAATTGAAGAGGAAGGCCAGACCAAAGACCGAGAGACGTTATCTCATGGTTCTCGACACTCAGAGTGTTTTTTAATGAAAGATGTTCCTCATGATTTGAATCAGGTGAGTCAGTTGCAGATAGTACTGGATATACAATCAATCTCAATGATTATTGCCGCAACAAGCATCGTAATTGGTGTTATCATGAGTCTTCTCTCTATAAGGAACTTTTCAAAGTCAAGACAAGCTTCAGTCTTTCTTGATTTTCATAGACAGGCCAACTTAGAGTTTATTGAACATGCTTCAGAAGTTGTTATGGAGTGGAATTGGAAAGATGCTCAAGAGTTCGATCAGAAATATGGACCCACAACAAATCCCAAAGCATATGCAAAATTCATCCTAGTAGGTTCATTCTTCGATTCTATGGGAAAGCTTATCGAAGCTAAGCTTACAGATGCCAAATTATTTCCTGAATCTCTAGCTGTCTTTGCAATGGCATGGTTTGAAAAAATCAAATCGATTGAACCGGATCTTGCCGCTCAATGGAGAAGTTCAGGATCAATGGACTCCAGTAAATTGCTTCACAAAAAGCTAAGGGAGCTTGGGTATCGGTCACCACTACGACGTAATCAAACATAGAATCGTTATTGACGAGGATGAAGAATGAATCAAGAAATTCCACTAGATAGAGTTGAATCTACAAGAAATGCAGGAGTCTTCATTCTACTTAGGACACTAGTTGGCATGTTCATCTTCGTATCTTTGGTTAACGATGTTCTATACTTCGGATGCGGATTGTGTGTATCAACATGTCCTGCAGAAGCAGTTGCTGATATGCTGAAGAATCGATAAAGGGAGCATCATGAAACTATGTCGTCTGCAATCTGTAGCTAATAATGCAGTTAGGGGGTAGATTTGGACACATCGTAGAAGGGAATCCTTCGGGGATTGATCCTTTGAGCATTCATAATCCACCTTTCGAGATCGTGGTAGATTTAGTGAGTGGAACATTAAAACCAGATATTGAAGGGGATAGTGTTGAGAACTACTACACAACCATGTCAAAATGGTTTCATGAGGTTCTAGTAGAGGATTAAAATCGAATTTATGAGAGAACGAAATGATAGTACTGACAAAGAGAGAACACATGCTTGGGAGATACAATGAACAAACCACAGAGCAGATTCTTGAGTACATTGGTAAGAAGGCTTTGAAGCCTTGGCAAACACTCCATGAGTTCATAGAACTCTAAATCACTGAGAGAACGTTATTTAAGTTGGCACTCAATGACCCTTTTTCATGTTGGAGGTTTCTCTCGAAAAAGCAAGACAATTCATCCTTGATGTGCAAGGTCTTAGAACTGATGAACCAAGTAAGAGTATCAGGGCCATAGCTAAACGTATACATAACATTCAGATTGACACCATTTCTGTAGTTTCGCGTAGTCACAATCTGATTACATTCAATCGTTTTCGAGATTATAAGGATGGAACTATATGGGAATCGCAGAAGAAGGGAGAGATCTTCGAGTATTGGTCCCATTCTATGTGCTTGATGCCGATGGACACATACCCACTATCAGCTTGGAGAAAGCAGTACTACCAGGAAGAGATGTGGGATTCATTTAGAAAATGGGGAATAAGCAACAGAGACATTATTGACAAAGTGCTCAAAAAGGTAAAATCTGATGGAGTAGTCAATAGCGCATCACTTGGAGAAAAGAAATCCACGCCATCGTCCGGTTGGTGGGATTGGAAGATAGAGAAACGTGCGCTTGAATATTTATTCTATCTTGGAGAATTGATGATTGCATTTCGAAGTGGCTTTCAGAAGTACTACGATATTCCGGAGCGTGTTATTCCTAGTGGTGTTGATACTGAACCTCTCTCGGATGAAGATGCCGCACAATTCATTATTGAGAGCACATTGAGAGCACTTGGCTTGGGCACACAACAGGACATTCGGACCTATCATGGAGGAATGCCTAGTAAGAAGTTGTGGCGAAACAAGAAGGAGTCGAAGCTTACCTAGATTCCTTGGCGAAGGATGGATTAGTCGAGGAAGTCAGGATTGAGGGAATTAAGGAGCGTTACTTTGCACTCTCTGATCAAGTAGGTAAACTACAATCGCTCAGATTGAACGAAGATGAGGAAGTTCCGGTGAAGATTTTGAGTCCCTTTGATAACATAATGCGTGAGCGCCATTTACCTAGGCGTATATGGAAGTTTGATTACACAATCGAATGCTACGTACCTCCTCCAAATAGAAAGTACGGATACTTTGTTTTGCCCATTTTAGATCTAAACAAGATTGCAGGACGGCTGGATGCTAAGGCTCATCGTAAAGAAGGAAAACTGGAGATAAAATCTCTGTATATTGAAGATAATGTACTCAAGACAGCTGAAGGTCTCGAACGGTTGAAGTTGGGCATTGAAGATTTCGCACGCTTCCACAACTGTCATGCAATCTCGATTGGCAAAGTAACTCCTCACAAGATGACCAAGTCTATCCGTTCACTTCTAAATGGGCAAAAAAAGGTTCTTCATTGATGCAAATCGCTAACCTTATTTGTGTCAATTCGTGACATTATACCAAGAACCAAAATGGGAGGCTGGTTCTTTCCCAAAGAAACACACATCCCTTGATTCATGGGAAACGGGGTCGCACGCTAAATGAAAGACCAAGATGATGGCAGCAAAATCATGAAGGCGGTACTCATCGGTGACGGAGCCGTAGGAAAGACGAGCATTCGCCGCAACTATTTGGGTGAGGAGTTTACTGAGGGTCATATTGCAACGATAGGCGTTGATTTAGCCACTAAGCGCGTTCTATTCGAACAAGAAATTGTGAAGTTCATCATATGGGACCTTGCAGGACAACCGACATTTGAGAAGGTCAGAGGACATTACTATGCAGGATGTAATGGGATTCTACTTGTTTACTCAGTTGTTGATCGTGAGTCCTTTGATAATGCCTCCAAATGGCTTGTTGAAGCATTCAAAAACATGGGTCCTCTACCCCCAACAGTCATCATTGGTAATAAGACTGACTTGAGACACTCACTGGATAAGAAGAAGTACGTCACACCTGATGAAGGTGAGGAGTTTACGAAGTATTTCATAAACAAGCTTGGCGTGCCAGCTATCTTTCGTGAAACTAGTGCAAAGACAGGAGCTGGTGTCCAAGATGCCTTCACAGAGCTGCTGCGCATGATGGATGAAGCAGAAATCGAGAAAGAGAGTGATTATTTCATCGGATAGATGTTTTCCAGCTCATGGCAACATCTCAGACTTTATAAGTTGAGTATTATATTAACTATTGTTTATGTATTGCTGAGAAGATGATGTGATGGCTCAAAAAGCGGTAAGACAGGAAAACACAGAACATTTGTCGCTAAAGATCGAGGGCATGCATTGTGCATCATGTGTGGCTACGATTGAGAAGACTTTACTCTCTAAGGATGGTGTTATCAAAGCATCAGTGAGTTTGCTCGATGAGAAGGCAGTTGTCGAATACAAACCTGACTCGGTTACTCGAACTGATCTTGAGAAAGCAGTAGATTCCACTGGATACCGCGTGAGAAGAGCTATGATGACCATCACGCTTTCCAGCGAACCCACGGATGCTCAATGGACGCAGATTACTAAATCACTCAATGCAATTCCAGGTGTGATTTCTACCAAGTGTTATCCCGAAACGAAACGTTTACTCATTGAGTATGATGAAGACCTAGTCACTTTCAAGATTGTACGGAAAACGCTAAAGAACATGAATTTTGAAATTGAAGCATCAGAGGGAATTGAAGGTGATAGAGAGTCACTTGCTCGTGAGAGGGAAATCCGCTTCTATTCGACGCTTCTCGTCTTCTCTATAATTCTTACA
>MUGD01000266.1 GCA_002900555.1 Thermoplasmata archaeon M9B2D | reverse complement strand
ATGCGTAAGCGTTGCTGAGGTTCAAACCCTTGTAAAGAAGATCATTACCTATGAAACAACAACCTACGGCCAAGAATGGTTCAACAAGATTGTAGCTATTAGCGGTGACGGGTTCTTAGATCAAGAAGATTTAAACATACAATGGGACACCAACGAGCTCCCGACAGGGACATATACGATTTATGCGCAGAGCCACAATCCTTCAGCGGAATACGGTCCTGTTGAAACCATTAATGTCACGGTGGATAAAACAAAAGAAACCAACCTTACCTTCAACCATGATGACCATTTACGGATTAGCCAATACCCTGGACTACCAATGGCTGAAATCGTGACGGTTTCTGAGGGAAATATTCTTGGAAACACTGATTTTACCTATACTCCTAATGAGAACGAAGCCTACTGTAATGAGTTTTATTTCTGGGCAAACATGAGCTATGTTTCTGGGGTTCTTACTATTCGGGGAAAAAGCTATGATCCGAAACCATACGGTAATCTGAGCAGCATTCATGTCTGGATAAAAAACAGCGCTGATGAAATTGTTTTTGAGGATTGGCGCAACGACACCGAGATGTACTATGAGGGCGAATACACCACCGGAGAAAAGGTGTTACTTGGCCGGGGTGGTGCCATGTATTATATGCCAGAAGAGTTTGAACGTGAAATCATTTGGGCGTCCAACGGAAAGTTAACCGGGGAGCAAGCCGTGATTGATGCTTGGAGCGAAGGTGCTGGTTTTGTGTTCATTTCAGGACATGGCAGTCCCAATGTCTGGGCTGATCATTACCCTGGTGTTGCTGGGAACCGGCAGTACTCAAGTGTTACCGGACTTCGGGTCACCACCCTTAAACCATGGCCACCGTATTTCTCCAAACCTATATTCCCAATGGACACCATCAAAAACGGGGAAAAACTACCCATCACGGTTATTGGCGGATGTCATAACAGCCAGTTCAACGTGTCGATGATCTACGGATTGCTAGATGGTATGATTTACCTGCTGCCGAATTTCCCAAAACTGAGCATGTGGTGCTACGGAACACCAGTACCTGAGACGTTCAGCTGGCGGCTTGTTCGAAACCCACGTGGTGGCTCTATTGCGACCATAGGCAACACGGGTCTTGGGTATGGAATGCCTGGTATTGACCTCACCACCGGTGGCGGTGATGGATGGGTCACCATAGAATTCTTCAAGCAGTATGGAGCTGAAGAACAACATATACTCGGGCAGGCGCATAAACAGACACTCATCACCTATGCGAACACGTTCGACATGACTGATCTTGCCGCAGGTCATCCAAAAACCATTCAACAATGGGCGCTGCTTGGCGACCCAAGCCTTATGATCGGTGGATATCAATAACACACCATTATTTTTTTTTTTTTTTATTTAATTTACCAGTACATAGTTCGGACTATTTTTCCATGATTTCATTGAAAATATCGACAATAAGTGATTTTAAATTGGAAAATATATATAAACCTAATTTCTTATCATTTTATGAGGATGAAAGATATGAAGAACAAAAAAGTCATACCAATAATAATCGTAGGGCTGCTCATTAGCATATCATTTTTCTCTGGATGTATACGACCATTTGTTATTGATACACTTAAATGGGATCATATCAATGAAGAAGGAACAGCGGTAAGACTATGGGGACAACTTGATATTATTATTGAAAGCCCAGATAACTGGAATGAAGGATTCGTCTGGGACATTGAATTCCATAAAGACTGGCAAGATTATCTTTATAGGAGCTGGGCTGATAACCATTATGGGCTTGGATTGTTTTCGATTGATATCCAAAATCTAAGTCGAACCACGACATATCATTATCGTGCTATCGGGGAAAATCTTAAAGTAGTGAATCAATTTGGTATTGGAAATGATTTTACGTTTATCCCTGGTGGCCCACGTGTTGCTACCGATAATGCTTCAAACATTGGACTTACTGAAGCGACGCTTAAGGGAAATCTGTGGCATATGGGAGGCGCGTCGTCTTGCCTTGTGTACTTCTTATATGGAACTGACGTAAATTCATTAAATAAACAAACTCCTCCTCAGAACATGACTGATACCGGGGTTTTCAATGTTACTCTCACAGGTCTCACTATGAATACTACCTATTTCTTCAAGGCTGTTGCTGAAAATGATGCAGATACCTGGGCAGGAATCATCCGGGAGGTCACCCCGGGACGGCCAGTGGTAATAACCAGACAACCCGCTGAAATTGGTAAAAATCATGCGATATTGAAAGGGGAGCTGTGGCATATGGGAGGAAACACAGAATGCGATGTTTGGTTTGTCTATAGTGATAAAGGTCCGAATATCTTTGATCAATCAACCTTGCCACAAACCATGAACACTACCGGGGGGTTTCAAATATATGTTGGGAATCTAAGTCCGATTACAAAATATTGGTATAGAGCCATTGCAGATAATGGATATGCGCAAGATGCAGGTGATATCTATGAGTTCACCACCACTCCAACAGCACAGATCAAAAACACAGGGGTTCTTGCACAACCATATCGAACCAGCTCTTCTATCTCTTATGAGGATATCCTCTCACATCTCCCCTTACGCTATGCCAAACTTCTTGAAAAGCATCCAGTGCTTCTGAAAGTATTATTACAGCAACCATGGTTTCGAGCATTGCTTATGAAAATCGGATGAAAGTAAATTTTTTCTC
>MUGD01000061.1 GCA_002900555.1 Thermoplasmata archaeon M9B2D | reverse complement strand
CATAGATACTCAATTCCGCAATAGAACTACTAGTTATGTCACCTCAAATTAATTTGAAAAAGAGGGAGTGTAATTGATAAGAGAGAGGTAATATTTCAATTAACAATGACCTCCGAAATTGTATCCCTATCAGATGAGAACATTGACGAAGTACTCCAACTTCTAACAAAAGATGCATTATCAAATATCATTCTGATTGCGGACTGTACTCAATTAAGAGAATGGTGTGATATCCGCATCCTGATAAGAGATAATGAAATCAAGGCTATTTTTTCAGTGTATAGTGACCTTGATTTTCTAGCCACTGCATTTTGGAGCCGAGAGGTGGTGTCATTAAGAGAAATCATGACGGATTTTACCAATATTCTTGTTGGAAAAGAATTCGTAGCTATTTGTACTCAAGAGCAACTTGATCAGTTTAAGGAGGCTTGCGTGATTTTGCAGCCAATCAAGGAGCGTCAGATGTTTGTTGATAGAGAATCCAAGCTTTATTGTGATTGTAAAAAGACTCCAGTCAGACTCTCAATGCATGATTCTGGAAAACTCAAAGAGCTATACCGTGTCACAGGAACACCAGCATGGACACCCAATGCGATGAACCTCGGACCATTTTATGGAATCATTGAGAAGGATGGAACAGTTACAGCTGCTGCGGGGGTTCATTTTATGACACCATATGGGACAGAGATTGGCAATGTTGCTACACATCCAGCCCATGTGAGGAAGGGGTATGCAGCAGCATGTATCAAAGCGGTGGTCGAAGAAGTTCTAAACGACTCAGATCTTGTGGTTCTTCATTATTTCGAAAGCAACATACCAGCAAAAGAACTCTATGAAAAAATGGGGTTTATGTATTCAAAGGCGGATCCGGTGTTTTTTGTAAAGGCTACATGCACAAGTTGAACCATGAATATAGATCTGACCACTATGACAGCAATTCTCAATCACTCATATCATATTCTTCTAGAGTGCCAAAATATTTTGCATTGGAGATCGTTTTGTAGAAGCAACACCCCTGTTTCGACTCCATGGTCTAATCTCGACTATCAATCATGTACTTCGTATTCAGCCCAAGATTGTAGATTCGTTTCAAGGACTTTTCAGCATTATAATGCCAGAGAGTCTTGGCAAGAACCCACTTGAATTTGAGCTTGCGATATCGCCGCAATACTGCAAGAGATTGTTTCCTAAGAGTATCTGAGGATGCCAAAGGATTCTTACTTAACTCACGAATTCGGTGAAGTTTAGATTCAATTGACAAAAGATCCCTATTTAGAGTACTTTCAATTGCCTCTCTGATGTGTACCGAATCTTTGGATTCAGCTAATCGAAGTCGCGACCACCGCATAGATAGCGCACCTATGGATTTCAGCTGGTTATTGAATTCCTTGGAGTCGAGTAACGAATGCCCTTTTTCATAATCAAGAACTTTCCTGCGTTCTCTAGCTCTTAATACAGGGAACAGAAGAACACCAGGTCTAATACGAATACCCATAGACCTTCGCAGAAGTCGTTCGACACGCTTTTTTTGTCCGGGAGTGGGATTATTGAAACGATAGGAAACTATCGAGTAGGTTCGGTCTGCGTATGGGTCCTCAAGCCGGGCTTTAATGCCGGGAATCTCACGAGTTCGGATGAATGATAATGTGGGTAGTGAGTGTAAGAGCTCAGTGTGAGCACCCCCGCTCGAGCCAGCAATAAAGATGCCTTTTCCTACGCGTACTAGATCATCATCTTGCCGCAGTTTCTTTGAAATCCCTTTGATACCTTCTTTAGTCCCAAGAAGAATAACTAATTTAGATGTGCCCTTCAAATCAATCTGAGCAAGATTGATACTCTCCGTATTCACCTCGTTCACGATGATTAAACCATCCATAATTAGAGTTTGATTCTTGACTTGATATACTCACATGAAAACCAGAGTGACACACATGTGCGATAGCTATAACCGTTAAAATCTTTATTGTGACAATTAAATCATCTTAGCCTTCATAAAAGAGGTTGATAGAACTTCTTCTAATCTTTAATATCAATATATACCTTAATTTTTTGAATTAAACCCTATAAACTTGATATTGGATGTTAGACATATTTTACATTTGATTTGACTTCGCTTGCCGAGAGGTGAAAAAATGGTCTTCGATGATGAAGATACCTGGGACGATGATGACGAAGATTGGGAAGATGATGATGACTGGGACGACGACGATTTCTAGTACTAGTCTGATTCAGTTCTCATGAATCTACCATCTGTCTGTTTTAATCACCTGACTAAAAATCAGATTGTAAGCAATACCACTTAGGTGTTAACTGATGGGTAGTAAAAAACCAACAACAAAGAAGCCGCCTGCAAAGAAAGCAGGCGCAAAGAAAGAAGCGAAAGCTAGTGGAAAACCAAAGAAAAAGTAACATCAATATGACAAAGGTGAGTTTCTCCGCGATCACTTGAATTCTGAAAACGGAGGGACTCACCAGTCATCTTTCTTTTGCAGTTCTTTATCGTCCACTTCGTATTGCAGTATCCAATTTTGATTGTACGATGAATTTGCATAATGCTAAAATGGAAGCATGATGGCGTGAGTGTAATCGTGATTTGAATGACAACAAAGCAATATTCTGACTATATCAAGAACCTTGCAAAGGCGATAATCCCATTTCCGGGAGTGCAGGGATGGGTCGCTCAAGGTGAGAGGTTCCAGTTGGTTTTCTTCGAGATAGAAGCTGGTGGCGAAGTTTCACCACACAGTCATGGTGAACAATATGGCTATGTGTTTGAAGGTGAAATGGTTCTCACCATAGGAGAAGAAACGCGAACCTATAGAACTGGAGATTCGTATCATATTCCTGATGGAGTAATTCACCATGCGAAGTTCAAAACATTCGTTCGCGTGATGGATTTCTTCTTAGAGGCAGACAGGTATAAGACAGAGTAGGTTTATGTCACGCACCATTTCAAGACAATCGGACAAAGGCATTGCGTAGAATATCAACAAGAAGGCTGGGATTGTGGACATAGAAAAAGAAGTGCAATCTACACAGGACAGCATTTCAGGTTCCTTAAAACATAGTCAACTCATCACAGTTCTTAATCTGGCTGCAGTCACTTTTCTTGTACTTTTAGGACTAAGCATGGTTTCGCCTATTCTTCCAGGTTATGCAGAGAGCTTTCAGGTATCGTATACGCTTGTAGGATTTGTGATTTCCTCTTTTGCACTCACTAGGGTGGTCCTAGATATCCCAGCAGGTCTTCTATCGAGGAAATATGACAAAAAGATGATTATGATACTAGGTCTGACATTAATTGTCGTTTCGTCAATCATGGCAGGACTTGCCCCAACCTATATTGTCCTAGTAATTGCCAGGATGATTGAAGGCGCAGGATCTGCATTATATGTTACCTCAGCCACCGTCTTTCTAGCTCAGATATCTGGAAAGGAGAAACGTGGGCAGTGGATGAGTCTTTACTCGGGAATGCTTCTTCTAGGAAGCATTTTTGGACCCACATTTGGCGGTGTCATTGCTTCATCTTTTGATATACGTGCTCCATTCTTCGCCTATGCCATAGTAGCTGGATTAGGTGTTATTCCGACTCTAACGCTTCCAAAGTTACAGAATTCCGAACATACCTCTGGAGCTGATGAACGAAAATCCACCCTGCATGATATGTGGCAAGTGCTCACATACCCTTCATTTATTCTCGCAACCTTCGCAACCTTTTCCCTGTTTTTCATCAGGACTGGAGTAAGAAGCACACTTGTCCCTCTATTTGCAGCAAATAATTTGGGATTAGATCCTAGTTTTATCGGAGGGATTCTTACTGTAGCTGGAATTACAACTGCTGCGACCATGGTGCCGATGGGAAGCATCTCAGATAGAATCGGGAGAAGGAATCCTCTGGCATTATGCTTACTACTTTCTGCACTAATTTCAATTTGGATTCCCTATTCTAGCAATCTGCTTGATTTGACTATCAACATGGCGATTTATGGAGCGATTATCGGACTATCAGGACCTATTGCTGCGTTTGTAACAGATGTGTCTCCACAAGACAAGCTTGAGGTCTCTATGGGACTCTATCGAATGATAAGTGACTTGGGATTCATCGCAGGACCGTTGTTCCTGGGTTACTTAGCTGATATAACAGCAACTCCTGTTCCTGGAGAAACTCATTCAGGACTCATCAGCGGGATACCTTTCATAGCAGCAGCAATACTCTTAGTGACAGCTGGTCTGACTCTTCTGACAGCCTATGATCCAATAAGAGGAAGGAACGCACAGAAGAAAATCAGTACACCGGCACCGGAAGATGCTTCATTCCAATAATCTAATGGAGTTTAAGGAATATCCAATAATAGATTCAAGACAGCAGTGAGTTCTATCGTTTTTGGGCATCAGTGTACAAGAGAACCAAAGCCAGAATAAACAAGATTATTCCAGTCATCCAATGGTGATACTGAAATCCAAAAGGCGCAATATGGAACTCACTCAAATCCGGAAGAATGTGTCCTATTGGTAATCCAAACATCCATAATTCATCTACAAGAAACACGACTCCAATGAGGATGAGAATGATTGCAAGAGCCTTGCGTTTTGGCATCGTTATTCTTACCGCTCCTTGCGGGTCATCTCATGTTCTAGTTCCCTTTATGCCTCCTTTTTCCTCTGATAGCAGTGTAGTATGATATCCGAGTAATCGAGCATAGAGCTGCAAGGGATATTTTGTACTAAGTATGGCTTGTTCATCGTAAGCACACTTGATTTCCATTTGACCCTCTAACATACCATGAATCTGTTTTTCATACTCCTCGAGCTCTTCAATCATATTGTTGTCGAAAAAGAATTGCATATCAGTTGTGGCGGCGAGACCCTTGAAATTATGATCCTGTACCTCAAAATAAAGTTCATCCCACACATCGACTGCTTTCTCTATGCTAAAACTCCCATCATCAAGAAGCCACTTATGCCATTCCAAGACTCGAAGATTGTCATCTGAATCAATCAATTTACGATCAAAACCAAACTTGTACATTTCCTCTTTCACGTCTTCTATACAGTCTTCTGAACAGACATAGAGAACCATGTAGCCAGCATCATAATGATTTTTCAAAAAGGTAAACAAAACCTTATGTTTGACTTCTAAGGACTGATAGAGGAAAAGCCTATGAACACGGGATGTTCCCCCTTCTGCCCCATCTTGGGGCGAAATGGACAATGTTATTCCATCGATAGTCTTCCAATGAACTGACTCGTGCCAATGGTCCTCGAAATTTCTACACGTCAGTGTTACTAGACTATCATTATTTGTCCATAGACAATTCGATAAGGGAAGGTGATTGACACCAGAAGTAATGAGTAGGGTCTGAGATTGGTCAGCAACAAGATAAAATGCTGTAGGATTTAATAGGTACTTCATTGGCATTTCAATTTCACTGGGAAAACGCCTATGAAGTATTTTGGGAATCCTATCACGACCTGCTGATGGCTCGCTGATTATTCTAATCTTGATTCCACGTTCAACAGCATTTTGAAGAACCTCGCCCTGTGTCGATAATAACCATATCAAGTCGGCTCGAGAGAATAGAATGTCCAGTTGTTGCGTGGACTTGCTTATCATATCATATATTATTGTCCTGACCGATTCTTTCTCTTGGATTAGTGAAAAATCAGACACAAATTCTTCATCAGAAGGGATTTCTACAGCGTGATGACCTAGATATTGTAGTAGCTCCTGAGATTTGCTAGAGAGGTCTGCAATGCGGTCTTTGGCTCGTTCTTTCTCAAGCTGCACTAGCAATGAGATTGATGCTTGCGGGTTGGGAGTTCTCAGTCGGATTGGTTTTCCAAGAAGACGTTCAATTAATCCGATTTTTTCAAGTTCTGGAAGCAGACGATAGACTTCTTCTCTCCGGACTTCAGAAGCCTCAGCCACTTCGGAAACAGTCGGAGTTCCCAAACGTGTCGTAGCAATGAACACTTTTGCTTGATTCTCTGTAAGTCCGAACTCTGACAGAATGTCAAAATTGATGCTGTCCTTATTAGGCAAAAAGACCACCTGCGTAGCAAATTGTGATACTGTTACTGTGTAGCTACACTCACACCTTCTTAATAATAATCCCTTAGTCCTGCTATACGTAGAAGGCTAAATTCGCTCAACGAAGATTACGAGGCTGATTATATGGATAATACTGCTGTGGCTACAAAAGACTTGCAAAAAATGACGATAGATGTGTTGTACGAATTACTTGAAGCAAGTCCAACAGGGCTATCATCTGAGGAGGCAAAAGCAAGATTTGAAAGAGATGGTCCAAATGAACTTCTAGAGAGAAAGGTCAATCCAATATTGCGATTCCTTCGTTACTTCTGGGGACCGATACCCTTTATGATAGAGGCAGCTATGATCCTTTCAGCTATTGTGGAACATTGGCCAGATTTTTGGATAATATCTCTTATGTTGATAATGAACGGAATTGTAGGATTCTATCAAGAGAATAAGGCAGACAGTGCAATTGAGAAACTTAAGGAAAGACTATCGCCCACAGCTCGCGTTCTGCGTGACGGAAGCTGGATGCATCTTCCTGCAAGAGAAGTTGTACTTGGTGATATTGTAAGAGTTCGCCCGGGAGATGTTATTCCTGCTGATCTAAAACTGGCTTCAGGAGATTACCTCTCAGTGGATCAGTCTGCTCTGACTGGAGAGTCGTTACCAGTGGACAAGAAAATTGGTGACGTTTCATTTCAAGGATCTCCAGTTCGAATGGGAGAGATGGATGGGCTAGTAATCAATACAGGAATGAATACGTACTATGGTAAAACAGCAAAGCTAGTTGAAGAAGCTGTAACCAAAAGCCATTTTGAAAAAATCATTATGAAGATAGGGAATTATCTAATTGCACTAGCTATTACCATGGCAGTTATTGTCTTTGCAGCGGGGATTATTCGAGGCGATAATCTTCTCGAGAATATTAGATTCGTTCTTGTTCTAACTGTTGCAGCAATCCCAGTGGCTCTACCAGCTGTTCTCTCTGTGACAATGGCAGTCGGTGCGGTAGCACTCGCCAAGAAGGGAGCCATTGTTAGTAAACTTGCAGCTATCGAAGAGATGGCCGGAGTGGACGTTCTCTGTACAGATAAGACAGGAACTATAACCCAAAACAAACTAACAATCGGCACAATAAAACCATACGGCGACTTCACGGAGAGCGATGTTCTACGATTTGGGCTCTTAGCATCTAGGAAAGGAAATAATGATGCAATAGATGATGCAATTATTACTCGTGCTGAGTTAGACACCAACATTGAGCTCAACACGAGCCTGAGTTTGCTAGAATTCAAACCGTTCGATCCAGTGTCAAAGCGGACCGAAGTCATATTCAAATCATCTGATGGCAGTGAATTCAAAGTCACAAAGGGCGCTCCACAAGTTGTAGCAGGCCTCACAAAAGAGGCCGCGAAAGTATGCAAACAAATCGATATGGATGTGCTGTCTTTTGCTGAGAAAGGATACCGAGCTCTTGCTGTAGCAAAGACCGATAAAGAGGGTTCTTGGCATTTTGTGGGTTTATTTGCACTCTTCGATCCACCTCGTGATGATTCAGCAGAAACCATAGCTAGTGCAGAGAGAATGGGAATCGATGTGAAAATGGTCACAGGAGATCATATAGCAATTGCCAAGGAGATTTCAAGCCGAGTAAATCTGGGTCAAAACATGGCGCTACCCAAAGATTTCACAGAAGTGCCTGATGAAGAAGCAGAGCCAATCGTTGAGTCGGTTGATGGGTTTGCACAGGTCTTTCCTGAGCATAAGTACCGAATTGTAAGCCTTCTTCAAGGAAAGAATCATATTGTTGGAATGACTGGGGATGGCGTCAATGACGCTCCAGCATTGAAAAAAGCAGATGTAGGAATAGCTGTAGAAGGATCAACAGATGTCGCGAAGTCCGCCGCGGACATAGTGCTTACTGGGATTGGTATCTCAGTAATCGTGGATGCAATAAAGAATAGTCGAAAGATATTCCAACGAATGAGTAATTACTCGATTTATCGAATTGCCGAGTCCATCCGAGTAATTCTCTTTATTGCAGCGTCTATTCTGGTATTCCAATTCTACCCCGTAACTCCAATTATGATTGTCCTGCTAGCGTTATTGAATGACCTCCCAATAATGACCATTGCCTATGATAATGTGAAGTACTCCAAGACTCCTGAGAGATGGAACTCCAAGATGCTACTAGGCATGGCGACATTTCTCGGAATAATTGGAGTAACAGCATCATTTGGTATTTTTATCATTGGAGATACGGTCTTTCACCTAAGCCGTGAAGTTCTTCAGTCATTTATTTATCTAAAACTCTCTGTTGCTGGACATCTAACTCTTCTTGTTGCGCGGACCCGTGGTCCATTCTGGTCAGTGAAACCAGCCCTACCATTGATTTCTGCGATTATTGGCACCCAGCTAATTGCTACACTAATCACTGTATACGGTTTTCTGCTTCCAGCGATGGGCTGGGGACTTGCTCTTTTCGTGTGGGGCTATGCATTAGTTTGGTTCCTAGTCACTGACGTACTCAAGACATTGTTCTACAAGCATGGGGGTCTTGAGCTAATGGAACAAGCGTAAAAATCGGAGGCCAAGAAAAACGGTAATAGAAAGCTCTAACCCAACTCACGCAAACTATATGGAAAGAACAAGCGGCTTGAGTTGCGATATAGGACTGATTGTTCTTGTTGCACCTGGTTTAGAGTGCATAGTAAGTTTAGGCACATTCGTCTCGCCTGCTATAATGGATTTTGTTGAAAGGGAGCAGTTGACTGCGTGGGAACATGGAGAGAGTAGGTTATCCGGAATATTCGGGCACCTTAGTCCTTTTTGGAGGCGTCACTAAAATGGAAACAAGAATCAAAGCTGAGTGGGACAGACTCCGAACCGTGGCAATACACAGACCAGGAATGGAAATGTTCTTCGGACTTCTCGAACCATATGCCTCCCTCTATGAACGTGCTTTCAGTCAAAATGGAGCAATACGAGAGCACGAGCGACTAGAACATGTTCTCAGACATGAATTTCGAATCAACGTAATTAGAATGAGAGATACGATTGTAGAAGCCGCTGAACGGAATCCAGAAATCCATAATCGACTTGTTAGGGCAGCATATGATGTTATCGGTGTAACTGGCGATGAAGCAGAGGTCAAGCTAGCACGTAATGAACTTGAGAAGAATAAGGATATTCTTGACCCCGATCACTTTCTTAGTATACTTCTCCTTAATCCTCAGATTGAGTTGGAGAAGGATAAGGGAACGAGAATGATTCACCTAGATATAGCTGAGAAACAACCTCTCTCAAATATCTACTTTATGAGGGACCAACAAGCAATCACTGACAAAGGAATTTTTCTATCACGTATGAGCAAACCGCAGCGGAGAAGAGAACCCATCATCACAAAATTACTATGGGATGTACTAGGAGCTGAAGTCGTACATACAGTCACTGAACCAGGGACTTTCGAGGGTGGAGATTTCATACCAATGAAAGATTTTGCGCTTGTTGGTGTTGGAGATCGCACAAATGAATTGGGACTAAATCAGCTGCTGAATCATGGTATTGGGTTCGATGAAGTAGGAGTTGTTCACCGACCGAATCATCCACTGATTCCAGAAAGTGGAACAGATTCCATGATTAATATGCATCTTGATACTTACTTCAATATTGCTTCTAGCGGAGTCGCAGTTGGTCGAAAGGCACTCTTGAAGGCTGCAAAGGTTGACATCTATAATAGAGCAGGCCCGGGTACCTACGAGAAAGAGAAAGACAGTACAGACTTGCTGAGCTACATAAACGGATGGGGCTTTGATGTGGTGGATATAACAACGCTCGAACAGCTGAGCTATGCAACCAACTTTCTCACAATCAAGGATGGAACAATATTGTCTGTCGAAGTTGCGAAAGATGTTAAGGATGTCCTCTTCCAACTTCAAGCTAAATCACATGCTGAGCCGCAGCGATATAGGGCTCTGCTAGAACAAGCAGAGAAAGACTTCAAGTTTCTGAAGAGCGAGTCAGAGTTCTTTCCTCACAAGCGAGAGATGTACCAACATGGAATAGATGCATACCCCATGGTTCTTACGAATCTGACGGGAGGCTACGGAGCAGCTCACTGTATGACCGCTGCACTGAGACGGGGGTAATCACTTGAATAATATATTAGTTAGAAAAGCCAAGAAACCTGCAGCAGAGAACGAATACGCAACAAGCAGTGTGATACCTGAGGTTGAGTTAGCAATCAGATTTATTGAGGATAGTGGAAATAAAACAACACTAACATCAATAGATAATGCACTTCTATTCCCCAGTGGAAACGGAGGAACAGTCATCATAAAATGAGCCTAAGGAGCCAGAGAAAATGCCACATCTAAGAGATCTTATCAAAAATTATGAGGCAGTGAAGAGCGATGAGTTGGACACCCGAGCAATACTTGTGCTCGAGATGATTGAAAAAACCATAACCTATCCGCCTCTTGAAACCTTTACTAAAAAGGACATTTCGAACACTGGTGAATGTGTTCAACAGCTTGTAAGAGATTTGAGAAAGAAAAAGGAATACCTATTCGCAGTGAGAATATCGAAGATATGGAAGAATAGGGAACACCTTTGTCAATTGGGTAAGAGTTGGCACGAGATTAAGGATGACTTTATGGACGAAATTGAGTATCATGAAGAAATCAGATGGCTAAGAGATGAACGTACAAAACGTATAAAGAAGCAAGGAAAAACAGCATCAAAATAATATTCATTAGACATGTTCAGTTCCTGTCTTCATTCATTTTTTATTCGGCTTGAACAGACCTTCAACAAAAGATAATTCGCGTTTATAGAAAAGTAGGGATTTGTCAATGAACAAACGAATATCAATCGTTGCAATCATCATAATGACGATGTTCATGGGCAGCATCACTGCAATGTTATTTTTTGCAGGTTCTAATTTTCCAGAAAGAACTTCTTCTATTCCGCCCCAGACAGAATTCGATACAAGCTTTTGGAATCTCACTGATACAACTCTAGCACCACTTGATTTGAAAAACCATTCACTAGTAATATCCTCTTTTCTGTATCAAAACGCATCGGTAGACCTAAGTGAGTGGTATTTTGATTTTTCGAGCGA
>MUGD01000003.1 GCA_002900555.1 Thermoplasmata archaeon M9B2D | reverse complement strand
CATGTCATCGGCGTTGATATGACTGAAGAAATGATACAGCGAGCGGAAAAAACAGCGAAAGAAAACATGTACAAGAATGTGGAATTTCGACTTGGTGAGATTGAAAATCTCCCCGTAAAAGACAATACTATTGATGTAATCATAAGTAACTGTGTGATAAATCTGTCTCCAGATAAACTACAAACATTTAAGGAGGCCTATAGAGTTTTAAAATCAGGTGGACGATTAATGGTTTCTGATTTGGTGACCGAAGGTGTTTTACCAGATGATATTAAAAAAAGTTTTGATGCATGGAGTGAATGCATAGCTGGTGCGCTTGAGAAAAGCGAATATCTGGATACGATAAAAAAGGCTGGTTTTCATAGTGTTGAAATAGTAAGTCAGGATTATTATAATGAAAAGGGAATAGATAGTAGGATCGCAGGTAAAATTTTAAGCATCAAAGTCCGAGCATATAAGTAAAAGGTAGTTGAAGCCCCCCTCACTTGTATTTCATTTTCTTTTCGGAGGGAACTGTAACTCCAGGGTGTTATGTCCACCCCCGTTATGCTATTTATTAGCACGGTTATTTAAATGGAGAAAAACACACTTTTTATAAAAAATTTGTCTGATAAGGATCATCGATTTAAACTTGAAATATAGAGAACTTACCGTTCATTAATTTTCTAAATCACTTTAATGTCTTTTCCATCCACACAACATCAAAGTATCTACCCTTTTTCTTTCCTACATTGTGAAAGCGTCCGCATTCTTCAAATCCATTACTTTTATGGAAATTAATACTCAGGATGTTCTCGGATGATATATCTGCTAACAACCTATTTATACCAATCTTTTTTGCTTCTCTTTCTAATATTTTTAAGGCTTCTGTACCAATCCCTTTCCCCACTTCATCCTTTTCAATAAAATAAGATATTTCTGCTGTTTCTCTAAATACGGGAAATGGATTATATGCTCGTAAAAAACAAAAACCTATTATTTTGTCATTATCATTGTTTTTTATTATAAAAGCAGGATACCCTTTTGTTAGTTCCAAAAATTTATAAAAAAATTCATATGGTACTTTCGATTCAGGATACGCAGCATACGTATTTTCTATGTAATAATTAAAAATATCAATGACTTCTTTCGAATATTCTTGTGTCATATTTTTAAATTCAATATTCATAATTTGCCTCCATTCTACAGTAATCTTCCATATGGTTATGTATTTTTTTATTGTTATGTGTATTCATAGATTGTCAATCATTATCAAGTTGGTGACAAATGGAAAGGTCAAACCCCCTCTCAGACATGTTATTTAATATCACGATAATTTGCGGGAGAAAAACCAACAAATTTTCATTTCCTTCAAGGTGCATTATCGTCTGAGATTACACACCATAAATTTTTTAAAAAACCTCAAATGGAAAAGATATACTATGCTTAGGTAACCTCGATATCACGTCTTTCAAAGTAAAGCATAGCAGCAATCAAGCACACAACAGTAACACCCATAAATACAACCAGCCCAACGCCATCGATCTCACCAAATTCAAGAACAGTAAATGTATCAAAATAGTGCAAAAAGGACAATAGCCCAAGAGCCTCATAGTCTGGAGACATAAGACTTACAGAGTTAATGACAAACATGCCAACGAGAATCGCAATCACAAAAATACTTGATTTCATTTTGTCATCAATGATACAGGAGAGTAACAAACCAATGCTAATAACTGCAAGGAAATACAACATTGAAATGAGATGAACTACCACCAGATTTGCATAGTTTAGACTTTCATTGAGTGCTACTGTAATCCCCATGACGACGAACATTGTAGAAAAATTAACGATGATGACCATAGGGATGAATCCTACGAATTTTTCTATAACTATTTGTTTTCGAGATATTGGATTTGACAGGAGGAGATCAATTGTTTTCCCTTCGATTTCTTTTGCGACACTTGAAGCGGCGATAAAACCAAACAGGATTGCCAGAAGTACAAGCCAGAAGATATTGTACAATTCAAGTGTCAAAAAACCAACATAGGTATGCATTTGGTCAGCATGGGGAAAAAAAGCAAAACTATTGATAAACTCCTCATCCATCATGTCAATAAGCATGTTTTCAAATGAGGGAAACATACCAGTATACATGGCCGCCATCGCCACGAAAAGGAGAGCAAGTATGATAGTTGTTTTCCAATAATCCCTCATGGTTTGCAACGCTATGTTCAACCGCAATATGGTATTCATGTTTGTCCCTCATAATAATGGATGAAAATATCTTCCAAACTGAACTCATGTATCTCAAGGTCAAGAATAGTATAGTGTGAGAGCTGTTTTATCCAATAATCAATATCACCTTTTATGACAAACTCAATCCAGTCATCCGTTATTTTCATATTCTTCGGACCAGTGAACGTCTTAGGTTTTTCTTTGATTTTCACTCTAATAAACTTCCCCATCTTATCTTTTAGTGTTTCGACATCTTCTAATGCAACGAGTTTGCCATTGCGTATTATGCCTATGCGGTCACAGATCTTATCAACCTCGCTTAACACATGGGAGGAAAAAAAGATTGTTCTTCCTTTCTTCTTTTGATGACGTAAGAAATCGTAAAACTTTTGCTGTAATAATGGATCAAGACCGGAGGTAGGTTCATCCATAATAACAATATCAGGATCATCCATAAACGCCTGAATAATGCCGAGTTTTTGTTTCATACCCCTGGAATATCCTTTGATTTTTCTGTCTAAAGGAACATCAAATATCTGTAAAAGCTCAGTGAGCAGAGGTAATTGTTTATTACGTAATGAATCAAAATAATCTAGGAACTGTCTACCTGTTAAATGACCATAGAGATTTAAATCACCAGGTATATAACCTACATCACGTTTGATGCTAACGATATTATTTGTTATATTTTTCCCTAATATATACGCTTCACCGTTCGTGGGATGTAGGTAACCAAGAAGGGTTCGAATGGTTGTGGTTTTACCAGCACCATTAGGTCCTAAAAAACCAAAGATTTCTCCTTTTTTTACTGAAAAAGTTAAGTCTTCGATCCCTTTCACTTTTCCGTAATACTTCGTTAGATTTTTTACGACTATTGCGTCTTCTGTAAGTGGAACTAATGATTCTACAGGGAATCTAAACAAACCATGGATTTGACAGTTGGGGCAGATGAGTTCAATTTTTTCTCCGGGGTTACCCTGGATACTAATCTGATGCTTGCATTTCGGGCATGCGACGATGATATTTGTCATATATCTAGGTCTCCATTTTTGCACCGATTTAAGTTAAGTATACAAATAAATATGTAAAATAAACCACATCTCTTTTTAAAAAAATGTATATTATCGAATCTAAAAAATCTTTGGTATAAAAAAATGCTGATGAAGAAGTTCTGGAAATCACTAAAATGCTAGTTATTATGAAAAACTTGTTATGAGAAAATAAGGCATAAAATAGATTTGAAATCCGAAGTTAAAATCTTTTTCCGTACATCCTTTATTACTATTTTAAAAAGGAAATAACCTATTTTTTTATTGCTACAACAACCATACCTTTTGGCACCATATATCCTTTTAATGGAATCCAAAAAGCCGTATAATAACGAATTCTAATATTACTAAATCCAGCATTATTTAACAAATTTTTTATTTCTTCTCCACTATACAACTTTAAATTCATTTTTTTAATAAGTCTTTTATGATCTGCTCCATCATCCTTATTATATGCCATTTCTATAATCAATCTTCCACCAGGTTTTAATACTCTAAATATTTCATTAAGTGTTTTTTCTATCTCAGTGAAGAAAAAAAACGTCTCTATTGTTGCGACAACAGTAAATTCATTATCATCCCATGGTAATGATGAGGCAAAGCCTTGTTTAAATTCGGCTTTTCCAGATTCTATAAGCGTTCTATTAATAGTTGATGCTAATTTGACCATATCTTCTGAGTGATCTATACCTGCTATTTTTTTAACATGAGACATATATTTTTTTATAAAAATTCCTGAGCCAAATCCGATTTCAAGATATATATCATCATTTGTTGGGTTAATTGCCTTCGCAGCATTTTTATAAAAATCTTTGTGACCACGTGCCATACCTTTTGCTAGTATTTTTCCATAAAAACCTGTGGGTTTTGCAAATTGTGACATATTGTATTTTCATAATTGACTATCACTTATTTATATTATCATGATCAAATCCCTTCCCCTTGTATTTAATATTAATGTTTGAGGAAACTGTAACCTCTGAGACAAGCTCACGCATACGATTTTTCCCGTTTTTTTGTATCCTACTATGAAATATCAAGGAAAAAATTGTTGTTTATTATTACGCGTTATTCCTCAAATTCATCAGTGATGTTGCTTAATGCCTCAATAAGATCATCTAACTGTTTTATTATTTTCAATGCCTCGATTTTACTCCCTTTCAACCTAATCCGATTTTTAAGGAGGGCCATAGCGGTCCCAATCTTCCCTTCGAAAATATCCCGATACGCCCCGTAATTGCCGGTTATAACGAACACAGCTTGCTTATCCTTGATTGTATCACCGACGTGAAGAATAAAATCATGCAAGTGTCCGTCTTTGAGTTCCAAGTAGAAACTCATGATGGAATCCTTTGGAGGGACATGCTCAATTACTCCAAGTAATGATGTCGTCAAGCTCCCAAGGTCTTTTACCGGATCAAGGTTGTCATGAATATATTTTTTCCCATATTCAATCCATTCATCTGACAAGAATTTTACCATTGCTCATAGTCTCCTAAAAGTGAATGGAGCACGTCTCTAAATATCGTGTCCTCTTCTGGTGTCAGTCCTTTTGGTAAAGGATAGAGCACATGTTCCTTCCGATAGATGCCTTTGAACAGGTAGTTGATAAGTGTAAATATATTTCCCATCACCAGTGATTTTTCTGTGGTTTCAAGCAATGTTTTACTGATGTTGCTTGCAGCATTCGGGTTGTTGTGGTCATAGAAATAGTCATATTCTATGTAGATGAACTTCCCAGTATCAAGGGGACTGATAAACCCAAGGGCATGCTCCAAATGATATTTATCACCCACCTCTGCAAACATATCAATCCATCTCAGGATATGCATTTTATCACCAGCCCATATCGCCCCACCAGGCCCCATGGTCATGCGCTGTCTCATGAGCCGTGACGGTAAAATTCGGAATGCATGCAACCACACAACGTTTGTAAACTCAGGCTTCTCGTAGATCTTTTTGAAGAAACCCTGTAAATCAGAGTCATATACCTTCGAGATATTCTCAGGTGTTGCATCCAACCCTTGCTCTAGATGTTTCTTCATCGGGCCTGCAAAAATCGACCGGAGCGGGTCTTCTTCCTCAGAAAGTATTTTCATAAATTCACTTTCTTTAAGCGAAGCAAGTTTTGGCGAACCTAAGATTAAAGTCTTAAGCATCGATTGATCAATGGTATATCCAGCTATCTCCTCAACGATTTTTTTATCATCCTTGGTACAAACCACGTCAAGCACGTAGCGAAGCTTCAGATAGTTTTTACACACGTCTTCAAAATCTGTTGCGATTTGTCGTGTAGGACAAATGAACTCAGCAAGATATTTATAGGAAAGAACAGCAAGTGATAACCCGACCCGCCGTCTCCCGAGCTCCAAGACCATCTCCAAAGCGTCCTTGACATTATCAAAGGGGACAAAGACAACCTCTTCGTCATCGAAAATAGGGAAAAGCTTCACGGTGACTTCCGTAATGATATAGGGAGGACTAAGCGAGATATTCGCAAATCCGTTGTCCGTCGCATAGGGATTTGATATTTCCAATTCATGATGATGCCGGATGGTTCCCTCGGTATCGACAAGTTCGAGGTCAATGAAATTATCAGCAAAACAGCCATAGGTATTCCCCCAGGTTGTGACAATCCCTGTCGTCGCTATGTTCGCACAGACATGAGCCCCTGCCTCTGCGACATTGGCTCTTAATTTATGTGCATATGCCTCCTTCTGGAGTTCAAAAGAGGTAACCCCAGCACCAACCGTTGCGGTGGAACTATCAAGATGAATCTGAAGTTTTTTTAATCGCAAGAGGTCAATGACAATGCCACGTTCTAGATTGGTTGCATTTGAAAGAACGGTTGGTGTCGCCACTGATAAAGCAGTGCCACCGCTTCGTGGTAGAAAAGGGATGTTATGTGTATTTGCGAATTTTATGATTTTTGATACCTGCTCCGTGTTCTCTGGCATGACGATATAAAAATCCAAGGGAGCGTCAGGGGATATGATTGATCTGATGTATGAAGAGATAATCACTGGATCATTGGTCGCCCATTCATTCCCAACAATTGCACGAAGCCCCTTGACGATATCATCTTCAGGGGTGTTCTGAATCTCGTTTTTATCAAGAGTAGCGACATAGTCTTTTAACGCCAGTGCAACCTTCTCAGGTCGTAATTGTGTCGCAAAATTACATTGCTTGTCACAAATGCCGCAAAGAGAGCACGAATTCGCTATCTCAAAAAGTTTCTCTGTCGGTTTAATTCTTCCTTCGTGTAAATGTTTTACAAGCTCCATACGGCCTTGCGGCCAGTATGCCAAATATCCATGTTTTCTCCCAGACGGACAAAGACCAGTTCCAAGAAAATCGATTCGACACATCCCACAATGGGTCCCCTTTTTAGCGATAACAACTGCATCTTCCAAACTAGTTTTTTTTTCGGAAACCATCCTATGACCTACCATCTTTACTTCACCTTGATGTGTACACTGTAGATTTTTCTATATAACATTCCTTATTAAACCTATTTATGAAATTTTACAAGTACACAACAATTGCTTTTATGAAATCATCTTTATTTGTAAAAGGATGGTAATAATCTACCAGAAATAAAAGAAAGGACATGTGAGACGAGCGGGTGTGACCAAAGAAAATATTTCAAAAAGTAACCCTCAAATGCGATTTCCTTTGGCATCGTCACACTCAGCGATGCCCAACCACTTTCCATGCCAAAGACGTCTTTCCCCTTTACTTTAACGGTATACGTACCTTTTGTGGACCAGGCGTGGTTTGCTTGCATCATAGCCCCCGGTGGCAGTGGTCCAAGCCATCCGGTGTTTGTACCATCACCCCAATCGATCCAGTAAAAGATCGGGTCACCATCCATATCGTTCGCTGAACAATTGTACATGTACTGTTGATTTATTTTTCCATTTGTTGGTCCCAAAATCGTCGGTGTGGTTGGAGGAGTATCAATAATAATAGTTTCAAACGCCGGGGTTACATCTGTGTTCCAGACATTGTTGATTGCAAACGCTTCTATGAGGTGAGACCCGTGTGTTAGAGGCGGTGTGGTAAATGTATAATTCTCAACCGCTGAATCATACAGACCGTCACTAGGTGTTGCAGTATTCCATGTGCCATTATCAATTCGATAGAAGACAAAGAGGATATGATTAATCGTGACATCGTTTCCAGCATTGCTCGGCTGAGGGTTGTTGTTTGGGTAAGGCACTTCGGCAGCGGACCCTGTGTATGTCAGAATCTGATTAGGTGTCGGGTTTTGTGGATATGGATTTAGTACCGTCTCTGGATTTGTATCGATAATATCTAAAATTGTATCACTATCGGTATCTCGCCATCCCACTTGGAGTTTTGTCCCTGGGGAAAGTATCAGAGCGTTAGTATCCATCAGACAACCAGAACCCTCAATGTCAGGGGCATTGAGGTATCCGCTAAATTCAGTCAAGCCATCATATTCATCGGTCGCCCAGAACATATGACCGGTCTCATGGGCCATCACTTGGTTCATCGCTGAAATCCCCCATCCATCGTTATCGTACGTCATCACGATGTACGGACCGCCCAAATACGCGTACGCAAAGTACCCATCAGAGAAGCACCCGTCAACGTCGGTACTGCTGTCAACGACAAAAACTGTAAACGCCCAGTCTGTTCCTTTTGCTGCTCGCATCGCGTTGACATAATCCCTCGTTCGTTTCATCCAATCTCCTGACCCATATCCAAGATATGCCATGGCTTCACTGACCCAGAGCTTCTCGTACGTTGGATTGGTCATTGCTGAGGGATGAATGATAGGTTCGTAACTTGTAGGAACCGCTGTGTGAACATCAAGGATATAACTGATGCCAGCATATTGGTTTTGGTTTTTCCACCAGGACATCGCTTGATTAATCTGACTCTGAACATTGTTTATTTCAGTTGTACTCCAATTTTCTGTACTGGGATCAATCGACCCATTACTTTCTAGGAAAATAACACCAACTGCTACTGATCCAATGAAATATTCACTGGTGTCATAATATCCTGGTTCTGGGCCAAATAAAGGAGATATGGATGGATCTTTAAATTCAATGTACCGTAAGAGGTCATTGCTTAATACCTCCAGAAATCCTGTATCAGACATTGATATGATTCTTTTGGTTTGATCTCCCTCGTAATGTTTTGCACAAAGCGACATAGCGCTTGTACAAGTGATTATCACTATACAAAAAGAAATGAGTTTTAGTTTCATAGTTTTTCCCCTTGACAAGTAAACTTAATCTGAATATTTATAGGTTTCTTATAGATAATTTATAACGATTCTATTTCATATTAACAAGAAATGCGAATTTTTTAACGACAAAAGAGTCAGTATAATCTAGGGAAAATGCATATAACACAAAAATTCATCGAAGCTGAAATGACGCTTTCTTGCTGAATCAGTAGAAAAAAAGTGGTAAAAAATAAATAGTGATTCTATAATTAATATAGTAATTATAGAAAAAACAGAAGAGAGACATCATGAGAAAGAGCCGGAGAAAAAATATTCGAATTCTGATGATTGGATGTAGTCTCTTCACCATTGTCTTGCTAGCAGGATGTACCTATAAAATCCCGGAGGATCCTCATACATATCCAAGGACTTTACTCTTCGATGGCCTTGAACGTTCATATCGTATTCATATACCGTCATCATTACCTGAAAATAGCTCACCAGCACTTTTGTTTGTCCTTCATGGCGGGGGTGGTACAGGTGAGGGAATGGAAAGAACACTGACACTTGGGGGATTTAACTTGTTGGCAGATCAACATTATTGTATCGTCGTATATCCTGATGGCTTTGAGAAAAATTGGAACGATGGCAGGAAAAATGTTTCAGATCCCGCGCATCAAGAAAACATCGATGACGTTGGTTTTTTTAATGCTCTTATAGAGAATCTCACAGATGAACTCAACATTGATATCCATCGTATTTTTGTGACAGGCATCTCAAATGGGGCGATGATGTCATATCGTCTTGCATGTGAACTTCCTGATAAAATCGCAGCAATCGCCCCAGTCGCCGGTGCAATACCAACAGACGTATTAGCATACAACATATCTAATGCACCGGTCTCCGTCTGTATCATCAGTGGAACACACGATCCCCTCGTACCATGGGACGGGGGACTGGTTGGTACTCCAAGAAACCCACGTGGAACCGTCATCTCGGTACCAGACTCTGTTCTCTATTGGGTTACTCATAATAACTGCTCTATCACACCACATAGCACAGTACTTCCTGATAGAGATCCTACCGACCGTACGTGGGTCCAGAGGGATATTTATGGCAACGGAACAAACAATACTGAAGTGATTCTCTATACAATCTATAACGGAGGGCATACCTGGCCAGATGGATATCAATACCTTCCTAAAGTACTCGTCGGCAGAACATCCCGTGACATAAATGCAAATGCGGTGATATGGGATTTTTTTTCTACCCATCCAAAGAAATAATTGGACATATCACTTGTTGGATAGAGAACCTTTTATTTATAATCCTACTTCGTATCTCTCAGGTGCTTAGAGACGCGTATAATTTATGATTTTTTTCTTCTATTTTTCTTTTTTACTTGTTTGGATGTACTGTGATGTCTTTTTACAGGACCTGTGTGCTTCTTTTTTTTTGTTTTCACATGTTCGTTCTTCTCGGTGACATCTTCCATCGTAGTGTAGACTGAAATCACCTTGCCGTTTTCATCAAACAAGAAGAAGTCATGGGTGATAACCAGTCGTTTCTCACCGGTTTTTGTTCGATACTCACGTTCATGACCATCTGTATAGGATTTACCCTGGGATATCTTCTGTAAGAATGAGTGTTTGGCTTTGGTTCGTTCGTTTTCGGAAATGAAATCAAAGATTGATTTTCCAAGGACATGTTCCTTTGTGTATCCAAAGGTCTGGCACCATTTCTCATTGACATCAGTGATAAGACCTTTCGGGTTTAACGTATGGTAGGGGACGGGTGCTTTCTCATACAGCAATTTAAACTTCTTCTCGGATTCTTGTAGGTTTTTTTCTATTCTTTTTTGATCACTGATATCCTTGATGACACCGATGGAACCAACGACTCTATCCTCATGGTTCCTTAACACACTTAAAGAGATATCGACGTCTATTTCCCCCTTGTCCTTTTTTTGTATTTTTGTTTCAAGGTGATGTTGCATTCCCTTCTGACGAATGTTTTGGGATCTGATTTTTTCCCATTCGGAGATTGGATATAACTGCTGAACTGGTCTTAAATATAAATCATGCTTATTCATCTCAAGCAATGTCTCTGCGTATTTGTTCCATGAAATAATTCGTTCTTTCTCGTCAGTCATTGTGATAGCGACAGCAGAGTTATCAAAAATCGTTCTGTATTTTTTTTCAGATTCTTTTAATTCTTTTTCGACTTTTTTTAATTCAGTGATGTCTGTTATAATCGCAACCGACCCTACGATTTCTCCTTTCCATCCTTTTAAAATACAAATGGAGAGATCAACATCAAATGGTTCATTGTTTTTTCGTATCATCTTGGTCTCCATTCGATATCGGATTCCTTTTTGACGAACATTTTCTCTGCGTATTTTTTGCCATTCCTCCGGGGGGTACAAGCTTCGTACAGGTTTTTTAAACAAGTCGGCTTCTTGCATGTTTAAAAGTTCTTCTGTGTATTTGTTCCACGAAACAATGCGTTCTTCATTATCCGCTAACGTTATGGCAACGGAAAAATTTTCAAAAATTGTTTCGAATTTTTTCTGGGGACTCACCAAATCGATGATCGTTCTTTTTGGCTCATATCGAGAGTGTTGGGTGCTTGGTGGAGACGATACCTCGTGTGGTTCAACTAAGGTTGTTACAATCTCAGTCTTGTTACTAACGCATGATGAAAAGTTTTGAAGTTTTCCTACACGTTCCTCTTCACGTAGAGTTTTTACAATATCAGGGTCATTTTTCATGGGGCCATCTCCTAAGCTCCAACCTAGATAGGTGTATTATCCTTTTTTCTCCTATGAAAAGCAAGCTTCATTCTTGTTTCATATCTGTCTTGATTTTAGATTGCTTCCCATCTTTTCTGGCATCTACTAAGGAGCCAAGATAGGAAATACTTACGGTATATAAAAGAGTACGCATGACCTGTGAAAAATTTCCAACTCGTCTTTGAAATTATGAAAAAATATATGCTCGTAATACTCAGCAAACGTGATATGAACAGATCTACCTTCAAAGACGTTCAAATCAGACATGTGTTATTGTTGTCTGAGTATCTAGATTTCATTATGTGTACCAGAGAATGTAAATCAGTTCACTACGTTTTTTTTAAAAAAAAAAAGTGGGATTTTTATTTCTGAGCAATGCCTCCCCATTTTGAGATAACGACAATTCCTAGGACGGAGACGAGTGTAATTATTATTGCAACAACGATACCAATGATTAGAGAATTTACATCTGTAAATCCGCCCTCTTGCCATAGTCCAGCTAGTTTCATAGCTCCGATAATGATATCCTTCCAGATTAGCGCGATGATGAAACCAAATGCTGCAGCTATTGCGACTGCTATTGCACTCTTAATTTCTTTTATACTTACCATTTTTCACCTCCTTCCATTTTAATGGGGTAAAAATACCCTGGAATTATTTAATAGTTTCGAAAAATCGAACATTTCTGGTTATTCAAGAGGAATAAGAGTGTTTCCAAATAGTATTCTGAGGGATATAAGTGGCCATGCGATACACACGAATATCAATAGCACAGTTGGAAATATGCCGATATGTTCTATCAGATATGTCATTAGAACCACTGGAATTATCAGAAGCGCAAATCCTTCATGTGCCCCTTCATATCGGAGCAAAGTATCTCGTTTTGAGAGAGATGTCGTTAGAATACCCCATGTAGTAAAAAGCATAATCACGGCAAGAAGCAGATAACAGAGAAGAGGGAGTGGGAAATCGTTTATCATAATAAACGATTCTCCTAGGAGAAATGGCAGAAACGCTACCACGATGTGCGCGATTTTTATACCAAAAGCATACAGAGTAAATATGAATGGTTTTTTCAATGTGTCTGATACGACGTGAACTCCCAAGAAAACCGGTGTCGTCCGAATCCCAAGTTTCGTATCAAATTCTACATCCTTTAAATTCGCAGACACACCAACATTAAACACCCATTGTAAGAACCCAACACCCGCAATGATTAAAGCCAATAGAGAAACATCATCAGAGACAGTTACTGCCCCAAATAAACCATATAGAAAGACCGCTGCTCCTAACACGTATTCCATACCAGGCTTGCGCTTGCTGTATCTATTATACACCGTCATCAGAAAGAAGGAGAGTAATAAGAGAAGAAACGAACGAGGAGTAAAGAAAAAAACCAATGCAAGAGTCAATGATAAGAAAAACGCACCAAGGTAGAGGATACGTGCCTGTGTTCTCGAAATCGTTCCCGAGATCAACGGTCGTTGAACCACATATTCTGAGTGCCGGTCAACTTCCATGTCATGATAATCATTTTGGACAAAAACAAAGATATGACCAAGGATTCCGATTACCAACAACAAAGAAAGAGGACCTGCATGAAACTGTCCATTACATAACGCACCAAAAACCGGGGTAAATCCAATGAAAAGAATCCCGTAAGGGCGAACCAGCTTGAGGTACTCACGTAGGATAGTCACAATTTCATAACCCGCCAATTTTTTGAAAAGATTTCTTTTTCAAAGATGTATTTCTACCCATTTACCTTGTCCTTCCCAGAGGCGTAACGAAAAAAGTGGTAACTTTCCTTTCAGTTGCGTCGAGATCCATTCAAGAATATGTTCTGCAGTCGGGTTGTCAAAACGCTCGTTTAATGACTGATGATCGAGTTTTTCGATGACCGCGGTTTCCACGATTTCTTTCATTTGTACAAAATCAACTACCATCCCATCTTCTTGTATCCCGCCCTCAATAACGACCTCGAGTTTATAGGTGTGTCCATGCAGGTTCTCACATTTTCCCTTATACTTTGGGATATAATGTGCTGCATCAAAATAAAACTCACGACATAATCTCATATGAATGCGTCTCCTTTCTTAGGTCCAATAATAAAGACGAAGGATATAAATATCATCTATTTGTAGCGTTGTACTTTCTCCACCCACGAGCGGCTCTGGTATAGCTCTTGAATAGATTTTTTTAGTACTGGATGAATAAACAATGGATCAAGATCCATTAGTGGTTGCAGAACAAAAAGACGTTCTTGTAGCAACGGATGAGGAATAACAAGATCGTTTGTGTTCACCTGTAAATCTGCATAAAACAGGATATCGATATCGATACATCTTGGTCCATTTTTTACTGTTTTTTTTCTCCCCAGTTTTCGTTCAATGGATTTAAGGGTCGATAAGAGTACTTCTGGATCGATGCTGGTTTCAATCGCGACAGCGCAATTCAAAAACCATTGTTGTTTGATTCCTCCAACAGGTTCAGTGAGGTAAAGATGAGATATTTTTTTTACAGTACCAAACTGGGAAATAAGAGAGAGTGCTTTGCGTATGTATTTTTCTTTATCACCGATATTTGATCCAAGGCCAAGGAACACCTGTACCATCATGCACACCTAATCGCATCGACGACCTGCAAAGCATGTTTGCATTCTTTTACATCATGGACACGGACCATATGTGCCCCATGTAGGACGCCAAGAGTGACAGCGGCTAGTGTCCCTGCTAGCCGCTCATTGACCGATGACCCTGTGATCTCTCCGATAAAGGACTTCCTCGAAGGTCCAATGAGAATCGGACAGCCATGAGCCTTGAATACTTCAAGATGCTTAAGGATTTGGAGGTTGTGCTGTTTCGTTTTTCCAAATCCAATCCCTGGATCAATAATGATTTGTTGTATCTGATCGTTGTGTGCGGTGGTAATCTGCTGTTGGAAGAATTGGGAAATTTCTGCAAGCACATTCTTGTAGACAGGGTTCTGCTGCATGGTTTTTGGTAACCCCTGCATATGCATAATGACAACTGGAACGTTGTACTGCGAGATGAGAGTTCTCATCTTTGGATTTGTCATACCAGTGATATCGTTGATGATATGCGCACCAGCCTTCAGACATGCGTCTGCGACCTGTGGTTTATACGTATCAATAGACAGAGGTACGTCAACCTCATCTAAGAGGCGGGTCACGACCGGCAAAACGCGCGCTAGCTCTTCTTTTTCTGATATTGGCTTGGAACCAGGTCGCGTGCTTTCTCCGCCGATGTCAAGAAGGTCAGCTCCATCTCGGACCATGTTTTTCCCATGGATAACTGCTGCCTCAACATCATGAAAGAGTCCACCGTCTGCAAACGAGTCTGGGGTTACATTCAGGATGCCCATGATTACGGTTTTTTCAAATCGTAAGGTATACTCCTTACAGGTAATTGGTGAAAGCTGTACCATTGTTCATCCCAAATGTGGACGGTCTATTAATACTCAATGATGGAGAATGAGTAGTGTCAGATAATCAACAATAGATGTTAGGGAAAACAATAGGTGAGATGAGAAAGAAAGTGGCAAGGAAAAAAACCTCAATTTTTTATTTACTTTTAATAATATAAACAGATAACATTTGTACAACAAGGCTTTATAAGGAAGAAATCAACCCTGTTGTTACATGATAGTAATCGGACTTTTATCCACAGAAGAAGAAGCACAGGAAATTCAATTTATCGCAAAAATATGTAGCGTCGAAAACCGAATCCGTTATCTTGTGCATGTCGAACGTATTAAAAAACTTATCAGTGAACAAAACAGTTTATGACGTAAATTACTAAAACACTTTTTTGTTGCATAGTATAATATGACTGTCCTTATTATCTCCTCGACAGAGGATCCTGCCAGTACAAATATAAAAAACAATCTTTTGGAACAAACAACTTGGGAGGAACAAGGAGTCTTTTACAACGCCCCCGTCTTACAACACCATTCGATGAAAAACCTTGTTCTTGTTACCATCCCAGATAAAAAAATACGACATGAGAACATCGATATCGAAGTACAAGAACAATTACAGATAGATCCAAAGCTGGCGATATTTCTGTCAAGACACCGCAGTAAAATGGAGGAACCAACACTAACAGTTCATCCTATAGGAAATTATGGTGAAGCGGAGTTTGGTGGACAATCAAAGACCTTAGTTCCAGCGGCACCACGAACGATGACCTATTTGCTACGACTGATGAAAAAAAACCTGAACAAAACAGATCTTGACTACCAAATCTGTTACGAAGTCACTCATCATGGACCATTTCTTAAGATACCAACATTGTTCATTGAGGTTGGAAGCACCGAGCTTCAATGGCAAAAAAAAGAACCTGCATCGATTATCGCAACATCGCTTCTTGAGCTGTTTACAAGATATCATTATGAAGAGCAACATCCACAGGACATCCCAATCCTCATTGGCATAGGCGGAGGCCATTATGCCCCAAGATTTACGGATGTCGCATTTCAGAAAGACGTTGCCTTTGGTCATATGATTCCATCCTACCATATCGACTCAGGCAGTATCGATTGGACGATGATTGAGAAGGCAATACAGGCCACCCCAAACATGACTGGGGTCTATATCCATAAAAAAGCACTTAAAAAATCACAGGTTACTCACTTCAAGCAAGTATTATGTGACCACAACATCCCAATAGTCTCTAGCCAGGAACTACCCTTGCTGCTGTAACTGTTGTTTTGCGAGGAGATGGGCATGCCGTAATGGTTCAGGGTTTTTAAAAAAACTAAGATGTTTTACTGTTTTTAAACTGGTTGCGAGAGAAACATGGTGTCCTGGAGAAACATAAATTGGTCTCATTCCGTTTTTTAACGAGAATGCATATCCCCGTTGTTCATTGTTGATGAACACCTTTGAATCTTTCACTGTTCCATAAAGAAGGGTTTTTGCCACGCCAATCGTTGGAAGATCTAATTGTATCCCTGCATGAGATGCAAATCCACAATACGCAGGATGGATGATGCCGTTTCCATCAAGAAGGAGCACGGAGGGTTTGGATTGAAGATTGCGTATAAGTTTTCGAACAAGGGGAAATTCTCGATACGCAAAATATGTTGAAATGAAAGGGAAATCCGTCTGAGAGAACACTATAGATTGTTCAACAATCTGCTTAGTGTTATAATCGATTACGACACAGGATCCACATGCTTTATCAAACTCGTTGTCAGGATATGCGACGTCAACGCCAGCGACCGTCTCTATATCGCTAAAATTGTCTGTGAGCGATATTTTTTTGCTGAGCTGTAGTTGTTCCTGACGTAGTGTTTTTAACGGATACCCTGTTTGAAAATCATCGAAGAACACAGTATCAAAATCAAGGATTTTTCCATTTTCCACATGGATTGAATCCTTGGATAATCGTCTAATTTTATCCTGTATCCCTAGTCCAAATCCACCAAGTCTGCCATCGGAATATACAATCTTGTAACAGGGCATATCATCCGCGTCTGGATTTTGGTTCATCATCCGACCAACTGCTCTTGCTGCGATTTTATCTCCTAACGCTTCAGCGACTGCACCATATGTCGAAACCTTTCCAGGGGGAATCTGCCGAACTAGGTCATAGGTATATTCAAAAAGATTCATATAGAAATATCAATTATGTGGTGTAAATAATTTTCTGCTTCCGTCTCTATAACGGAGCAGGAGAGCAACGGATGTACTATGAACTCGATTAAATTCCTTGGAACTGCAGGAGCACGGTTTGTTGTCATGAAACAACTTCGGGCGTCTGGTGGTCTATGGCTTACTCTTGACGGAACACAATTGTTGGTCGACCCGGGTCCTGGCTCCCTTCTCCATTGTCTCTCCAGCAGACCAAAGCTCCACCCGCAAGATCTAGAAGGAATTATTCTTACCCATCGTCATCTCGATCATTCCAATGACATCAATATCATGATTGAAGCAATGACAAACGGTGGATTTACAAAGAAAGGAGTCGTGTTTGCTCCAAGAGACGCGTTGGAGGACGATCCGGTGATTCTGAAGCATGCAAGACAGCAAGTAGAACGAATCGAAACTCTCAAAGAAAAAGGAAAGTATCAGCTGGGAACTATCGTTTTTGAAACACCAAAACAGTTGAAACATGGGGTTGAAACATACGGAGTTAATTTTAGAGGGAAAACCTGTTGTATTTCTCTGATTACCGATACGGATTATTTTTCAGATCTTGCTTCGTATTTTACAGGAGAAATTTTGATTATCAATGTGGTGCTTAAGGATGATAAACGAAACATTGAACATCTCTGTTTAAACGAAGCGGAACAAATCATTGTGGAAAACAAACCAAAACTTGCGATTCTGACACATTTCGGTATGGGGATGGTAAAAGCAAAACCATGGGAAATTGCAGAGAATCTCTCCAAGAAATACGGTGTTCAAATTCTTGCAGCTCAGGATGGCATGCAAATCGATATCGATCGATATACAAAATAGTTATAATTCTCTATAGTGATATCAAAAAACGATGATGGTACGGGCGCTCCTTCCAAAATACCATGATATCCTGGAAGAAAATGGTACTGCCATGTATCATACCTGCAAACATATCCCAGTCTCTTTTGAGAAAACTCAATCAACCGATGACCTTTGGCACATCCATGATGAGGCACTTGGGTTGTGGAATATGCAAAATACAATGCCGTTGTCATCGCTTCTTGATCTGAAAATCGAACTTGCAGACCGCCTCTTCAAAGAATGTTGCTTCTGTGAGCGTAGATGCAGGGTGGACCGTAGAAAAACCCAAGGGGTATGCGGCGTCCAGGAATCACATATCGCTCTTGAGTTTTTACATTATGGCGAGGAACCTGTGCTTGTCCCTTCGCATACGATCTTTTTTTCAGGATGTACGTTTCATTGTGTGTTCTGCCAGAATTGGGATATTAGCCAGGTCCCCTGTGGAACCATCATAGCACCTAAACAGCTCGCACTTACGATACAACAGCGGAAAAACCAAGGGGCGAAAAATGTAAACTGGGTTGGAGGTGACCCAACATCAAATCTCCTCTACATCCTTAAGGTTTTAAAGCAGTTGGACAGCAATATTGCACAGGTATGGAACTCAAATATGTACTGTTCTCAAGAGACAATGAAGCTGTTACGGGGAGTTATCGATATCTATCTTACAGATTTTAAATATGGGAATGACGCCTGCGCAAAGAAGCTTTCTAGTGTTGAAAACTATGTTTCAGTAGTAAAAAGAAATCATTTGGACGCGTATCAGCATGGAGAAGTCATTATACGGCATCTGGTGCTGCCAAATCACATTGAGTGTTGTTCAAAACCAGTCATAGACCATATCGCAGAACACCTGCCAAACGCTGTGGTGAACATCATGGCTCAATATAGACCTGAGTACATTGCCTACGAATACAAAGAAATATCCAGACCGGTTTTTCCTGAGGAGGTTGCACAGGTAAGAGAATACGCAGAACACCGCGGACTCCATCAGATTTAAGGCGTATATTATACCTCGACATGTGTTTCTTGCGTTATCCTTGCTTTGCCGCCTACCTTAATTTCATCGTTGCCTATCTCGATACATACTCTGCCGGGTCTGCCAACGATATCCCCTTGTTCACAGATAAAACTGTTTTCTTTTATTTTTTTATGTCGTGCTACATAGCTGCAGACAGCACCGTTTGCAGTGCCTGTAACCGGATCTTCGTTTACCCCGTACAATGGTGCGAAGTTTCGTGCATGATACAGGGAACGAGGTTCGATTGTCTCAAAAGTAAAAACATGAAAGCTGCCTGCACCTACCATTGTACATATCTTTTTTATCTTCTCAAAATCAGGGATCATGTCTTTAAGGTCATCAAATGATTTCACACAAATTGGTAGTGTGTAAAGACCGGTTGATACAATTTGTTTTGGCAAGGAATCATCGATATCGTTTCTGTCGATATGAAGCGAATCTGCAATAAGAGATATATCTAAATGTATATTCTTATATATATCTTTCCCTTGTGTCATCATGACCTTATCAATTGTATTCTCATCATTTGATCGAATCGTAACCGGTAACACACCAACGTTTGTCTCCTGAGTCACTATCGTGTTTTCCTTTTGTGGAATAACCCCTTTTACCGCCATAGCAAAGAATGTCGCAATCGTTGCATGACCACACAGATCAACTTCAACAGCCGGTGAAAAAAATCGAACTTTGAAGTCCGCAAGAGTGCTGGGATACACAAAAGCGGTCTCAGAGACACATAACGTTCTCGATATTTGCCTCATCTGTTCATCGAATAAGTCAGGTGCACCAAGGACAACACCTGCAGGGTTTCCACCCTTAAGTGATTCGGTAAACGCATTAACCTTCAAGACGTTGACATTCATTGCACCTCACCGTCGATGGTTCCACTGCTTGGCAGAGAAACGTTCTTTTTCAAATTGCTCTGCCAAGGCAATTTCTTCTTTACGTAACATACCATCAATTAGCTCCACATGAAATTCTTCCTCAAAACCCGTCTTCATTGCTTCTGCGACTTGCGTAAAACGCATCTCCTTTCCTAGAAGATGCCTCACGGACGTAACCCTCTGTTTTACATCAGCGATAAGCTTATCCTTTATCTTTTCATTAGGGACCCGTAGCACAGAAAACATTTTATTGACATCAACGTCCATAAGAACCGTCCCATGCTGCAAGACTGTTTGCAACTTTCTTGTCTGAGCGTTCCCTGAGATCTTTCGTCCACCAGCCACAATGTCATTAATAGGAGCATAGATGCTCTCAATTCCAATATGCTGAAGACCCTTTATAACAGCTCCACAAATCCTACCGTAGCTTGCCATGATATTTTTTGGGATTTCCACATGAGATTCCGGAATCACAATACTATACGTTAATTCCTTCTCATGAAACACAGCCCCCCCACCTGTGATTCTTCGAACGTAATCAACACCAAACCGCTCACAGGCTTGAATATCAATCTCATCTGTTAAACTCTGGAAATAGCCAATCGAAATGGCAGGGGGCATCCATCCGTAGAACCGTACTGTCGGAGGGACCTTCCCTTTACTATTTGCCACAAGTATCGCCTGGTCTATCGCCATATTGGAAAACGCGGTGTTCATACCGGTTTGTATCAATCTCCACTGCTCTTTCATACTCTACACATCAAAATTCCTTGTACAAGACCTTCCGCATCCAGTCCGATAAACTCGATATGATGCTCACTGATGATTGATTGGATCTTCCTAAGTAATTGTTGTTTTTCCATCACAGTACCATGGATTTCTCGTTCCATCAGTTCTACTGCTTCTTCAGGGTAGACGAAAAAATCGCCTGTGATTCGAATGTCCTTGATAACATTCTTTCGTTCATCGTATTCAACAGCGATTTTCAGTAACTTCCCCCGAGGGACTTTATAGATAGAGTGGGATCTCATGGTCCTCATGGATATGGGTTTATCTTTTTTTAACATTCTGTTCTCAAAACGGCTACAGCAGTGCATTCTCTGCATGATAGGAGCTTCTAACAAGCGGTCCTGACTCGACATGCAAAAAACCCATGTGAAGAGCAACAGTCTTCATCTCTGAAAACTCCTCTGGCGTATAATATTTCTTCACCTCTGCATGTGCCCGTGTCGGTTGGAGGTACTGACCAATCGTTAAAAAATCAACCTCAGCGTCTTTCAAATCACGCAGTGTCGCATGGATCTGTTCGATTGTTTCCCCAAGTCCTACCATAAATCCGGATTTCGTTGGAATGTCTCTCTTTTTTCTCTTTACCGCCTGTAAGACTTCCAAGCTTCGCTGGTAGTTTCCTTGCGGTCGGATCACCGGGAATAACTCTTCGACAACCTCGATATTATGGTTAATAACATCCGGAGATGCATCAACTATTTTTTGTATCGCTCCTAAATCTGCTTGGAAATCCGGGATTAACACCTCGATTTTACAGGGTTCATTCAAAATCCGTATCGCTTTTATGGTGTCATAAAAAACACCTGCGCCACCATCGGTAAGATCATCGCGTGTCACCGACGTAACCACCACGTACTTCAATCCAAGAATCCGTACGCTCTCAGCGACATCTCGTGGCTCATTTGGGTTTAAGCGGTCAGGTGAACCATGAGCGACATTACAGTAACGACAGTTTCGGGTACAAACGTTTCCAAGAATTAAAAAAACAGCGGTTCCATTACCAAAACATTCAGCGATATTTGGGCATTTTGCCTCCTCGCAGATCGTATGTAACTTCGCAGACCTAAGGAGATTTTTTACTTTAGAAAAATTTTCTCCTCCACCAATTCGTACCTTAAGCCAATTCGGATGACGTCTCATGATACGCAAAGAAAAACCATTGGTGTTTATAATTCTGTTGTCCAATTTTTTTGTATGACAAAGAGTCCTATACTCCCATAGTAACACGTAGTAAATCCCGTAACCCTGGGGAGACACCAAGAATGAAGATGCCGATTTTAAGAAGGTTAATCAACCGTGGATATCGCTCCAACTCCTTCTTGTAATAGATATCGAAAACAAAAATCACTAGGATAATCAAGAGAAACTTGACGATTGGAAATAACGGCGGCCATACCTCCATAAGTGTGTTTGACGCAGGATGCTTCTCGATATAGGACGGTAACCCCATCTGCAAAGGATCATAGATGCTGATGTAACTCGTTATCCCATCAATCAGATGCCCCCCAAGCATCGAGAGATTCAAGGGATGCTTGTACACTGTGATACCCTCGTTGTTCCGAAAAACCCATGCAACGAGCGCAACGATACCAACAATCAGACTAACAAGACCCAGAATCAGCCATAAAACATTTAGATAGGTACCAGAGGAACTGCTCCATTGATCGCCTACCATCCATCGTCCGACAAGGAAAAAACATGGAACGACAATAAGTAGTCCCCCTGAAAAAATAACAGTATTTATCGTCACTGTCTGTTTCTTAAGAAAACGGTAAAGCAGAGGAAGAAAAGCGAAAAAGGACAGCATATAGAAGAACCAGGGTTCAATGATAGACGCACCGTAGTCAAATCCCAAAACCCAGAGAAACGTATAGGTCACGTCAATAAGCAGAAACAATGCTAGGAGAATTAGAAGAGTTTTTTTTAGGGAAAATGCTTTTTTTTGCAGATGGTAGCCTAAAAAAAGAAAGATAAGGACAAAAAAGGCTGTCTGAAAGTATATGAGTGGTGATATGAACCAATACACAAAAGGTTCAGTGAAATAATTGGTGTCCTCCAGGACACGCGTCACTGGACCAAACAGGATATAGGGAAACAGTGCAAGGCAGAAATACCAGTCAATACGTATGGCAAGTTTTTTTAATAGCTTATATAACGCATAGAGGGCGCAGACAAGGATGATTCCGTAGGTAATCTCAGAAATTAGCGTGTATCCCTCCTGAGCAACGACACCATTATGTGAGACCGAATGGCCAGTCGCATCAGCAACCACGGGACCCCAGTAGTATTTCCAGATCCATTGGTCGTAAATCAGAGTCGGTGCAAGGAGATACCCTAAAACGATCGCTGCAAGAATCCCAAGTAATATCCCAAGTGATAAGACAATTTTTTGGTGTGCGGTTATCGTTGGAAGGCTCATATTCACAGGACTAAGAAAACGAGCATATATTAATGTACCTTCCTCTTTTTATTGAACGTACGAATTATTATAAAGGAAAAATATAATGTATAATAACGGGGAAATATGATAAAAAAAACACTTGGAATCGTCTGGATAGTACTACTACTCCTACCATTAACTCAAGCAAGCTTCACGAAAAACGATACCATTCAAGAAATGCTTCTGTTACCTCCTTCATTCAGTTGGCGAGATATCAATGGAACCGATTATACAACTCCTATTAAAGATCAGTCACCCGCACCAACCTGCGAGGCGTATGCTCTCTGTGCAGCCCTAGAAACAAAAATGCAGTATCAACTCCAGGAACTCTATACCCCAGATCTTTCAGACAATCACCTGTACTATTATGCAGGAGGGACCATCGAGGAAGGATACGTCAACCTCGTTGATGCCGCAAACTATCTTATGGAATATGGTGTCCCCGATGAAGGATGCTTCCCTGAACCACATCGACCAATGGATTACCCTTTTGAAAGTCTTCCTGGATGGGAAAACCGCACCGTGAAAATCACTGAATGGGGCTGGGTCGATCATGACGTCAACGCAATGAAACAGGCACTCATAGAACATGGACCGCTTGTCATCTGCATCAGATTCTGGAGAGATTTCTTTTTCTATTTCGGAGGCGTATACAGACATCATATAGGAAAACCGGTGGCAGGTCATGTCGTTACCATCGTTGGCTACGACGATAGCAAGAGCTGTTGGATTGTAAAAAACAGCTGGGGCACGAAATGGGGGGAGAACGGCTGGTTCCGGATGTCCTATGATGCAGATATGATAGCTGAATGGTATGGGGAAGATACGGGGGTTATGTATGTCGAGGGCGTATATGGAAATCTAAAACCAGACGTCCCGAAAGTATATATCGACGCCCCATTCTACTATCGAACCTATCTATTTGGAAGAGCAATCCCCACACTTTTGAAAAAACTCCCTCTCCAGAATGCGGCAGCCCGGATTTTTGGGTCTCTTACCGTACAAGTCACAGCGGAAAACACAAATTCAATTGAGTTCTTTATCGATGATGTATCAAAACATGTCGATACAGAAGCGCCTTTTACCTGGGATCTCGAAGCAACACGCGGACTGCATACAATGACGGTGAAAGCAACCAACAATCACAATCTCTCTTCTCTTGATATATTAGATTTCTACGTGATTCTCTAATACCATTCTTATGTCAAGTGTTTTAAGAGAGATGGAGAGAAAGCCGTTTATAAAAAAGCAACAGGAATAAAACCTACGAGCATCTTAAAAAGCATTTGAGAGTGGGATTATCATCAACGGACCATCTCGAGAAACGTTAATTTCTTATGGAGTGATTAATAAAGCTTCCGGTACACCATAAAGAAAATATAATAAACCTGTAGATTACTCCCCCGAAACAACTATGGAGCGATTTACCAAATTCAAAACGATGATTTTCCCTAGAGAAGTCATCGTTGGTCATAACACAACCGACCAAATAAAAGGAATATGCAATCATCTGGCACCAAGTAACAGCCTTCTTCTTGTCTGCGACAAGAACACCAAGAAGATATCTGGCGATCGAATCGAAAAGATACTTTCTGGTGCTGGGTATGACGTCAACATGGTTGTCCTTTCATTACCCTTGATAAAACGAGATGTACTTCCCGCATGGCCTACAATTCGAGAAGTCAACACAGTTGTAAAAGAAGCAAAAAGAACAGGATCTGATTTCCTCCTTGGCGTTGGCGGCGGTTCTGTAATCGATGTTACTAAATGTGCCGCCTATGAACTATCAACAAACTTTGTTAGTGTCCCTACGTCTGCTTCGCATGATGGCATGGCATCACCCCGTGCGGCATTAAAAGACAAAAAAGGGTCCATCTCAAAAACCGCAATCTCTCCCATGGCAGTGCTTGCTGACACCGCAGTGATCATGAGAGCTCCCTATCGGATGCTTGCCTCAGGATGCGCTGATGTGATATCGAATCTTACCGCGGTCAAAGATTGGGAGCTTGCTCATCGATTAAAAGACGAAGAATTCAGTACCTTTGCTGCATCACTTTCAACCACTTCCTCTCAACTGCTACTCAAGAAAGCAGAAGATATTCGGACAGGACTAGAAGAAGCGGTCTGGCAGGCGATAAAATGCATGGTCGTTTCAGGGGTCGCAATGAGTGTTGCTGGAAACACACGCCCTGCCTCTGGCGCTGAACATATGTTTTCCCACATGCTTGATTCCATTGCACCAGGAAAAGCATTACATGGAGAACAATGTGGAGTCGGTTCCATCATGATGATGTATCTTCATGGTGGGGATTGGCAGCAAATCCGCGATGCATTAAAAATGATCGGAGCTCCGGTAACCGCCAAAGAACTAAACATCCCAAAGAAAAAAATTATTCAGGCGCTTATGGGCGCGCAGAAAATTCGTCCTGATCGATATACCATCCTTGGTGAACTTGGATTAACAGAGGATGCTGCAAAGAAACTTGCGAAGATAACTGGAGTGACATAATGGTTCTAGTGACTCTTGTTGGTGAACAACTTGCGGTGGAAGGAACAGATTTCACGTACCTCGGTTCAAACAGTGAATGCAGAAACTGTCAACTTAAAACCGTTTGTTTTAACCTTAAACCAGGACGAAGCTACCGTATTACTAAACTAAGGGATAAATACCATGAGTGTACCATACATGAAGGACGTGTGATTGTCGTAGAGGTAGAAGAACTCCCGTTGACCGTAGCAATTACCAAAGAGCAACCTGAGGGAGCAACGATAACAATAGAAAAGAAGGATTGCAAAAATATCGGCTGCGACTCATTTGATATTTGTGCCACTACCACAATTCAAAATGGAAAACCATTTACAATCAAAAAAATTTATGGAAAAATACAATGTCCCAGACACTTTGAGTTATATAAGGTAGATGTCTCGGATTAATACCTAAGAATGTAATTCCTGATTTTTACAATAACTACTACCTAGTTATATCTTCGCATCACTTTTTAAAAGTTTTACCTTGTCAAGCTTCTCCCAGGTAAAATCAGGTTCTTCCCGTCCAAAATGACCATACGCCGCGGTGTTCTTAAATATTGGTCGACGCAGATCTAGTTGTCTGATAATATCAGCAGGTTTTATTGGAAAAAATTCTTTGATGAGCGTCTCTATTTTGTCAAGAGAAATCTTATTCGTCCCAAAGCATTCAATGTTGATAGAAACCGGTTCGGCGACACCGATTGCATACGCAAACTGGATTTCACATTTCTCAGCAATACCTGCGGCAACGATGTTTTTTGCGATGTACCGTGTCGCATACGCAGCGCTGCGATCGACCTTGCTTGGGTCTTTTCCCGAGAATGCTCCACCGCCATGTCTGCCGATACCACCATAGGTGTCGACGATAATCTTTCTCCCTGTTAAACCAGCATCGGCGTATGGCCCGCCACGGACAAATGATCCTGTTGGGTTGACGTGATAAATGGTATCCTTATCGATCCATTCATTACACACAGGGTTAATGATCGTTTCAAGCACATCTTTTCGAATTCGCTCATTGGAAACACCGCCATCGTGCTGAGTCGAAACGACAATCGTATGGGCGCGAAGGGGTTTTCCTTTTTCGTCATATTCGATTGAAACCTGGGATTTACCATCAGGTCTTAAGTACGGGATTCTGCTAGATTTTCTCATTTCTGATAAACGTTTCGTCAGTTTATGTGCAAGAAGGATTGGTACGGGCATGAATTCCTTTGTTTCGTTACAGGCGTACCCATACATCATCCCTTGGTCGCCTGCACCTTGCTCTTTGTGGAGGTTTTTTATCGCGGTAACACCTTGGGAGATATCTGGGCTTTGCTCCGTTATCTGAACCCATACAGAGCAGGTTTCCCATTCGATACCATATTCTGATTTGGTGTACCCAATCTTTTTGATGGTATCACGGACCACATGCGGGATATCAATATACGCCTCCGTTGTCATCTCACCAAAGACCATCACTCCCCCGTTCTTTGTCGCTGTCTCAATCGCAACTCGTGAGTTTTTATCCTGCCGAAGCGCTTCATCAAGAATTGCATCTGATATCAGATCACACATCTTATCTGGATGTCCTTCGGTGACAGATTCTGAACTTATGATAATCTTTCGTTTTGCCATACACTCACCCAAGAAAGAAACTCTTGTATAAGAGACTCCACAACTAAAAGGAATTTATTAAGTTTATCAAAGAAAAACGAAGGCAGAAAAAAAGGAAAATCCTCTTATCCTATTTTTCTGGTTGTCGTCCACATGTCCTCATCGATAGTGCCATAGATGTCTTCATCAGAGAAATTCTTCGCCTGTTTCTTATCAACAATAACTACGCTGCGTTCCGGGTTGTTTTCCTTTGAATACCGAGCGATTGTATCCTTTTTCAGACGCCAGTAATGGGTACGCCATTCCCGTCCATCGTACAGAGTCGTTTCCTCCCGTTCAGTCGTAAGCATACCTTCTTCTTCCAGGATGTAGAACAGCTGTCGATCTTCAGGGTCAAGTACATTGTCAATGACCCGGTCGTCAAACCCGAAGATATCCATGACAAACCCGGCGTCACGTCGTGCTTCCTCAATATCAATCCCAACACGATTTGCGATAGCTTTCGATAAATCATCTAATGTAATAATTGTCATAAAAATTCCTTTCCATTACGTTTTCATTCTCTCTTTGATCGCTTCCTGCCTTTGAAGTTGTTAATTAATCCGCAATATATCTGTACGGACCTCCTATATATAATTTTCTCTATTTGATAGATTTTTTATGATTTTTTTGGTCACAAACACAAAAGAGAAAAGCATTCAAGCTAAAATAGAGGGAATATGATACTGCTGTGGTGCGTACATGGAGTTATCCCTTCAGAAACGATTATTACAGAGATTACAGGATATTGATCGAAAGAACCTCCCAGACTTACATGTCGTTATGCTCCCTGATTTCTTTGTTGATCATGTTCTTCGTTTCGATTCTCTTGAACAGACATGCGATGACATAAGAACCATTGCCGAACAAGGAGGGGGAAACATCCCTGGAATCCCCCAACAAATCCATCAGGGTGGAAATGCCGCCAATACTGCTCTTGGTCTTGCACGTCTTGGCATACGCAGTCATCTGATTTGTCAAACCGACCCTTTTGGCTTCTATGTCCTTGAATACTTCTTAGGTAAAAACGGTGTGGATCTTTCAGGGGTGAAACGCAATGGAGCACTTGCCCTTACCACAGTGATAGAGCTTCAAAAACAGCATGCAAATATCATGCTTGGCGATCCCGGGTCGGTTGCCACGTTTGCCTTTGAGCAATTAACTAATCATGATTACGAACTGATTGCATCTGCAAACCTGGTGGGGGTAACAAACTGGAATCTGAATCATTTTGGAACCGACCTGGCCTACAAGGTTTTCGAGATGGCAAAGAAACATAATGTGAGAACATTCTTTGATTCTGGTGATCCCTCCCCTCGTCGCCATGAGATCCCAACGCTTGTCAAAAAAGTGCTTATGAACCCTAACTTGGATATTTTTGGACTTAACGAAAACGAACTACGATATTATAGTCAATCCGATTGTATGACACAGGCTGAAATGATTACCGCAGCGGAAACATTGAAAAAGAACATACCAGCACGTATTGATTTGCATACATCGTTTTTTTCTAGTTCGGTTCATAGCACATCAACAGTGATACAAACCATTCCACTTTCGACAATATACCGACTCACAGGTGCAGGTGATGCATGGAACGCGGCGAATATCTTCGCAGATTTACTTGGGTTTGCAGATGACGAACGATTACTGTTTGCAAACATAGCTGCAGGTCAGTATATTTCTTCATCAGCGGTTATCCATCCAACGATTGACATGGTCATTAATTATATTAAAAACAATCTATAAATTTGTAAACCTTTCTCTCATATCTCTTAGTATTTCCAGACATTTATCACAAGGTATTTATACAAAATATATTAATTCTATAAAAAAATTTATATACTATCTCTCCTTATCAACTTAAGAATGGGGGAGGCATCAATTTTTTAATCTCTCCTCACCACCTTCAAACTTCCCCATTCTCTCCTTATTCGGAAACACATTAAGAAAATAACAGTCGTTTTACTTTTTTCGCGACGGTCCTTCTGTATTTTTCATCTGTGATAAGCATCAAAGCCCAATCAGGAGCGATGCGTGAACGGATTGCTGAAGCAACAGGAGTAAAATCATCAAGACTCTTCATTTCATTCTTGTTCATAACCTGAATATCGGTATTATTGATTCGTGGCTCAGCACGCAACAACTCGGGTCGTGGCGCATCAATGATGATATGACCTTTCGGTATGCGGAAGGCCTCTTCTATCTCACGTTCTTTTTGTCGTCGCGTGGATGCATCCTCAAGTGCCTTGACGACCTTGATTTCTTCTTTATTTAAATCATACAAAGAGACGGCATAAGCTTGTTTGAAGAGATCACGATATTTCAGACGTGTAACAATCTCCTGTTGAAAACGGCCCATCGCTTTCAAAGATATCATAATCTCCGCATCAGTCATCCGGAAAAACTCAAAGGGTTCTGCATCAGGGATTTCCTCAAGTGCCTTTGACAACATTAGTTCTGGGATGCGCACGGTCTTATGAAAATACACCGATGAATACATCAACGCACGAGCCATAAGGATGTTTTCCACAACGTTTACTCCTTTGCGCATCATCGTCAGATTTCCTTTATAAATCATTATCGTCCTTAAAAGCCGCTGAAGGTCAATCATGCCATAGGCAACACCCGTGTAATACGCATCACGCATAAGATAATCCAACTGATCAACATCAATCGTGCTGTTCAAGAGTTGACCAAGGTATGCATGTTTCGACACACTCCCCCTAATTATTTTCACAATTTCTTTTTTATCCACCTGATGCTTGTCAAGGACCTCATGCACCGAAGAAGCCGAAAGAAACTGCTGTTCTTTTCCATCAAAGATAGCATAGTCCCCAAGAATTAGCTTCTCTGTAAGATCGACATGATCAACACCGAATCGTTGAAGCAGGATCGATTCTAACGTATGAGAGAACGGACCATGACCTATGTCATGTAATTGAGCAGCGCAGGTCAACAGTTTCTTTTCTGTCCCTTTCAAAGCAAGAATATCAGCAATCTGAGAAGCGATCATGGAACAGCCAAGCGAATGCTCAAATCTGGTATGATGCGCACCAGGGAACACAAGATGGGCAAATCCAAGCTGTTTAATATTATGTAGACGTTGCACTTCAGGAGTCTCGATCAGATCAATAAGACATCCGGTTATTTTTATATCACCATGAATCGGATCTCTGACGATTTTATGATCTTCAAGCATACACGTTCAAATGCAGAAAAAGAAAAAGAGTTGAAAAAGCTTTGTTACGAAGAACCAAACAGACGGAACCTTTAAAAAAAAATCAATTATTATGCATCATAACAAGACACAAAAAAGAAAGCAGTCACATGTGAGGTGTTCGTATTCCAAAACCCATTTTATTCTCCTTAGAACAGTGCGTGAAATGCCAGGAGACAAAAGAATTACTTGCTGGGAGAGATGATATCGATATCGTCACCTTCCCCCATGACCTTGGCCAGTGGCGTGATGAAGACTTGGCATTGGCAAAATCCCATGACGTCTTTGAGGACCTTCAACGAACCGCACCTGTCCTCTGGCTTGATGGAGAGAAAAAAATCGGATATCTACGAATACGAAAATGGCTCCAAGATACCTTCAAATAAGACACCGTTTAAGGATGTTATTATCCAAATATTAATTAGGGAGTGCAGTTATTCGAGGACAAATGGATTCTCTTGAGCAAATTAAAAAGAAAAAACTTGATCAACTAAAAAAACGGTATATGAACGGAGGTAAAACCATGGAAAAAAAATGGCCAGATACACCCATCCATCTTCTTGATACAGACGTCGAGGAGACAATAAAGAAATTTCCAACAATCGTCATTGATTGCTGGGCGCCCTGGTGCGGTCCTTGTCGGATGATCGGACCGGTCATCGAAGAACTCGCAAAGGAGTTGCAAGGAAAAATCGTCTTTGGAAAGCTAAATGTTGATGAAAACCCACAGACTTCGATGAAATATAGAATCATGAGCATCCCAACCTTACTCGTCTTTAAAAACGGTGCACTTGTTGACCAGCTGATTGGTGCCATGCCTAAAGAAATGCTCCTGGAGAAATTGAAACTCTATCATTAATGTTCTTTGATGGAGATGAAGAAGTCACCTCTTTTTTTAATTGTTTCTCTGCTGATAATGCTCCCCTTGGTTTCTGGTTGTACAGAAAAACAAGTCAATCCTTCCGCTGATGATTTCAGCTTTACAACCCTTTCTGGAGTGACACAACACTTAAGCGATTACAGGGGAAAAGTAGTGATTCTGGATATGTGGGCAACATGGTGTTCACCCTGTCAGCTCCAGATGCTAGAGTTGCGGAAAATATACGAGAACTACAGTAGGAACGATGTAGAAATACTCTCAATAGACATTGACCAGCGGGAAACCATTTCACAAATACAAGATTTTATTTCCACATTTGAAGACTATGGATATGAATTGACGTGGACCTTTGGAATCGACGACGGATCGATATGGGAAACCTATAAAGTTGGGGATGGAGGCATTCCTGCGTTGTGTATTTTCAACAGAGAAGGGGTTCTGTCGTTTTCCCATGAAGGCTTAGCAGTCTACGATGACATACCCCAGGGGTACCCTGCAGACCTTACAAGACTTGCTCCTGTTCTTGATAATCTGTTATAAAGGAGAAAAACGAAGAACGGCTGACACTGCAATGTATTTGTCCATAAAAAGAGAAATATTTATTACTCCCAGTTGGCTTATGAGCCAGATATCAATCTTGATATGAAGATTGACGAATTGCCTAAAAAAATTTGAGGGAGACAAGAAAAATATGAAGAACGGAAAAAAATGTATCCTATCTATTGTAATGCTAAGTGTTTTCGGAGCAACTGTCTGTTCAGCGACTGTAACAGGAATAACATTTGGGGAAATCATCTCTTCACCAACATCACCTCCTCCGATTTCAACCGTAACTTTTTCGATAGAAATCAGCGGTGGAACACCCTCAGAGGTAAAAATATGGGTCCAGGAGTGCAATGGAGGGACAGGTATCTGTTACCCCGACACTCAAAATGTCTCAATGACTCTCGGAAGCCCAGGGATGTATTCATCAGATGTCCTGTTGAAACATGCAGATGCGACGTATATGACCTGTCAGGTCTGGGCAAAAACCGATGGTACTTGGGAATCATCTCCTAAAAGGAATATTACATTGTCTGCGGGTACAAATGGAAACGGGAGTGATGGCGATAATAAAACACCGGGTTTCGAATTACTCCTCTTTGTCATGGCCCTCATTGGAACTGTGATACTGGTAAGGAAAAAGAGAGTTCAATGAAGCTACAACTAAAACGATTGATTTCTCAGATTGTAATCTTCCTTTCTGCAAATCTGGGTTACCCCGGGTATCCTGGATTAAAGACTGGGTTTTGTTATCCTTTTTTTTACTGTCAGGCATGCCCCTCTGCTACCTCTGCATGTCCATTACGTTCGTTAGAACAAAGTGTTGATAAAGGAAACTTCGCATGGAGGTTATTCCTGTATCCTCTTCTCATCATCGGATTTCTTGGTGTGCTAACAGGAAGAGCGGTGTGCAGCTGGGCATGTCCGATTGGGTTTCTTCAACGGGGGACAGGACGGGTTGCCCGGAAGGTGAAAAAACATCCGATTGCACGGAAACTTGGGACACATAAAACCGAGAAATACTTCCGTTATGTAAAATATGTTCTGCTCATCAGCCTTGTGTTTGTCACCTCCTATCTCATCGGTTTTATCTTTACCGATCTCTGTCCAGTCGGGTTTCTTACAGGCACCATTCCCACCCTTCTTTTATACCCAGGGAAGTTTGTGCCAAACTATTTTTTCCCCATAGCGCTGGTTATTTTCATCTTGTTTATCCTGCTTATCTTCCTTATCGAGCGTGGATGGTGCCGGTATTTCTGTCCAGTAGGTGCGCTCCTTGCTCCCTTTAACAAAATCAGTTTCTTACATATCTCAGTTAATACAAAAGAATGCATCCATTGCAATGTCTGCTCCTATGCGTGTCCGATGGGAATCGATGTTCCAAATATGCATCGGGACCCAGAGTGCATCTTATGCGGGAAATGCGTCACCGCCTGTCCGAATAAAATTATCACCTTCGAGAGGAGATAGCGATGAAGAAATTCTTTGCATTGCAGATCTGTGCGCTTCTCCTGGTTTCAGGAGCGCTTAGTGGAATGTTTGCATTCACCGGGGTGTATGATGAGGTGCGATCCGGTATCGTACTTGTGTTATGTTTAAGTTGCCTGAAACTTGAGCCGAAAACCTCGGCGGATTTTACCTTTAAGACAGTAGACAATGCACCCCATCCGGAATTTATTCTAACGAACTTATCAGAAGGACCGGTGTTTTTACATTACAGCGGTGATGCGTGCGCTGGATGCGATGTGATGTACCCTGTCATAAAAGACCTTTTCTCCATCGAGTTTGGAAAACAGGACATGTATCATACTCTTATCAACTTTGAGAACTCCACAGTCGCCTATATCTACGTAAACATTCATCACACCATTGATGAGCTACGGGACGCTCAAATCATTTATGATAAAGACCGTGTTGGGGGAATCCCGATGTTTACTATCATCACATTGGGGTATGACAATGGGAAGGTAAAACCGAAGTACACGACGGTGTATGGTACGTTGACGTCCTATGGAGCGTTTACCGATGAACAGCGATTAGAGTTTCTAACACAGTTAGTCAGGGAAAGCATTCAGATGTACAACCAAAACAAAGAAGGATACCCACATCATTAGTTTTATCTTAAAAAAAAGAAAAAAAGAACGGGAAACAAAATTTTTTTAAATCTCACCGTTTAGGATTTTCTGTCTGAGAATGTCGAACTGAGCTTTGGTTAACGTGCATACGTTCTTTTTTTCGCCAATAATGACCTTATCCTCTTGTATATCCACGACCGGACATTTTGGAGGAACACACACTCCATCGTTACATAACACTACTTTCATATTATCCCTCAGATTTTCAATTGTTAGCTTCCTATTAGGCGCTTAACATTTAAATAGCTTTCGACACGTTCAGGGAAAAAACAATGGATATCCTACATATAGCGGGTAATATTATATTTCTTTTTGTCCACCAAGGAGATGATCCGAGGACCTTGTGATGTGTCAACTGCATCAACCTCTCGTACGATAACCGTTACATCAGGTCCGGTTTTTTCATTGAATCCTTTTTGAATGAACGAAAAAATCTCTTCGACAGATGGTCCAACGGCGCGGAGCGATTCATCGATGACAACCTGGATCTCAAGATTGTTCAGATCATGTTGGATGATTTTTGTGTTCTTGACCTTGTGTGTTTTTAGTTGATAGAGCAGTTTACTGTAAATCTCAGAAAAAGCAGAGGGAAGTAATACGGTCCCATCAGGAAGATACAGTGCAAGGTCGTTTCGTCCATATACTTTTTTAATACGTGCCCCAGCCTTCCCACAGGAACAAGTCCCTTCAAGGGGAGCGACAATATCGTTGATCGCATTGTATCGAATAATCGGTGTTCCTTTTCCATGGAATTTTGTGATAATCATCTCCCCTGCTTCACCTGAGTGCACCGGTTGTCCGTTTCTGAGGAATTCTGCGTAGACAAGATCAGACATGAGATGATAACTTCCCTTTTTACATTGAAAGCCTATTAGCCCAGATTCTGTTGCCCCGTAGACCTCAAAGACCTTCGTATGAAACGCTGTTTCTATATATGATTTCAGGAAAGAATCGAGCACGGAACCTGTTGCAGCTATATACCGAGGAAAGATATTATCTCCAAGACCAGATTCTTTTAACAAAGCAAGGTGACCAAGCATTCCAACATATCCGCCTATGAACTCTGGTTGGAACTCATTAATAGCGGTGATGATTTTTGTTGGTTCATCGTTGGTATTGAGCCATTGAATGTTTTTAAACACCCTTGTGAGATTGAAACGAGGCTGCACACCTCTTGTGACATAACCACTTTCTGCAGTATGAGGAGCAAAATCCCCGATAATGGTTATTTTATCTTTCCAAACGCGGATATCGTATTCATGCAGCGTGCGTACATACGCAAATAGACCCATGACGATATCAAGCAAATCCACATACAGAGGGAGAACCTTCCCAGTAGTACCAGATGTTGAAACCTCAATAAGAGAAGTTTTTTTTATCTTCGATGATACGATTCCCAAAGGATAGTGCTGTTTTATGTCGTCTTTTGTGACGAAGGGCAGTTTCTGAAGATCATCGATACCGCTAATGGTGGTTGGATTAACACCTGCTTGCTTGAATTTCTCGTGATATAAGGGTACCGTATCAGCAAACCGCATCAGCCGTCTGAATTGTTTATCCTGATAGCATCGAAGGGACTCCTCATTGATTGTATTTAACCTGTCGATATCAAGAATGTATCGTTTCAGGATTTTACCGAGGAACACGGGGTTATAGAAAGGATTCATAAGGCTTCCAAAGTAGGGAGGAAATAGGTACAATTCCTTAAATAGCTGTCTCTTCATTCTCCACAGAGAAGCAATGAATATACTCATCGTTGAGACCATCTGGATGGGGGGAGCAAGGTATAAATTCCTTGAAAAAACATTGCTTACGGCGTTCTCTATTCTCCCTACCTTGCAGGCACGAGAACTTGCAGCAATCACGCCCAAACAACACAAGGTATCCGTGGTCAATGAACGATATCATACCATTGATTATACAATTCTCTATGATGTTGTCCTTATTAATTATGTTACCTCCACAGCACCCCGAGCATATGAGATTGCTGACACATTCCGGAAAAAAAACAGACCTGTCGTCCTAAGTGGGTTTCATGCCTCTGGACTTCCAGAAGAGGCAGCACAGCATGCTGACAGCGTTCTTATCGGTAGAAACGAATATGAGTGGCTTACCATCCTTACTGATATCGAACAGAAAAAATTACAACCATTCTATCATGCGCCACCCTACGATATTTCCCTACCTCTTCCCCCTACGCCTATTGATTTACCTGGATTTGTTATGACTGGGGCAGTCGAGGCGACACGCGGCTGCCCGTACCACTGTGAATTCTGTCCAGAGACAAACACCCCTGGTGGAGCATCCTTCCATAAAAGACCGATACCGGAGGTCATCGCTGAAATAAAAGCAATCCCACAAAAAACCCTGATGTTCTATGACGCCTCGCTTACCATCGATGCCGCATACACGAAAGAATTGTTCAGGCAGATGAGAGGGTTGCGGAAAAAATTCTTCTGCAATGGGAATGTTGATGTTTTGGCAAATGACCTGGAACTTGTCCGGCTCTCTAAGGAAGCGGGGTGCATTGCCTGGCTTGTGGGCTTTGAGTCAATCGATCAACAGACGCTTGAGATGACCGGGAAAAAAACAAATATCGTTGATGAATACGCACAAGCGGTTCGTAATATACATGCGAACCGTATGGCGGTCATTGGAGATTTCATCTTTGGTTTTGACAACGACACCCACGACGTGTTCTCAAAGACGCTTCAGGTGATACAAGCTCTTCAGATTGATGTTGCTGATTTCTCAATTCTTACCCCGTTCCCAGGAACACCATTGTTTCAAAAACTTGATAGGGAAAAAAGAATTCTAACAAAGGATTGGAGATACTATAACATGGGGCATGTCGTTTTCACACCAAAGCAGATGACGCCAGAAGAACTACGGCAAGGGGTACAACAGATGTATAGAGAATTCTACTCACCGCTTCCTACGATGAAAAGAATATGTAGAAACCTCTTTCGAGGTCTATATCCTTTCTTTGTCGTCCTTGCACGCAATATTATTACCACATTAAATAGCAGACGACTATTTTCCAAAAAATGAAAACGCCCACCATGCTTTTACATCGATACTTGCGGTCGCGGTTTTATTGGTATCGTCATAGGCTTTTACCATGATTGTATATGTACTGGGTATCCAAGGTTTTTTAATTAATGAAAATGGCAACGTCCAATTGTAGGGTGGTTCCGTGAGGGTCGCAACAAGATTATCGTTTACATAGAATTCTACTTTTTCAATCGCAGAGTCATCCTTTGCATAGGTGTCAATCGATGCTTTTCCGATAATCCAAGTGTTTCGCAATAATGTTTTCTTATATAATACTCTGCTTAAAAACAGATTCCCGCGCAGATAGATTTTCCCTTGCTGCGGTGAAAGAATACCCACCTCAGGTGGAAGATTCCTAGCATCCTTAACCACGTACGTCCCATCCGTTGCATCAGCATAATATGCGGTAAACGGATTACCTGTGGGGGGATATGAAAATGCGTTGTTTCCGGTGTTATTGAACACCACGGCAATCAGTTTCAGATTCTCATAATCAAGGGTTCCAACAGGCCAGTCGGTTGAATACGTCATGTTACTGTTTGCAGAAACAGAAATATCTTGATTGAGCATGAAATCAACAAAAGCGTTTCTATATTTTAGTCCGTTATAGTCATTAAATTGTGAAGAAATAATCTCGAGCAGATACACCCGCAATCGCCCTGAATAAGGAGTTTGTTCTCCATTTACGACTAGAACATCTACGGCGATCGTATTTGTCGTGTTCTTGTAGTCGGCGGTAACCGCCACTTTTATTTTTGGAACCGCTCTATTCTCTGCCGCTTGTATAGCGGTTGAGTAATTTGCTTCTGGATGCAGACCACCAAGAATCACTTGATACCCGCCATCGACATAGACAGTAGGATCAGCATAGCGGTTGTACACTGACGTGAGATACTCTGCTGCCTTGCCATTTTCCATAATCATACTAACATAATAAAAACGGTAATTTTGTGAGGATTCAAGTTTTTCTAAAATTGCTGCGACATTTGGACAATATCGACATGTCACCGATGTTGATTCCTCAACAAACACGGTATGAGTAAAGTACTCATCTTCAGGCCGTACTGTTATGATATAGAATCGGGAGCCATCGGTTGATGGGTTTCCCACGGGTCCATTACCAGCAGCATCATCTACCGTGACATAATAATGGTAGTCACTTGTTGTACCAGGAGGAATGCTGACGGTTGCGCTCCCAGAGAGGATGGAGGTTTGTGTCCAGTTCGCAGCCCCCTTGGTTTGATAATGAAGAATGGCTTTGGTGACATCTACGTTGTCTATGAAAAGAACAGTGATGGTCACGGTTTTACCTGCCGTTGTTGTAATGTTCCCTGTTATGTCTACAATCTGCGGAGGTTCTGTGTCGTTCCCTCCGTTTGTACCATCATTATCCGTATAGAGAATAACGTATGCAGATGCTCCAAGGAGAATTCCTATTATGATAATAATGAGTATGAATTTCCCGATAAGTCTCATATCCTGTAATTAATATACACATGTTTTATATATTAAATTTACTGAGAGAGAAACAAGACGGAAAATACGGATAAAATATGGAGAAAACCCCTAATTCCGCAGATAGATTTTAATAAAAAAAATTTATTTATAAATGATTTTTTCATTGTAAGATGTGTTCCTATGACAATCAGGAGTTCCCCTAGATCTTGGGCGATAGTTTATTACTACTATATATGGGGTTGTTCATCAGCAAAATGCTCCTTATGAATCTTTTTTCTAGGAGAAAGTAATTTCGGGATAAGACAATCTTTTTTCTAAGAAAATAATCTTTTATTCGCTTATTTTGTACATATTGTTTTTTTTGACTATAATTCTTTCAACATTCATCTTCTCAAGAACTAATCTGAGTTGGGTTTTTTCTACTCCAATCTTCTTTTCTAATTCCGATATCGACATGTTCTCTGTAAGCAAGCATCGTAGTATTTTTGCGCGAACCTGCCGATTTGAGCCTTCAAATCCCGATTGCTGTGTTTTTGGTTTAATACCAGTTTTATATGCGGTCAGATACAAAGCACCGTAATCCATCAAGGCGTTGTGCCAATCCCGGCTTTTCCCTCTTGGGAGACATGCAGTAGCAAGCATCCAAAGGTCTTTGTCAGAAATGTTTTCAGGAAGGGCAAACTCACAGATAAATATCCGTCTGATGTTCGTATCAACCGTTACCAAATCTTCATTTGTAGCAAAGATTTGTATCGCTTGTGCGGTGTATTTTCCAATGCCGGGGAGTTCTTTGTACTGTTTTAAGGCTTTAAGCACGTCTCCATTAAACGTTCCAACAATTTTTTTTGCAGTTCTATGTAGGTATACTGCTCTCGTGTTATACCCTAAACCCATCCACATCTGGAGAACCTGGGGAAACTGTGCGGCAGCAAGTGCATGAATGGTTGGCCATGTACTAATCCATCTCTCATAATAGGACACGACACGATTTACCTGTGTCTGCTGCAGCATAAACTCAGAGAGGAGAATCTTATATGGATCTTTTGTGTTTCTCCAGGGCAAGTCTCGTTTATTTTTCTGATAAAAAGAGAACACTTTTTTTTGAAACCGTTGGATCTTCTCACGGGGAAGATCCTGTACCTTGAATGTGGGAGAAGCCATGGGAGAAGCCTACCTTTTTTGATGCATCTGCTGGTAATTAATATGATTTATGCAGGATTCATATTTTTGCGAAAGTTTTTGAAGTTTTGGTGGATAACGGTATCTCCCCTATGAAGCGATATAACCTTACCCATCTGCAGAAACTTGAAGCGGAATCAATTTTTGTCATCCGCGAGGTCGCAGCACAATTCGAACGACCAGTTCTGCTTTTCTCAGGTGGAAAAGACTCTATTGTCCTTGGGTATCTCTCCAGAAAAGCGTTTTATCCTGCGAAAATCCCGTATCCCTTGCTGCATATCGACACGGGGCATAACTTCCCAGAAGTTCTTGTTTTCAGAGATGCTTTTATTAAATACCTTGATGTCCGGCTGCTTGTAGGCTCTGTTCAACACTCTATCGATACAGGAAGGGTGAAAGAAGAAACTGGGAAATTCGCCAGCAGAAACTATCTTCAGTCGACCACGCTGCTTGACGCTATCCAAGAGCATAAATTTGACGCTGCTATAGGAGGCGGCCGAAGGGATGAGGAGAAATCTCGTGCGAAGGAGCGGTTTTTTTCCCATCGAAACGACTTTGGGCAGTGGGACCCGAAAAACCAGCGTCCTGAGCTTTGGGATCTTTACAACGGCAGGAAACACCACGGCGAGCATTTCCGTGTCTTTCCGTTAAGCAATTGGACGGAGTTGGATATCTGGCAGTACATCCTTAAGGAAAACATTCAGATCCCCTCGATTTATTTCTCACATACACGAGACTGTGTCATCCGTGATGGTGTTATCTACGCGTACTCGAACTACCTACATCTTGATGAAGAGGATAGGAAAAAAGTAAAAACCATGACGGTACGATTCCGCACCGTTGGAGATATGACGTGCACAGGAGGGATTCAATCCAATGCTCGTACTGTCGAAGACATAGTTCATGAGGTCGCTGCGTATCGAGTTTCAGAACGGGGTAACCGTGCAGATGACCGACGGTCGGAAAACTCCCTTGAGGATCGAAAGAAGGAGGGGTATTTCTAGGATGGATGAAAAAAGCTATCTTGACATGGATCTGCTTCGTTTCACCACTGCAGGAAGCGTTGATGACGGGAAAAGCACCCTCATCGGTCGACTGCTGTATGATAGTAAAACCCTCTTCGAGGACCAGCTGGAGAACCTTGAACGGTTAAGCCAGCAACGTGGTGAAGAGCTTAACCTCGCATTGCTTACCGATGGTCTACGGGCGGAACGAGAGCAGGGCATCACCATTGATGTCGCGTATCGGTATTTTGCGACACCCGTAAGAAAATTTATTATTGCCGACACCCCCGGCCATATCCAATATACAAGGAACATGGTGACAGGGGCATCAACTGCAAACCTGGCATTGATTCTCGTTGACGCACGAAACGGGGTCACAGAACAAACCCATCGTCATATCTTTATCGCCTCGCTTCTGCAGATCCCGCATTTTGTCATCTGCATCAACAAGATGGACCTTGTTAAGTATAAACAAGAAGTGTATGACACCATCAAAAATGAGATAGAGGATTTTATTTCAAAGCTCACCGTGCACGATATCACGTTTATTCCTATCAGCGCGCTTCATGGTGATAACGTCGTGCATGCATCAATAAACATGCCGTGGTACCAGGGGCCCCCCCTACTTTATCATCTTGAACATGTTCATATCGGCAGTGATGAGAACCTTGTCGACTGCCGGTTTCCTGTGCAGTACGTTATCCGCCCGCGCTCCGACAAATTTCATGATTATCGGGGGTACGCTGGGAAGATAGCAAGCGGGATTTTCAAACCAGGTGACAGCGTCATTGTTCTTCCGTCTGGTTTTTCTACGACCATCAAGTCCATCGAAGATGCACATGGAGAGATTGATGAAGCGTTTCCTCCTATGTCGGTTATCATGCAGCTTACAGATGACCTTGATATCAGCCGAGGGTATATGCTGGTTCGACCGCACAACGCCCCATTTATCAGTCAGGATCTGGATTGTATGATCTGCTGGATGAACACAAAACCATTGACCCCGGGGACTAGGTATGTTATTCGTCATACTACAAGGGAAATAAAAGGCATTGTCAAAGAAATTCAATATAAAATCGATATCAACACGTTACATCGGATTCCTAAAGTGATGCAGCTGGGGCTTAATGAGATTGGACGTCTCACGGTTCGCACTGCGCAACCATTGTTCTTTGATAGCTATCAGAATAACAGGGCGACGGGCAGTATGATCTTAATCGATGAGAAAACCAATGAGACCGTTGGCGCAGGTATGATTCGGGAACCCTCTCCAAAGATTCCTGAGAAGAAAAAAATGGAGGGATGCCATCAATGAAAAAGCAACGGGGGGTTACTATCTGGTTCACTGGTCTTCCCTGCTGCGGTAAAACAACCATTGCGGACCAGGTCGCTGTCTTTTTGAAAAAGAAGGGGGGTAAAGTAGAACGACTTGACGGTGATTTGGTGCGTCAAGGATTCTCCCAGGGCCTTGGTTTTTCAAAAAAAGATAGAGATGAAAATATCAGACGTGCTATTGTCCTGGCAAAAAAATTTACTAGCGAAAATGTTGTGGTACTCGCAAGCTTTGTTTCACCGTATAGAAAACATCGAAGGGATGCGCGAGAGCAGATAAAAAATTTCGTTGAGGTTTATGTGCAATGCCCTGTGGACATATGTATGAAGCGCGACGTCAAAGGCATGTATCAAAAAGCACTTGAAGGAAAGATTACGCATTTCACTGGTGTTGATGATCCATATGAAGAGCCTGAGCACCCAGAGCTTATCGTACATACCGACATCGAATCCGTCGAAGAAAGTGTAAGAAAGGTGCTTGAGAAATTAAAAGAACTTGGGTTTTTGGCCTAAGACGAAATATTCGCCCGAGAAGAAACATTGTTTTACGACGATCTATTGTATTTTCGGAGTCTATTTGTGCAGTAGGCCGCAATGAACCGTGGGATAATCCTCCATTTTTCTTTTTGTATGCCTTTTGGGTTTGGAATCGCGTGGCAGATTGTATCGATGAGTTTATTGTCTTTGCTTGCGAGCTCTATGAGGTTTTCGAGATTTCTCCCCCAGCGCCGTGAGAGCTGAGAGAGTAACGAAAAATCCAGATGAAACTCGCGGTTCCATTCTCGTTGATAGTGTCTTAGGTGATACGCACCTGTTTTGTTGTTCTCCAAGGCTCTGATTGTTGTTTTTGCCGCTATCTCCCCTGAGCACATCGCATAATAAATCCCTTCACCGGTCATCGGGTTGGCAAGCCCGCCTGCATCGCCGCAGAGCAGCACACGGTTGGTCGCAAGGCTTTTCACAGGACAGGTTGGGAACGCTCCTCCTCGTGTGGGCGTTTTAGGAAAACGGGGCGGTAGGAGTTTTTGTTTTTCAAGCACCTTAAGATAGTAATCGAAGTGTTTCTGTAAATTCTTTTTTTCTGTCCTAGGATTGATAGCTTGCCGAAATTCGACGATTCCGATATTGACGTGTTCTTTTTTAGGGAACACCCATCCGTATCCAGCAAGCCCTTGTGGTTGAATATGGATATGGACCTGGTGTTGGTCTCCATAGAGGGTACGAATAATCTTTTTATTCATCGGAAATTCGGCATAGACGCTGACGCCGATATGGGTAGCGCTTTGTTTTATCCCTATATTCTTTGCAATGGTACTCCAGGTTCCATCAGCCCCAATCAGCATCCGGGATCCCTCTGAAGTTCCATCTGAAAGAGCAATCCGGATGCTTTCTTTCTCAAAGGTGATGGTTTGTACCGTATTTCCACATTTTAGGGTAGCGCCGCTTTCTGTCGCAAGCTTGACGAGATGTTCATCAAAGGTCTTTCTCAGGACCATTGCTTGGAGAGCGGTGTCATCCTGAAAGAGTATATGATGTTTGAGAGAAGGGGAATGGAGTTGTATCGCCGTGGAGTACGAGTCTATCAAGTTGTTTTCAGTAAGGTATTTGAAACGATGAAGGATGCGCATTTGAAGTCCTCCACCGCAGGGTTTTTCCCGTGGAAATATCGCTTTTTCAAGAAGAAGGGTCGATAGTCCTTTTTCTGAGAGGACTTTTGCTGCTGTTGAGCCGGCAGGGCCAGCGCCGACAATAGCAACATCGTAACGCATAGAAAAATCAATCCTCCATTTATAATTTACTAATGCGATGATGATTTATAAATACAGCAGAATGGAAAACGATTGAGGATATCTGCAATACTCATATGGAAAAATAAGACGATCAGGTGGTTTTTTATCGTGCCCATCCCAAGTACAAGTGTGCTTTGGGCAAATGGCGGGGGAAGGATGGAACAGCATTAATATTTCTTTCTAGTTCTTTGGTTTTTTATAGGTGCGCCCTGCCCATTTGATTTCCTTCTTTAGTGCTGACAGAAATGTATTTTGGGCTAATAAGAGGAAAACAAGGGGGCTTAGAAGGGCATAGCCCATCTTTAACCGATAGCGATCTTCTGGGTAGACCATGGTCTTTGGTAAAATATGGATTCCTACGAACCCATAGAGGATTTCAAAAACGATAAGGGAGCTTAAAAGCACGCCAGGCAGGTAGTACCCCAAAAGAAGCAGCAGCAGACCAAATGCGATGACGACCTGCGCACCGATAAACCCAACAAAGGAGAAAAACCAGAAAAACGGGTAATACCAGCGCACCCATGTGTACTGTCGTGTTCCCCATCGGATGAACCGGCGAATGCTTATCTCCGGTGGACTTTCCATGATGCATTTTGGTTGAAGATATATTGAATACCCAGCTTTTTTAACGGCGATGGTTAGGACAAGGTCATCGGAGAACGCGGTGCGCCATTTTTCTTTTATATGAAGGTGTTCAAAGACGTTCTTACGGATAGCTGTCGATCCACCCCACGCAAACGTGTAGCTTGGGTAGAACATAAAGACAATCGAGACCATATTCCAGGCGGAGATAAGCAACGTTTTCCAGTTTGTTGGAAAATACCATCGATACCCAGTCACCGCACCAACGGTCATATCCTGCAGTGGCAGGACCATGTTTGTTAGCCAGTGCACATCCGGTTTGATATCGCTGTCTGCAAACACAAGAACCTCCGCGTCGTTTTCCACCTCAAGTCCAGTCAGCAACGCAGCAACCTTACCGCTGCATCCCGAAACAGGGGTTGTACATATGATGTGGACGTTTGGTTTTTTTTCAATCAACCGACACAAGACGTCGTATGCAGGATCATCTGTTGAATCAACGACGAAGATAAGATCATACTTCGGATACTCTAAGCTGAGGAACGCTTGTATATTGTCATGAAACCCATGATCGACCCCTTTACATGGCACAATGACTGATGCCGCAGGGTAGTACGGAAAAAATACCCTTTTTTTTGTCCTCCGATACGCGACAATCCAGAGGCTTATGATATAACATTCACCGATGACTCCGATGCTTCCCAGAATCATGAGAATTTCAAGAATCATGTCAGCTCAACACACTTTCGTATGCATCGCTTGTTTTTAGAGATTTACCTCCCAGAAGGAATGTTGTTTGGCGGTAGATACCCATGTATGACACATATGAAAGGGTACTGGGTTTATTAAAAGGATATCAATATATCACATGGTGAGTCATTGTAGTGGTATGAATCAAGATGTGCAGTACCTCGAGGAGATCAAACATGTTTCGTTCCAACCTGTTTTCATTTTAGG
>MUGD01000265.1 GCA_002900555.1 Thermoplasmata archaeon M9B2D | reverse complement strand
CCCAGTATTTTAAATCCGTCACCAAAACATAACGCTCTGTTTATCCCAATCTCAACGTCAAATGTGAGTTTTGATCTGACGGATCATCAGGGCGAGCTGATGAATTGGACAGTTGAGACACAACCAGATATCGGATCAGGATTTGGAACTGACGTTCCTAATGGTCGATATACTGTTCCCATCAGTGGCCTTGAGTATTTTACCACCTATACATGGTTTGTGAACGTAACCGATGGAACGTACTGGGAGAATAAAACGTTTTCATTCAGAACAACTGCTGAGAATACCATGATCCTTGAACCAACCGATGATGCTACAATTTCACAGAAACAGCCTGACGAGAATACAGCAACCGGTGGAGCGATAGCACTCAGATCAATATCAGACTGGAAATTGGATGGACTCATGAAATGTAATCTCAGCACGGTTCCATCGAATGTGACGATCCTCTACGCCGCTCTTCAAGCGTACTATTATGACAACAAGGATGGGAACCCTAGTGGACATCAGGTAAATGTCTATCGGATTACGAGTGATTGGAATGAAGAAAACGTCACCTGGAATACCCAACCATCCTATGTTACAGAACCATCTTCATTTGCAATTATGCCAGCGACGATTAATAATTGGGTTCTCTGGAACCTTACTGGAGACATCCAAATGTTTTATAACAGCAGTACTCCAAACTACGGGTGGAGAATAATAGATACCAGTGGAGATAACGATATCTCATACTTCCATTCAAAAGATTATAGTGAGTATCATCCTTTTCTCATTATTGAGTATGAATAAATTATAAAGAAGAGAACGGAAAAGATCATATGAAAAGGAAAAGATTGGCGGTTGGAATCATTCTCTTGTTCGTTGGAACCAGTATCATACCAGCGATTGCCCAAGAGACTGAGAAACCACTCCAGACATCAAGAGGGGAGTGGTTGTATGTTGGTGGAAGTGGACCAGGAAATTATACTACGATTCAATCAGCCATTAATGATGCGAATCCCGGTGACACTGTTTTTGTGTTCAATGGAACATATTATGAGGTTCTTGTTGTAAATAAAACGATTGACTTGATTGGGGAGGATAGGGATACTACGGTTATTGATGGTGGATGGGGAATATATGTTGTTGATGTTTCTTCAGATGGGGTGACGATTACTGGTTTCACAATACACAACGGTGCCTACGGCATCCGCCTAGTCTCTTCCAGCAACAACACTGTCACGGGCAACACTGCATCAAACTCCAGTTGCGGCATCTTCCTAGACACTTCTAGCTTCAATACCATCAGGGGTAACACCGCATCAAATAACGCCTTTGGCATTCGCCTATCCTCTTCCAGTTACAACACGGTCATGTGCAACACCGCATCAAATAACGTGTTTGGCATCGCCCTTGAATTTACCAGTAATAATACTGTCATGGGTAACAATGTAACCTCAAATAGCGGCGATGGCATCGCCCTATCCAATTCCAGCAACAACACTGTCACGGAAAACAACGCACACGCAAACAGGTACGATGGCATCTACCTCGACTTTTCCAGCAACAACAACCTTCTATATCATAATAATATCATGAATAACACTCAAAACGCAGCTGATGACGGCAGTAACATCTGGGATAATGAGTATCCCTCTGGTGGCAACTACTGGTCAGACTACACAGGGATTGATGGTGATGGGGATGGCATCGGTGACACACCCTATGACATCCCTGGTGGGGACAATCAAGACCGCTATCCGTTCATAGAACCGAATGGATGGATGAATGAGCCACCTGATTTAATAATAGGAATCACAGGAATTCTTGGAATCAATCTATTGATCACAAACAACGGACAAACAGACGCTAACAATGTCTCATGGGTGATTCACGTGCAAGGTAGACGCATTCTTGGACAAATCAATAAAACAGAAAATGGTACAACAAGCATTCCCGCGGGAGAAACTAACACAATACGAACAGGAATTTTGTTTTTCCTAGGTCGTATTACAATCATGGTAAAAGTAGCAAACGAAGAACAAATAATACAAGGATTCAAAATGGGACTTTTCTTTTTTTTAATAATATAAACGATTTCTCTTTTCTATTGTTTGATATCTCACAAAAAACCATATCCTGGAAGCGTGTCACTGCTTCTCAGATATATTTTTAAAGGGGAAGCGTGATATAAAATCAATGTACGGGGTAGGAAAGATATGGGGAAGAAACCTCTGAGTAGGAAATGCCTGGCGGTTGGTATCATTCTCTTGTTTATCGGAACCTCCATTCCAGCCATAGCACAGGAAACTGATAAACCACTCCAGACATCAAAGGGAGACTGGTTCTATGTCGGTGGAAGTGGACCAGGGAACTACACAAGAATTCAGGACGCGATAGATGATGCAAGTGACGGGGACACTGTTTTTGTGTATAATGGCACGTATTATGAGCATATTACGGTTAATAAACAACTTACTCTTATCGGAATCCCCTCTAGTTCAGAAGATATACCTTTTATAGATAGTGGAGATGAGATAACTGTACTGATAACGGCAGATAAGTGTATATTGGATACGTTTCAAATAGGAAGCGATTGGTCCTTTGGTATGTTACTACAATCGAATGGAACTATCATACGGAATTGTAGTGTTCTGAAAGCATCCAGCGATATTAAGTTAGATCATGCCTCTCATAATGTGATTTCTAATAATATCTTTCGTGGTAACTT
>MUGD01000060.1 GCA_002900555.1 Thermoplasmata archaeon M9B2D | reverse complement strand
GGAAGCGGATCTAGAAAAAGCGAGATAACGAAAACGAACGCCATGAAAGTCACAAAGATCATTCGAGGATTGCCTTGGGTTCTTCGAATCAGGACTAGTGCAATGTATTGAAACATACCTGAAGAGGCGGCGATGGCAACAACAATTAGCATCGCTGTAACAAAGAGGATTGTATCCCATGGCATAAGTAATACAAATTCAGTGAACGTGAATCCATATGCAAGATAGAGTACTCCCCCGACAATAGACATTGCCAGAAGGGTCATCGCTGTTTCATTAATTCGTTCTGATAGTATCACCAGTAGAGCAACAATGAGTATAGCTATTATGATTACTCCAGCGACGTCCATTAGGCCTTTAATCTGTGGTCCCGACTATTAAAGCACTCGTGATTGTATGGTACTTATTCCTTAGAAAATACAAGAACATAGCGCAGAAAACTGCCCAACTGCTTCTTGAATGAAAAACCAGCAGCGTCAGCCCATTTCTTTACTGTTCTTGGAAGGGGCCAATCAGGATCAAATACTAGCTCTGCGTCGGCGTAAAGACCACCAGACTTCAAGAGTCTCCTCACTTCCTTGAGTGCTCCTATCCTATCAGGAATTTCGGGCAATACCGTGACTGAATAGATGAAATCAACACTTTCTTCATCCAATGGAATACGACCGCTAGCATCGGCAAGAATTGGGTATACATTTGCAATATGCTCTCTATCGATATTGCTTTGAAGCTGATCAAGCATGCCTTGTTGAATGTCTATAGCATAAACATGACCGTTTGGGGATACTGCTTTTGCAACGTCGATTGTGAATGTCCCAGGACCACAACCAATCTCAGCCACTATAGCACCAGGTCTAAGACCTAAGGCTTCAACGAGCATTCTCGGGGGCTGGATTCTCTTGCGAGGTCTCGAGTTGAGACCTCTTCCAATGAATGCGGGTGCAGGGAAATGCCATACTCGTCGAATAACTTTCAAAATGACGAAAATGTATAGAAGAATGACTATCACAATCAGTAAAGGTAATTCTATCCAAATTGATAAATCACCAAATACAACCCACAATGGATAGGGGCTCGGAATCCAAGCGATTGATAGGATAGTCATTTCAGACACGGTTGTAATGGAGTAGCTTCTCATATGATTTGTGTTCCTAGTTCGAGGTCCTGTATCGTTGTCGCATTCGATTAATGAGCGTAGCAAATAGAATCCACAATGTACTTTAGTCTGTCAGAGAGAAACCTATAACTCGTCCATTGGATTATCAACACTAGAATTACATGGATGATGAATTATGACAGAAGGTTCAAGCGGCAAGAGAATTGCAACGATGACGATTGGTATGATAGTCATCGTGGGTGGATTTTTTGGAGGCTTTATGCAATTCTTCTGGGTAGATCCACGCGATGTTGGCACAATTCTATTCTATGTTCTCGTTATCCCCATGATTAGTGCCCTCATTGGAATGGGCATCATTCTCTACGGGATTCGCGATTCTCTAGGTAAAGTGGGATGGGTCGGATTGAGTGGATATCGCCAGGCTCCTACAGTATCAAGAGAAAAATCATATGTATATGAGCCACCACGTTTTTGCAAAGATTGTGGTGCAGCACTTACTTCTGAAGGGATTGAGTGGGTGGGACCATTGTCAATCAAATGTCCCTATTGTGGGGCTACACAAGCAACTGAGAAACGCGAGATTTAACCAACTAGAATTCTGAAATTGCCAATTATAGGCAGAGTCCGCAATCTATATGACAGAGGATTATTTCTCAAGAATTGAGGCAGTACGATGGATCCGAGAATCGTTGAACATGCAAGAATACTTGTCGGGTGGAGCACGGAAGTAAAACCTGGTGACATGGTTGTCATCTATGCAACACCAGATTCCCATGAGCTGGTCGTTGCATTGCATAGGGAAATTGCAAAGGCTGGCGGAAGAGTTGTTACCTTGATGGGTAGTGAGGAGGCACAAAGGGCATTCTATGATGGTGCATCAGAGGAAACCCTGCAAGTTGTTCCCACACATCTAAAGGCGATAACTGAAGCCTGCGATGTTTTTATCGCATTGCGATCTCCTGTCAATACGAAGGCACTAGCAAATGTCGATCCAAAACTTATCATGATTGATAACAAGACTCAACAAGAGATTCAAAGCATTCGTCTTGGAAAACGTTGGTCTCTTACAGTACATCCATGCCAAACCCTAGCCCAACAAGCAAATATGAGCCTAGAAGAATATCGCGATTTTGTATATGGAGCTACTCTCATTGATTGGGCAGAAGAGAGCAAGATATTGTATGTCATGAAGGAACACCTTGAAAGTCATAAAGACATCCGATACATTGGCCCAGAAACGGACCTTTTTGCTTCAACAGAAGGAAGAATCTGGATTGCTAGTGATGGCAAGCACAATATGCCTAGCGGCGAGGTATTCACAGCTCCTGTAGATGATTCAGTTGAAGGCAAAATCTACTTTGATGTCCCATTCCTCCAGCAAGGAAAAGTAATCGAAGGTGTTAGATTATCATTCGAAAAAGGAGAAGTTGTTGATTTTTCAGCAGAGAAGGAAGAAGCAACTCTAAAGTCAATTATTGAAACTGATGAAGGGTCTCGGAGACTTGGGGAGATGGCCATAGGAACCAATCGCGGAATCAAGCAGTATACGTTGAATATGCTCTTTGATGAGAAGATTGGTGATACTATTCATTGTGCATTAGGAAGAGCTTACAAAGACTGCAACGGTGTGAACGAATCCGCGGTGCATGTTGATATGATCAAGTCAATGCACGATGGCGAGATTTTTGCTGGCGATGAATTGATTTATAGCAAAGGCAAGTACTTCTATGAAATGTAATTTGAATCGGAGAGGAGTTAATTGGATCCGCGAATTATAGAACATGCCAAGATACTCGTAGAATGGTCTACAGAAGTAAAGAAAGGGGACATGGTTGGAATCCTGACTTCGCCAGAAGGATACGAGTTAGCTATTGCAGTCACAAAACTTGTTGCCAAGGCTGGGGGAAGACCAGTATCAGTTCTTTGGACAGATGATATGGCAAGAGCTTTTTTTGATGGTGCTGATAATGAAACTATTCAACTATTCCCAAAACACTTGCTCGCAATGATTGAGAGTGTAGATGTCGTCATCGCAATGAACGCGCCGTACAACACTAAAACACTAGCAGGGGTCGGTCCTGAAAAACAGATGCTGAATGCTAAAACAATGGAACCAATAATGGGAGCCTACCTGAGCAAGAGATGGGTCGGGACGATTCATCCTTGTAATAGCCTTGCCCAACAAGGCAACATGAGTCTGGATGAATATCGGGATTTTGTCTATGACGCTATGCTCATTGACTGGAAGGAAGCAAGCAAGAAGGTATACATGATTAAGGAGCGATTAGAGAAACAGAGTAGTATAAGATTCATCGGTCCCGAAACAGATCTTTTCGCATCCACCGAAGGCAGGATATGGATAGCAGGCGATGGCAAGCACAATATGCCTTGTGGTGAAGTATTCACAGCTCCAGTCGAAGACACGGTAGAGGGCAAGATATACTTCGACATCCCTCTATTGCAATATGGAAAAGTATTGGATGGAATACGGCTGACTTTCGAAAAGGGAGAGGTGGTAGACTATTCTGCTGAGAAAGAAGAAGCCACATTAAAACAAGTCATCGAGACAGATGAGGGTTCTCACAGGCTAGGAGAGATGGCTATTGGTACCAATCGTGGTATAAAGAAATACACTTTGAATATGCTATTTGATGAGAAACTTGGTGACACTGTTCATTGCGCTTTAGGTCGTGCGTATGAAGATTGCAATGGAACCAACCAGAGCGCAGTTCATGTTGACATTATCAAATCAATGAAGGAAGGCGAGATCCTTGCTGGTGATGATGTCATCTATAGTAAAGGGAAATTCTTCTTCGAAGATTAATTACTGAAGCCACAAGAATTGAAAATGGAAGTGGTGGAGTGATGGAAATGTTGCCATCACTCCGGTATGGTTCTAACAACTGACTCAATTTCATCAATAAGAGATTCTGAGCTTAATTCACTGGAGGGAGCTTCATCAACAATCGTTTCTACTTTTTTCTCATCACTCTCAATTACAGGCTTTTCAAGTGTTAAGGCGTATTTGATTACAAAGACACCCGCGAGAGATATAACTGCACATATGAGAAGTGTTGCTGGAAAACCTATGATTGGAATGACCCAACCCAGAATTGCAATTTGAGGCGTTGCAAGGATAAGTAGAATGGTTGGTTGAAGAGAGTATAGGGAGTTTCGATTCCTGCTTGGGATTGCGTCAAGCAAGACTCTCTGTGTAAGAATCTCAGCAAACCCACCAAAAAACATTGTAACGGTGAATAGGCTGAAGAGCACGATAATAGGAATCACATGTTGAATTGGAAGTTCGATTAATACAATATCAGTAAATGGAAGCAGGACAGTCACCATCTGAGTTGTATCAGCAACAGGAGGAAATACGAACATCATAACTGCCAGTACAATAAAGAACAAGAAGCCGCAGGCTTGAAGTAATCGAAAGCGGGGAATCCACTTCTTAGGGTCGAACTTCTGTGACCATATTCCAGATCTCTCATTAGCTGCAACACCAGGAATGAATGCGAGGGTTCTATACGATGCAACAGCTACATCAGTGATCAAGTAACTGAAATAGAGCGGGAAGAGTATTAATTGACCCCAGACTGAAATCACACTAGCCGCTAGCATAGAGCCTAGAACAAGATACTTGACGAAAGGAGTTCGCCAGAGATAACTGATACCTTCTTTGAGAAGAGATGTGTACTCATTCATTGAGGGACGTTTTTCACGCATTGCTTCAACCTCAGGAAAATCCCGGATGTATCTCAAGACTAGCAATGCGAAGATGAAAGCACCCACAGCCTCTATCTGGAACACAAATGCACGCTGGAAGACGACAGCAAGGATGCTCCCTGGTATCAACGCCGCAGTTGCAGCAATCTGGGCAATCATACCCATGCGCCCCCAGAACACTCCATATTGCTTCCTATCAGTATCTTGCGGCATCGCGATCCGATAGTTGTTGTCAAACCATGCGCCCCAGGCGCCACTAATTTGCGATTGTGCTACTCCCTGTAAAGCAAAAATTGCAACAAGATATAGGAACGGCGTGGAGGGAGTAACAAATGAAACCATGAAGAAGACAACGCCATATAATGAGTTACCGAATGCTATTACCCACCTCTGACCGATGGCATCTCCAAGTGCGCCGCTTGGATAATCGAGAATAGTCTGCGTGACCATTTCTATTGCAACAAGCACTCCTAGAAGACCTAGCCCTTCAATAAAACCGCCAGCACCTCCCAGCGCCTCTGCAATAAAAATTGTATAGAATGTGGAGCTAAGTGTGAAGATGATATTAGCTGTTGGCATAAGGATCATAAGAATCCTACCAAGGCGGAGAGCTTTGTCATCAGCTTCTGAGAATCCCATGAAGTTTGAAGTTCTACTCATTTATTGCAGGGCTCCGGGATATACTACACATCTTCAAGAATATACACTATATAATGAGGAGCCACTAGCAGGGGACTCATATCGAGGTCCCATTATGTGACTAGACAACGATGTGTTTTCTTGTGGTTTGACGTATATTCTGAGATAGTAGCGAATGAGTACATGTCAGACTAGCTTCATTCTCCAACTCTTCTCAATCTTCTTCTCCCTGTTATAATGCGCCATCTCCCCACGTCCATGGGATGTTGTTCCAGTCCCTATCACATAAACATAGAATAGAATGAGGAAAAGGCTGAATGCAAATCCCAGAATGTCGCCACCAAGAATGAATCCTACGAAACCTGCAAACATCGATAGAATAAGAGTCCACAAACCAGAGATGAAGAAGAACCACTTTCTTCTGTTGGGAGGTGCTAGAAGAAATGTCACATAATCAATCTTGAGTGTAGGTTCCTTGTATTCATCAAAGCACCATGCATCGAGTCGTATGCCAAATAGCTTGCTAGCAATAAACCGTCCACATGGATAGAATAGAGCAACAACAAAGAATAATCCGAGAAATCTAATCACAACTGCAAAGATTTCAGTAAGCGTCCAAGTAGTGACTGCCATCCAATTAACAGGAGTAGTCATTCCATAGAGAAAAACTAGGAATGCCAGAAGTCCGCCTATAATCTCTAGTCCAAGAAATGGGGCAATAGGATATACCTTTCCTCTGTCTAGCAGGAAAAGAATGTCTCTAGTCTCTGCGGCAATTGCAACTTCTTCTTGGTCTGGTTTTACTTCACGTTTAATCTGACGTACGAGCTTCCAAAACTCCTTCCTTGTTTCTTTTGGTACGTCACTCGTGCTTTTCTTTACAAGATCCCGAATTCTTTCAAGCTCTGTGATTCTATTTGACATTACTATCACTTTTCTGATCATAAACTTAAGGACTCGTGTCATATGTGTTTTGAGGCTTTGGTTAGCTCAGAGATGGAAACGTTGTATCTCAAGCATACTCTTTGAATTGGCTGGAATTGATGAAGCCATCTTTAGGAATTTGAACAATGTCCGATGGAATAGCTTCAATAAGACCTGTTATAATCGCACCTTGGACATTTACATGCAGCTAACACCAGAAATAATCATTGGAAGTCTAATTGGTCTGTTCACGTCCTTTCTCTGGGCATTGTCAACTAATATCTACAAATCCCAGAGTAAAGAAGCAACACCGCTAGCAATTAACGCATTGAAGATGTGGGGAGCAATGGCATTTATGTCTCTGATTGTTATTCTACCTTTCAGAGCAACACCATTCAATGTCCCCTTTGAGAACCTAATCTACCTGATCGCATCGGTCTCTATTGGATTGGTTGTTGGAGACCTAGTGTATCTTACGAGCCAAGAGAGAATTGGTGTTTCTCACGCCTTCCCAATTGCTAATATCTATCCAATTCTGACTTACATTGTAGCAATATTCCTGGTGAATGAAACAATCATCATCAGTCGGTTCATCGGAATCATAGTAGCTGTTATCGGTGTAACACTCATCTCAAGAGAACAAGCTAAAAAGAATAAACGTGAGGGCATAAAGCAATTCGATGTCTTAGGCATAGGTTTTGCTTTTCTTGCAGCACTCTGCTGGGCTTTTGGGACTGTGCTTCTTCAGATTGGAGTGACAGATATTGATCCTATTGATGCGAATTTTGCAAGAATGCTGTTCGGAGGTATGATATTTGTGCCAATATTCATTGGGTCAGCCAAACTTGGAATGCATCTACCAACAAGGAGAGCAACAAAGATTGTGATTGCCGCGGGTTTTTTTGGAATGACGCTAGGCTCTCTTCTGTATACATACACAGTCAAATTCATAGGAGCACCAATTTCAGCTTTGCTTGGGTCCACATCACCTCTCTTCGCGGTGCCTATCTCAGTCATCTTTCTTAAGGAGAAATTCAATCTTCGATCAATCCTTGGAGCTTCGCTTACTGTGATTGGGGTGATGCTAGTAATATTGGCAATCTAATTCTATCTTTTCTTATAGTGCTCTTCTTGCAGAGATTTTGCTTATACCAACATTGAGCAAACTTCGATTGGGTTATTTATCAAATTATATCCAATCGATTCTCCTAAAGTAGGCAAACAGGATGACAGCAATAGCTATCATAAAAAACAAGAAGATTGGATAGCCATACTCAGTGACCAAGAATTCTGGCATCCAAGGCCAGTTCATTCCATAAATCGAAGCCATGAGAGTGAGGGGAATGAATATTGTTGAAATGACAGTCAACACTTTCATAACCTCGTTCATTTTGTTACTCACTCTTGAAAGATAGATGTCAAGCATACCAGTGATGGATTCACGATAGGTTTCAACATGATCAGTCGCACGTATCACATGGTCATACAAATCACTTAGGTAAACGAGATTATCTGCTTTCATATGAAGTGGAATGTCTCGCTGGAGTCTCAATACAACCTGTCGCAGCGGCCAAATGTCTCGACGAAATGCCAAGAGACTTCTCTTGAGCGAATAGATTCTGTTTAGCATGTCAACTGTGGCATCTTCAATCAAATCATCTTCTAAATCTTCGATGATATCTCCAACCTGCTCAAGAACGACAAAATATTTGTCAACCATTAAATCCAGGAGGCTGTAGACAAGATAGTCAGAACCAGCTAATCGTATCCTACTCCCAGTGGTTCGGGCGCGTTGCCTGATACTATCAAAGATATCTGTTGGAGATTCTTGAAAAGAGAGAATGAAATTACTTCCGAAGACGATTGATACTTGTTCAGAAGTAATATCGTTGGTCTGTTCATCAATATCATAGCTCCTTAGAACGATATACACTCCTGATATTATTTCTTCAAGCTTTGGACGTTGTCCCACGCTGGGGATATCTTCTATTATAAGAGGGTGAACATTATAGAAATCACAAATTGTCTTGACAATCTCTACATCATGCACACCATTCACGTGCACCCATTTTGTTATCTTGTCGTTAATGGGGGGACTACAATCATCTATAGAATCAGCTTCATATTCACGTAGCTGCCCATCGGAAAACTCCATGATACAAATTGTGACCTTCTCTGTTCGCTCTTTGCCTGTATGAATTACCGTACCTGGGGGAAGACCAACTTTCTCACCGAAATCATCCTGACTCATTCTGTCCACAACCAAAGCAAGGCTGAATTATTATTAGAAAGTGAGGATTACAAACAAGGTCAACAGAATTGATAATACACTCGATACTGAATTCAGTTGCTTGGTCAATTCGATTCATCAACTTGCATACGCTGGCGTTGAACGTTTGAGTATTAAGGAGATTTTTCATTACAATTTGCACAGTAGGTGAGATAGTGAAAACGCCCCGGTCAGATATTATGAGAAAAATACTACTCACTATAGACCAACATCCCTCCTCAATATATGACATTCAATATTCCATAGCAGATATATCAGACCCTGGAAGAACACGACTGCCCAAATTGCTCAAGGCGATGGAAGATGACCAACTTGTAGTTAGTGCACTTCAACCAGGTCCTCTTGGACCTTATAGAAGAATGTATGAACTTGGACCAAGAGCCCCGGAATACTTGAATGAAAGCCTTCGCGATGCAATTGAGACTATTCTTCATTTCTACTTCGCATACAGACGTGAGAACTCTGGCACTTTATACAAACTTGGAAAAGAACCAGAGAGACCTCAACCTAGAGGATATATTCTATTTGCGGCCTTTCCAAATCTGACTGTTGAAGATCTGCATGGTATCAGAGAAGTGTTGGCTTCACATGATAGTGTTTCAATTGCTATCGTTGGTTCTGATGATATCCTGAGTAAGACGGGAATTGAATACTTGCATCTGGGGGAAAGCATCCACTCAATAGAAACGCAGAACAAGTCAATAACAGAGATACGTCTTCGAGGGATTCCATATCCTGACGAACTTGAATCCGCAATCTACGAGAGTAAAAGGATACTAGAAAGAAATGGAATGCTAAGGATAACGGTCCCCTTTGTGTTCTTTAATGAGTCCAAAAGTCCGAGACTTGATAATTTCATTAGAAAAACTGCATCTGAGCAATTCCCTGAATTGGGTGTTGTGGAAGGGAATATTCTCCAAGACCTTCTAGCTGATAACTTCTCTCAAAATGGAGCATATGAAACTGATCCGGGACATGTTGTATTCTGGGGCATTAAAACGTAATTGCCGCAAATCACAATGGTTTCCTTGCGACAACCCAAACGTATCCTCTAAGGTCATTGGGATTTACAATTCGCTCTTCTGTACCAAAGGCGTGTAGCGTCCAGCCTTCAAGCTCACTCCGTAATTCATACTCAGTAATGAATCGGATAGGGGGGTCGGTTTCATGATGAGGGGGAATATTTCCGCTATAAACAAAGAATCCGCCAGGCTTTACAGCAGCTATTGCATCTCTCAATCTGCTAATTGCTCTATCAAAGAGGTACTGAAGACATTGAATCGCAATTACAACATCGTATGCATCCTGATGAATTGGCCAACCATCGATGTCATCCAACCGAAACTCAACATTATCTGTGAGACCAAGAATCTTAGCTTTTCTTTGAGCGACGGCAATAGCACTTGCGAGAGCATCGATTCCAATGACTTGACACCCAAGTCGAGCAAGGTAACAGGCTATATTCCCATCGCCGCTTCCAAGCTCTAGAACTTTCAGACCATTTGTATTAGTCTTGGTAATTGCCAATGCGTGTTCTAATTGTTGAGTGCGATGCCCAACATCGATACGAGCTAATTCATCATCAGTTGCTGAAAGCATCTGACTGTAAATCTTATCCCAAGCATCCATCCATTTCTTTGGTGTTGCCACGTTAATATTGCCGCTTATTGTCATTTAGCCTCACGGCGCAGCAAACAAAGCTATGTATAAGGAGTTTGGTTCAAGCGGAAAATGGCAACTTATACGGAAAAGCAGATATTGATACGCTAATGGGCATTATTTTAGAGTAGATAAGCACTCAAGGATTCACTACATAATCCAATACAGACATTGACTCATAGAGGTTCACAAATTGGAGGATAAGAAATCAGAACTTGTCAAACTTATTTCAGAACAGAATATCAGTGCCATTGTAACCCTGAGTGAGCGACTTAGCATTAATACAGAAGATGTTATTGTTTTGATCAACGAGCTATTATCAATGGGTGAACTTGAAGGTTCTCTGACAGACGATTCTTCTCGTTTCTTTAAGAGTAGTGTGAAGGTATCAATTGCCCCTGTTATTTCGAGAGAAGACGAACTCCCGAGTTTCTTAACTTACAACACACGGCTTGGCAAAATAGTGACCTTAATCGGATTCCTTGTTCTTGCAGGGGGTCTGATAGTCAATGCATTTGCTCAGGATATTCAAGAACAGAATTTCGCTGCTATTTTGATACTACTTGGTCTTCTCGTATTCTTTATTGGGCTCTATTGGATTACTAGAAGAGGAACTCCTGATTGAGGAGGAAACTATGCAATATCCAACTTCTTAAGTACTGGGCTTTGACAATCGCGGAACACAGAAGGTGTCAATTTGCAGGAATTAGTGCTGCTGGATATTCTATTCGTTGTGATGTTTGCGATAGGTGTAGGAACACTCTCATCTATGATCGGTATCGGAGGCGGAACACTAAACACGCCCCTTCTACTCATTGTATTCTATGGCATCTTCAATGAACAATCTGCTCCAGCTACCGCACT
>MUGD01000264.1 GCA_002900555.1 Thermoplasmata archaeon M9B2D | reverse complement strand
TAGCAAGGTCGTACTCGCCAGTTGTTTCAAACACTATTGCCGAGTCATTCAAGACTTCACAGATAAAGTAAGGCGGACCTATGTCTAGGGCAAGGGCATAGAGTTCTTCGAATACTGATGATGCATCCTGAGCATTGAAACACCTCAGAATGTTACCCTCATTAAGCATGTTCATGTATTTATACAACACATCATCATATCTCTCAGCAAGGTCCTTTCCCTTTCTGAGGAAAACAAGACTCTCCTTTGTATCACCCTCTTTTGACTTTGCTAGACCCTCAAATGCATAAATCAGGGATTCAAAGCAGGTCAAAAGAGGATTAGCCTTAATCAATTTCTTTGCTCTCTCAAGCGGTTCATATAGACTTGGAACCTCACCAAAGGGGTGATGAAAAAATGCGTGGAGGAGATGAAGCTCCGTTTCTATCCAATCCTGCGGTGAGGAAACTATCGCTGTTTCTATAGATTGAACGACAGCATCATGTTGTAATACTTGGTCTCTTTCTAGTGTACCATGAAAGTAAACCCAAGGCTTAATCCAGACTATATCGTTGTACTTCTCATGAATCGAATTCATTGTTTCTTCTATTCTGCACCACCATGCCTGAACCGCTGCGATATACGCGAGATTAACAGGGACTTCATCCTCAAGGACTACTTCACATAATTGCTGCACAAAATCATTGTAGCTACTCGATTCGTTCATGAGAGAATCCAGTATGGACTTGGATTCCTCATCGATGAACGGATAGTACTTCGTGATGGTCCCCATTGGTTTCAAGAAATCGTGCCCTCCTGTTGGAGAAGTTGTTCAAGATTGTGTATTCGCTTAGTTATCTTTCTTCGAAGGGTTTGAACACCAAGAGAATCAGTGATAGTTAACGCATCTTGAAGTGTAACTAATGCATCTTTGAGTTGTCCATTATTCTGATAGAACTCCGACTTGAGTATACCTGCGTACATTCTGATGCCAGGTAGGTCACCATCACATGCGCGCTTTTCTAGGGTGGAAAGCCATTTTCTAGGAGCTGCAACTTTCATATCATCTTTTGATTGGGTTGCCATAGAATTCTCAATTCGTGCTAAATCAAGGAGCGCACGATTCTGGTCTGTTCCTCGCGGAGATTTATCTGCAATTTCCAATGCCTTTTCTATCAAGTCTATAGCAGAGAGATAGTTGCCTCTTCTAAATTCAATTACTCCTGAAATGTGATAATAGATTCCTAGATAGCGTTCAAGACCATCTTTGATTACTAATGGGTATGCAGTCTCTAGCACTTTTTCTGCTTCATCAATTCTGTTTACTAAGGCTAATGCCCAAGCCCTATAGAGTAACAGTGGTGCGCTTTCAAATTGGCCACTATCTTCAACTCCTCTGTTAATCCACTCCAGAGATTTCTCACCATCACCTAAGGTAGCGTAGGTCCTACCGAGTATCATGAATGTCGTGTCACTAATGCGTCTATCACTGCCATCCAATATTTTCATCATCTCATGATGGCATGAAATTGTTAGATCAAATTCACCCATTGTCTCATAGAGAAGGGATGAATCATTCAAAATTTCAGTGAATAAAGCAGGTACTTGTAAATCTTGAACCAACTCATAGAGATTTTCGAACATCGATGCCGATTCATTGACATTGACACCTGATAGTATGATTGCCTCTTGAAGCATATTCATGTATAGGTATAATTCATCATCATGTCTTTTTGCGAGAGACTTGCCTTTTTGGAGGATTTCAAGAGCACCGTTCACGTCATCTTCTTTGAATATTGCTATTGCTTCGAATGCATACAATACCGATTCAAAACAGCCTAGATGTGGATATGCAGCAATCAAGTCTTTCGCTTTATCGAGTGGCTCAAATAGACTTATGATTTCTCCCATGGGATGATGAAAGAACGCATGAAGAATGTGGAGGTCAATTTCTATCCAATCATCAACTTGCTGTTCTAATGCGCAATCAATATACCTAATGACTGTATCATGAGTTAATGCTTGATCTCTCTTTCCTGAATCGACAATATACAACCACGGCTTTATCCAGGGAACATCATTGTATCTCTCCCCAATCTGTTGCAGAGTACCACTCATTCTACACCACCAAGCCTGGACTGTGGCAAGATATGCAAGATTGAATGGAACCTCATTCTCGATCGTAGTTTCACATAGTCGTTGTACGAATTCATAGTAATTGTCTGATTCATCCATCAGAGAGTTCAATATCTCCTTAGATGTTTCATCGATGAACGGATAGTACTTTGTTATAGTTCCGAGTGGTTTCACTAGGCTTCACTCTCTCCTCCTCTTAGAAGACACTGCTTCCTCTCTCAGAAGTTGATTCACCTCCCTGATTCTGTCATTGATCATCTTTCTGAGGGTCTTGACGCCTAATGAGTCTGAGATGGTCAGCGCAGTCACGAGAGTTTCATGTGCATCTTGTGTTTGTCCGTGAATCAGGTAGAACTCGGATTTGAGAAGAGCTGCATACATCTTGATACCAGGTAAGTCATTGTCTCTTGCATAGTTCACTAATTTGGAAAGCCACCTTCCTGGAACGAATCTTGAACTACTTTCGCCAGATGCCTTGGCAAGTGCAAGTTCTACGCGCACTAAGTTGATAAGCACGTCATTCAGAAGGATTCCTCTCCGATATCGTTCTGCAATATCCAGAGCCTTCTCAAGTGAATCCAAGGCAACGAGAGTGTCGCCTCTTTCCAGCTCGATTAC
>MUGD01000263.1 GCA_002900555.1 Thermoplasmata archaeon M9B2D | reverse complement strand
GTCGCGGGATTCATCCCGATTACGTTCGCAGGACTAGGAACCCGGGAGCTGACTGCGATAGTGATTTTTACATCGATGTTTCCAGTCACAGAAGAACAGATTCTGGTCGTATCTCTTGTTGGTCTTATCGTCACCGATCTTTTCTTGGCAGCTCTTGGATTTGTGTTGTCACTTTCTGAAACCAGGTCTAAGGTACATATGAGTGTCCCTGATGATAGATAAACCCCCTCTGTTTAAAATAAAATGAGAATTCCTCCCGTCCTACGCGTTTCTCAACCAGCTTGTTCTCGTAGGCACTCCAAGACCAGGAATATGAAACCGTTTTTCCGTCCGGTCTACTATTTCGGAGATGATGAAGGTAAATATAAGATAAATCAAAGCGATAATCAGATATATTTCTACATATCGGAAATTTCTTGATGCGATAATCTGACCTTCTGCGGTTAATTCCCGTACTTGGATGAGATAAGCAATCGATGTATATTTGAATAGATAAATTAATTCATTTGACCATGCCGGGATAGAGATACGTAACGCCTGTGGAAGGACAATAGTACGTATCGATTGTATCTTGGACATCCCCAATGTCCGTGCGGCTACCATCTGGCCAGAGGGAATAGCCTGAATTGATCCTCTTAGGTATTCTGCTTGGTACGCACCACTATTAAGAGATAAACCGAATAACGCTGCTTGTATCGGGGAAAAAACAAGGCCGACTGAGGCAAGTCCAAAGTAGATAATGAAGAGTTGCACAAGTAATGGCGTCCCACGAATCACCTCTATAAATCCGATACAGATACCGGATATTACTTTATTTCCGTATACCCGCCCAAGAGCAAGTGTTACTCCTAGGAGAAAACCTGCGATAATCGCAACAATGGTAAGGAGAAAAGTTATCTGCAATCCTTCAAGAAGCTTTGGTAAGGAATCAAGGAAAAATTCAAAAAAAGTGGATGTTGCCATCGTTGGTTACTCCTCTCCATATAAGGTAGCTATCCTTCCAAGGAACTGTTTTGTTCGTTCCTTGGTTGGGTTTTGGAACATTTGTTTTGGTGGTCCTTTTTCGACAATGACACCGCCTTCCATAAATATGATTTCATCTGCCACATTGCGTGCAAACCCCATCTCATGCGTCACAATTAGCATCGCGACCTTCCCGTAGAGTGATTTCATCACATCAAGGACATCGCCAATAAGTTCAGGATCCAACGCCGATGTAGGCTCATCAAAAAGGATAATGTCAGGGTCCATTGCTAATGCACGGGCGATTCCAACTCGTTGCTTCTGTCCTCCAGATAACTGGGCAGGGTATTGACTGATTTGTTTTTCTAGGCCAACACGTTTTAACTCATTGCTTGCTCGTTCTCTTGCTTTTTCCTTATTCATCTGCTTTACTTTTTCTAAACCGATACTGACATTTCTCAGAGCGGTGAGATGATTGAACAGATTGAAATCTTGAAATACGAACCCAATCTTTTGACGAACCCTATTGATATTTGTCGATGGGTTTGTAAGTTCCTCGCCATCAAGCCAAACTTCACCTTTATCTGGTGGATCGAGTTGATTGATACATCTCAGAAGTGTGCTTTTTCCTGTTCCACTCGTTCCAATGATAACCTTTGTCTCTTCTTTCTCCATACAAAACGAAATTCCTTTTAAGACCTCAGTTGTTCCAAAGGATTTATGGATATTTTTTACTTCAAGCATAGCCATAGAACCACGCTCCTTTTTCTACCGTGCATTTGTTATCTCCAGACCAGAAATATGGTATCTTTTTTCTAAATAGCTCAAACCACGATTGATTGTAAAGACAAAAATGAAATAAATCAAGGCAACGACTAAAAGGATATACAAGGCCTCACTTGGCTCTCGAACGATAACATACCTTCCTTGTCGCATTAACTCGACAACACCGATGGCAATCGCAATTGAAGTATCCTTTAAAATTATCGTAAATTCATTGGACCAGCCTGGTATTGATAATCGTAACATCTGAGGGAGAAGAATATACCGGATTGCCTTAAGTTTAGACATTCCGATAGACCGAGCCGCGATGATTTGACCTTCGGGGATTGAATTGATTGCACTTCGATAGATTTGTATCTGGTATGCTGTGCTATGCAACGCAAGCCCAATGATAGCTGCACTAAACGCATCTATTAAAATTCCTATTTGGGCCAGTCCAAAGTAGACTAAAATAAATATCACAATGAGAGGAATACCTCTGAAGATTTTTTCATAAACAAGAACAATAATAGGGAGAGGTTGTTTTCCGTAGGATCGGCCAAACGCCATGATGATAGCTAGAATCGATGAGAGGAACATGCTTAGTATTGTTAATTCAATAGTGACAGCAAGTCCACTCATCAAATGAGGAAAAGAGTTGATGATTGTATCGGTTACCAACGGATCACTTGTAGCTTACTCGAAGTATTTCGCAACGAGTGCATTCCATTCTGCAGACCCAATGAACTGTTCCAGCTCTTGGTTTATTTTTTGTAATAACTCCGTGTTTTCCTTTTTCACACCCAATCCGAATGATTCGTTTGTATCAATGACATGTATTATTTTTGTTGTGCCATCTGCAGCAAACTTTTTTCCAACAGGCTCATCAACGATAACCGCATCTAGTAATGGAGGGGTTTTCTTTAAATCCAATACTGCCTCAATGTAGGAGGGATAATACTCCAAGCTGACATTCAGCGAATAAGTGATATTCTGTTCATCTAACCATGTCTGGTTCTGTAAATGA
>MUGD01000262.1 GCA_002900555.1 Thermoplasmata archaeon M9B2D | reverse complement strand
TTCTTTTTCTGCCCGGTTGTAGTATGACTCAAAGCCTTTGCCATAGGTGCGCATGTCCATATAAAAGATGGTCGGTTGGATATCTGGTGCGTGTTCTTTTGCAATCACTGCTTCTTTGATTGCGTAGGTGCAGCATACCGATGAGCAGTAATTTTTGTTTAATGGTACATCTCGTGATCCAACGCATTGTATCCAAGCTATCTTTCGTGGTTCTTTCTGATCAGATGGCCGGACCACATGACCAGCGTATGGTCCAGAGGCTGACAGTACTCGTTCAAATTCGATACTCGTAAGAACATTTGGAAAACGACCATAACCATATTCCTGTTTTATGTCAGGCTTGAATTCATCAAAACCCGGAGAAAGAATAATCGATCCAACATCCAAGCGTATCATTTCGTCCTTCATGGTATGATTTATCGCTTCTGGTTCACAAATCTGAAGGCATTGAAAGCATTCGCAGCATCCTGCACAATTGATACATCTCTTTGCTTCTCGCAGGATTTGTTCTCTGGAAAATCCTTGATTAACTTCTGTAAAGGATTTGATTCGTTCCTCTGGGTAAAGAACCAAGGGGTGTTCTCGTGGTGTATGGATACAAGAGGTTTCTGGTGGGATGTTTCCTTTTTGTTGTGGTTGTTTCTCCCTGTTTTTTTTCAGATCCTCATTGTTAAGGTACCGATCAATGGATATTGCTGCCTCGTGTCCCGCTGCGATTGCTTCCACTGCTGAGGCTGGTCCAGTCACTGCATCACCACCAGCGAATACTCCATCCTGCGAGGTCTGCAGGCTTACAGAATCGACTTGAATAAATCCGTTTGGTGTGAGATTGATAGCGTCGTCTTCCATGAGTTTGGTGTCAAGCTCCTGACCGATAGCAAAAATCGTATAATCACAGGGGATGTTAAACTCTGAATTGGGTATTGGTTGTGGTCGCCGCCTTCCTGAGGCATCAGGTTCCGCAAGTTCCATTCGTATGCACTCAAGACAGATTTCTTTTTCTTTTTTTTGCAGTTTTGTCGGTGCGGTGAGGAAGGTAAATTCGATTCCCTCTTCTTGTGCATGATGGATTTCTTCTTCATCAGCTGGCATTTCTTTACGAGTTCGTCGGTAGACAATGGTGACATTTCCGCCAAGTCTGCGTGCGGTGCGTGCGGAGTCCATGGCAACGTTTCCACCCCCGATGATAAGGATTTTTTTTCTCTTGAAATACTCTGGTGCTATCATGTTTCGATTCAGCTGCTTGAGGTATTCGACTCCTTCAAGGACGCAGGTGTCAGTACCGGGACAGCATTCAATACCTGAGGGGCGGCTTTTATGAGCACCGATGGCAAGAAAAATGGCCTTGTAACCTTGTTTTTTCAAATCAGCTATGCTATAGTCTCTGCCGAGTTTTTGATTGTTTTTAATCTCTATATGTGTATCCTGGATAAGAAGATCGATTTCGTTGTGAAGATCTTGTTTTGGGAGGCGATAATCTGGTACTCCATAGTGGAGCATTCCGCCTAAGTGTTTTTCTGCTTCGAAAATGGTGGGTTGGTACCCGAATTTTACCAGGTCGTACGCAGCTGTCAAACCTGCTGGGCCAGCTCCTATTATCGCTACTTTTTGATTGTTCCCCCGTTTTTTTGATGGTTTTTTCTCGAGTCGTTCTTCATTGATACCTTTTTGATAGTCTCGAAGTTTTTCCGGATGTTGATAGATATAATCTGCGATGTATCGTCTGATAAGGCAGATAGAGATGGGTTCATCAATATCTTTCCTGTTACATTCATTCTCACAGGGATGATAACAGATTCGACCAAGTGCTCCGGGGAGTGGTATGGTTTCTTTGATGAGTTCGTATGCCTCTGCGAACTTTTCTTGAGCGGCAAGAGCGATGAATGCATGTGCGTTAAGTCCAGCAGGGCATGCGATACGACAGGGAGAAACCCCTTGTTTGTCTATCGTATAGGCACTTGGATTGGCTTGAGGAAACACCTGATAGATTGCATGCCGAGAACTTAATTTCTCTTCGAACTCATTTGGTCTTATGACCGGGCAGACGTCACGGCAATCCCCGCAGCCTTTGCATTTCTCAATATCTACGTATCTTGCATGTTTGCGTACAGTAACTGTGAAATGCCCCGCCTGTCCAGCGACCTGCTCGACATTCGAACATGTGAAGATTTCTATATTCGGGTGTCGTCCTGCTTCAACAAGCTTTGGGGAGAGAATGCACATAGAGCAATCATTGGTGGGAAACGTCTTGTCCAGCTGCGCCATGACGCCCCCAATACTTGGTTTCTTCTCAACAAGGTATACTTTATACCCAGCATTTGCCAAATCAAGGGCACTTTGGATACCAGCAACACCGCCTCCAACGACAAGAACCTGAGAGACAACCTCTGATGGTTTTTCCATAAGGTCTTTGTCCTTTGAATGTCGCTTGGTCTTATTCATCGTTCTCCCTTGATACCTTGTAGTTGTTCATAGGAAAACACAGGTCCATCTTTGCAGACATATAACGGTCCAACGTTGCATCGACCGCATTTCCCGATACCGCATTTCATCCTCATTTCCAGTGTTGTAAAGATTTGTTTCCCAGAAAAACCAAGACCGATGAGATTATCGATAACACGTTTGATCATCTCAGGGGGACCACAGGTAATTGCGATACTATCTTTTGCTGATGGTTGTATCCTTAGTACATTTTGAGGAACGAATCCTGTAAACCCCTTCCATCCGTTTTCTTGCTTGTCAACCGAAAGAAAAACGTTGATGTCATC
>MUGD01000261.1 GCA_002900555.1 Thermoplasmata archaeon M9B2D | reverse complement strand
TTGACGATGGGTGCGTACATATCCGATAATGAACCTCCCGTATTTGGTACTCCTTCTCCGGTGGATGGTTCAACGAATCAGCCGGTAAGCCTCACCTGGAGCATCCTGATCAGCGACCCGGAGGGAGACTCATTCTCATGGACAATAGAATGTAGTAATGGACAGACGAATAGTGGTACAGGAGCGACGAATGGGAATAAGACATTGGCGCTTTCTGGTCTTGCATACGTAACATCATATACGGTCTGGGTCAATGCGACGGATCCAGAAGGGAGCGGACTTGATACCAGACAATCGTACATCTTCACCACAAAAAGTTATGATGGTAGTGGAGGGTGGGTGCCTCCGGAAAATAAAAAACCTATCGCAAATGCTTCCGCTGGTGAACCTTACGAAGGGTTTGTTAACAGGACAATTCTTTTTGACGGGTCACGTAGCTACGACCCAGATGGTTTTATCACAGTTTGGTTCTGGGAGTTTGGTGACAGCACCAATGGAACCGGAGAGGTTGCTGGTCATATCTATACCCGCTCAGGGACATACAATGTCACCCTTACAGTTACTGACGATAAAGGAGCGGTCGATACCGCGATGACAACATGTGTGATCATATACCGGGTTAACCATCCTCCGACAAAACCGACGATCATTGGACCAACAAATGGTACGATACAGACCACGTATAATTTTACGGTTATTGCGACGGATATAGACGACGACGCTATCCGGTATACGGTCACATGGGGAGATGACACGTCCCTTCCTAATTCAAGCATGTTTTTACCAAGCGGCACTCCTTTTACCTGTTGTCATTGGTGGACCACCCCTGGCGAGTATACGATCAACGTATCGGTAACAGATACTCAGGCTGGGTCTTTGGCTCAGATTACAATGAACATTACAACAGTGGAACAGGCCGTATCCTCCTCATTTAGTGTTGATATCGTTGTAGCACTAGGCGTGCTTGTTGTTGTAGCAGTCATCTCTGGTGCTTGTGCGATTTTTATGCTGTGGACAAAAGGATACATCTAAAATGTACCTGGGTATGTGAGCTATTTTTTCTATCGTCTTCCCTTATGATTTTTTTTATTTGGTCGAAGCATGTAGATTTTCCCTTCCACGTGCAATATATACGTACGAGAGAATGGACCTATAAAACCGCAAGTGCATACTTAGCGTTTCCAATGACTAGGAAAATAAATGACGCTTTCCCTGTTTATTATCGCTGTTCTTTGTTTATTTTTTTTGTTTCCATGGTGCGACTAGTAGTAGCAAAACGATACCTAATGCACCAAGGAAGACTAGTACATCAAATCCTGGAAGGGAAAACCCTCTGCTTTGTATGAGAAATGTTTCGTAGGTTATTTGTCCTTTTTTTGAGTCGTCGTCAGCTTTGACAGGCTGCATAGAAACCCGAATCGTCTGTTCATCGTAATGGTACCCAAACGACGTTGGTGGTTTTACAACGAGGTAGGCTGTTGCGCTACCTCCATCTTCTTCTAAGATGAGTTGAGAGGTGATCACAGCGTTCCAATCTTTTGGAACATTCGTGACATTCAACATGACAAGCGTCCTCGCGTTTCCAAGATTCGTTATCTCAATGGGAAACACTGCGGTGTCCATTGGTCCGATTTCTTTAACATTTGCTTTCGGCAAAGACGATTGTATCAGTGCTTTGTACTCAGGAATAAAACTCAGGGTCACAGTATTTTCAGTTCCTTCAATAAGACTGGTTTGTTCCGCCGTCACCTTAATGGTGATATATCCTAATCCATATGCCGGGGCATCGTTTGCCACTTGGATTGATACTTTTGTTTGAACGGTTGATACGGTGTCAGGCTGAACAACGATTGGTACGGTCCCCTGTGAGATGACCGCTGTACACCACGACGATTTCCCTGTAATGGATATCGAAATTGGGATGACTAGTCCGGTGAGCAGCTTTAGGACATCTTCCCCAAGCGCTGCCGTGGCGATCGTGTGAGTGATGACTAATGTTAAGGTTCGTATTTCTCCCCGGGGAACAATCGGTTTGGTTGTTTCATTCCCCCAACTGACGTTTAACGAGCTTTGGATCGGAAAGACCGGTCCAGCTGAAGTAGGAGGGATTGTAACAAGAATGAGATTCCCAAGTATGAATCCTACTACGATTCCTGGAAGTAATGCTTTGGATTTTTTCGTCATGTTTCTTCCCACTACTATATTTCTATCACTTAAACTATAAAAATATATCTTAAAAATATATGAAAAATACGTCTATATACGCTCTCAATCTGTTTTTGGAATACGAAATAAACTATGGGAAAAAGAAACAAATCCATTCTTTTTTCATTTTTTTTTATATGCTTTCGCACAAAAACCTACCCTTATCCGTCGCAAGGATGTGTTCATCATTTCAGTATTAAAAATAAGGCTTTCTCTTGTTGAGTAGGGTTTTTGCTTTTTACCTCAATTCCTTATATGCACGCACTTTAATGCTTGTAATTTTACCAACAAGTCTACTATCAATCTCTTTTTGACTATAGCAGTTTTGACTAATAATTTCAACGTTGCGAAAACCTGCTTCTTCAGCGATGAAGACGGTCACGAGCTATCCGTGTGATACTCATCGACTCCACATAACCAGATTGTAACAAAGATTGTTTGATCTCATTTGCTGAACAGGGACTTTTGGAAAGGTCAGCGATGATATTCCATCGGGCAGTCTTTCCCCGCTGAGAGCTTTTTGACTCGGTCATCACAAGATCGATCTTCATATCCGCTATTTTTTGTGCGATTTTGGCAAGAC
>MUGD01000260.1 GCA_002900555.1 Thermoplasmata archaeon M9B2D | reverse complement strand
AATTTTTCTTATTGTTCTTATGCTTTTTTTAACAGCAGCTTCATTTACTGGAAGTAAAATCACTCCACATCAGGTTACTTCTCCGTTTCATAGAACGATTGTCTTTGTCGAAAAATCAACAGGTCTTGAGACACCAGCAAAAGAAGGAGGTAATACCGAGCTAGAACTTGCTGATATAAATAATGATGGAAATTTAGATGTCATATGTGTCGGTGACCATGGATCACCGTATATAAATAGTCCTCAACATGGGATTATGGTGTGGTTAGGTTCGGGTGAGGGATCTTGGTCTGTTCAGCAAGTCGGTAATTTTGGATATGGTGGCATCGAAGCAGGGGATCTTAACTTAGATGGGAATCTTGATGTGGTGTGGGGTATTCATCATAACTATGCAACGCCCGGTTCTGGATTTGGTGATACGTTACTTGGTGCTGCATTAGGGGATGGAACTGGTTCGAATTGGATTCCTTGGGCGACAGGACTAGGGACTAGTGGTGAAGACTGGGGAATGTTTGAATGTGGACTTGCTGATTTTGATTGTAACGGCCGCCTTGATCTTATTTCCCAATCCTTTGGCTGCTGCAACGGATATCATCTGTATGAAAATCATGGGAATGGAACTTGGTCGCAGAGATGGGCTTTAACTGGGGGAAACAACAATAATAATCTAGAAACCGCTGACTTTAATGCGGATGGATTCCCTGATTTTGCAGGGAATCGTGAAGCGACCCATGTCTTTTTTGGCGATGGTACGTTCAATTTTACAATGACACAGATTGGTCTTCCTGGAGGATTATGGAATGGTCTTGACTGTGGGGATATGAACAATGATGGATGGGAGGATATTGTCCTTGGAAGCGGTTCATATGGTATCGGATGTTACATCTATGATGTGCAAAATAACGATTGGGATTCAGTATCAAATGGTTTACCAACCTCCGGGGTATATTATCCTCAGTTTGGTGATCTTAATGGTGATGGATTTCTTGATATCGTCGGCTATGCTGGTCCAACTGGATATGCCTATCTAGGCAATGGAAATGGGAATTGGGTTCTTGAGGGGACGTTTTCCATGCCTCCTTCTGGTGATTTCTCAGCGTTTCTTGTGGATGGTGATTTTGATCACGATGGTCGAGAGGATGTCGTTATTCAAGCTGAACAAGGAGCGTGGCCGTCTTATCAAAACCAACTGAAGGCGTTCTCCCCATGGGTTTCACCAAATGAGCTTTCTGCATTGGTACAATCTCCACACGGGGGTGAAACATTCAGAAGCGGATCGATTCGAAATATCCGATGGCTTTCTGCAGTTCCGTTTTCGCAGGGTGTATCAACCGTCGATATTCTGATTTCTCGTCATGGTATTGCTGGTCCCTGGGAACCTATTGTTTCCGATATTCCGAATGACGGATGCTACCAATGGTGTATTGATATCGGTGGTTCTGACAATTGTCGAATTAAAGTTATCGTCAAAACGTCTCAATCAAGTATTTCGGCGATATCGGCATCTGATTTCACCGTCCTAGGGTTCGATGTTGATGCACATGGTCCGTATTATGGGTCTCCTAATCAGATTATTCAGTTTACAGGAACCGCGGAAAATGGTTCTCCACCGTATGAATTTCATTGGGATTTTGGTGATGGTTATACTTCAAATATGCAAAACCCAACACACAGCTATCTTAGCATAGGGAACTATTCTGTTGTCCTATCGGTAACCGATGCGACCGCGTTGACTATCTCGGATACAACGTGGGCTTTGATTGATGATACAAATACTCCTCCTACTATCCCAGAAATAGATGGCCCGTCTAGCGGGAAACCCCTCGTTCAATACCTCTTCACTGTTGTCACGACGGATTCCGATGCAGATTCTGTCTTTTATTATTTTGATTGGGGGGATAACACCACTAGTGGATGGCTTGGACCGTATGATTCTGGTGTACAACAATCTGCACTTCATAGTTGGAGTCAAAAAGGAACGTACTCTGTGAGAGTAAAAGCGAAAGATACCAAGGGTGCAGAGAGCGACTGGGGAGTGCTCTCTGTAAAAATTCCGTTCTCGTATGACATATCGCTTCGTATTTTCTTACAATTGTTTTTTGAGCGATTCCCTCACGCGTTTCCCTTACTTCAAACTCTCCTAAAGTTCATGTAGTCTTCTATCTTGTTTTTTTATTGTTTTATCAAGGGATAAGAAATATATATGTATATATATCTTTTTAATGATTAAAGACTCATCTTTGTAACGTCACACCACGCTGGTTCTGATACGTGCCTGACCGCTCATGATACAATTCTTTTGGTATCCGCTCAAGATTCTCAAAAACAATCTGACAAAAACGGTCACCAATCGGGATTTCCACATCCGTATCACTGGCATTAAAACACCCAAAGGTAAGTGTCCCATGAAACCCGGCATCGACCTTCCCAAAGCTTGCCATGATGCCTCTACGTGCATAACTAGACCGAATCCATAACTGAGAAGTAATCTGAGGTCCCATTTTAACAAATTCCTTGGTACTAACGGCAAACCAAGTCAGTGGTGGGATGACCGCAACACCATCCTTGATATGCCGGTCTGTTTTTTTAATAAATATTTCCTCAATAGAAAGATCATACCCATTTGGGGTCAGGTTCCTTTGCACAAACGGCTCGATACCAAGCTCACCCTGCTTTAGCGCTTGTTCGATATCTAAATCGGAAAGAACAGCCATAGCAACCACACAAGACTACCCTATGATCGTTACCTTATTAATCACCACATTCTGAATCGGTTTGTCGTTTGCATC
>MUGD01000059.1 GCA_002900555.1 Thermoplasmata archaeon M9B2D | reverse complement strand
GATGAGAAACATCATAAGTCGTTAGCAATCGGTGTTGCGTTAATGAGCGGAGTGGAGATGAAAACAAAAAAACCAGGGAAAGCTGTAAAGACGCTACATTATGTCGGTGATCGATTATGGACACTTACTCACTAAGTCGCACACTGACTAGATCATAATAGCTCAGAGATAATACCCGGGAGTCTCTGAAGGTTTTTTGAGAACCGATGATCATCGTCGTAGAGCTGTATCGTCGCGTTCTGTGTTTTGGCAAAACATATAATCCATTGGTCAGGTACGATGTCATCCTGTGTCCCCCGAAGGATAGTGATGCTTGCCGGGATCTTCTCAGTAAAGAGTCTTTGTTCCCTCATCTCCTCAAGAATCCGTAATGGCATTCCCTTTATCGTACGTAGATTAATGTCTGGTGGTATGATGGCAGGATTAAGAAGAATGAGTTGGATGACGTTTGAGTGGGCAAGAGCAGTGGAGGCCGCAAGAAACCCCCCAAGAGAGGAGCCTATTAAGACGACGCGAGGATCTTCCCGTATGATCTTTGCAATACGATCTAGACAGTGAGAAATGACAAGATCCTCTGCAGGGCCTTCGCGATAGGTGATTGGTATGGCTTGTATGGTTTTCTTAAGGAGAGTTGCTTTTTCCCCAACGGGGCTTGATTGATAGCCATGGATATAATATAGCATAGGTGTCACTCAAAGTCGTCTGAGAGGCAGTATCCGGTGAGATAAAAAAAAGGTATGGATTGTTTCTATAAAAGAAGGCTGGTTGTTGATTATTGTGCATGGGGACTAAATTTCTTACTGTATGACGGTTTATCTTCATATCAAAGTGGAACCATGTTTCCATAATTGTCGTGGAGGCTGTTGTTCCTTCATCTAAAACATACGAAAGCATAGAATGGGACTCTAACACAACAAAAACCGGTAATTATTGCACTTTACAAATGTTTATAAAGCGACTTATATTTAAGAATACGGGCAAAAATTAGGAGTAGTGTGTCAGAATGGGAATAGCAAGTAAGATTTTTGGTGAGAAAAAAACAGCAATAACAGAGGGATATATTGATCTTGAAAAATATGCAGACGCACAAGTCGAAAGCACGGCTGGTGCACGGATGCATGTTGCCATTGGTGACATTCAACGGTATGAAGATTTAAAGGATTTAACGGATTTTGTCTATGGTGGAAATGTGCTAATCCTTGATTTCACTGCAATTTCTGATCAAGAAGTGCTGCTGAAACGAGTCACCAACGAGTTAAAGAGAATCACTGATGACATCGGTGGCGATGTTGCAGGAATTGGGAACAACCTTATGGTGGTTTCCCCGAATGGCGTGAAAGTAGAACGCCGGAAGTTACGTGGAAAATTCTAATCCTTGTTGTTTTTTTTCTTTAATTCTTTTGTTTGTTTATTTTGGCGAAAGCAGGACAACCAATGAGTCTTCTTTTTCCTTAACCTGCTCGTACCCAATCTGTTCTGCAAGCTTCTGTCCAAAATCCCTGATTTGATCATGATGAGGCATATTTGAGAAATGCAGGCGGTTTCGTGATGAGCCGACAAAGACATATCCTTTCGGTTCGATGAACATCGGTGATGCGAGTGAATCAAGCTTAGCGTACGCGCTGATATATTTCTCGTCCATGTTCCACCCATGGATTAGAGTATGGCGAATCACGGTTCGTGTGTCAAGAGAGGGAAGTAGTGAGAGGGTCCGCTGTATTTTTTCCCATCCATTTGGAATAAGGGGGGCACAGAGTTTTTTATAGATCTCTTCAGTAGGTGCAACAAGTGAGACAAAGAGTTGTGTTGGTAAGGTATCAAGTCGTTCCAACGAATCAGGGGTTGTTCCATTCGTCACAAGGAATGTCGTGATGCCTTTCTGATGGCACGCCTCGAAAAATTCCCCGAGTCGGGGATAGAGTGTAGGTTCTCCAGAAAGAGAGCAGGCAAGCATGTTTGGCTGATTTGCCTCCTTCCATTTTTTCTGATCGCAGCGGGGATCCCCTTTGAACCCGGTAAGAAGTTTTTTTTGTGCGGTTATCGCATATTCCAAGATATACTGAGGATCGTCGATGTCATGTAATTCTTTTTCAGTGAAATTTTGGAAACGCCAGCAGAACAGGCACATCTGCGTACAATGGGTTATCGCAGGCGTCATCTGCAGGCATCGATGTGACTTGATGCCATAAAAGGTTTGTTTGTAGCACTGCCTGCCGAACAGAAGGCTTTGTTTTACCCAATGGCAAAGCTTCACTCCTGAGTGCTTTCCGACAATCGCGTAATGCTGTCTTTGAAGGATTTTCTGTAAATCAGGGTTCATAGACTGCAGAATGGACGATAGCCTTCTGTCTTATATCGATTATGCTGCAACTAGTGTTTTTACCTTCACATAGAGATGTTATGCGGCACAGTCATCAACTTCTGGAAAGGTCTGTTCATTAAAGATGATGGACATCTTACAAAGATGGCATAGACCCTCTTCATCAGCTGGCAAAAGATTTGTACCGCAAAGTGAGCAATGTTGAATCATGGAAAAAACTCCACGCTTGTACCCCTGAGGGTCGTAATGAAACTATATGATATAAAGGTATGTTTTTCCTGTTCTATTGCGCACTAACTCCAACAGAGAAAATCGTAGGTAGGAGTAATAAACATCCCATCAGCAGTCCTGGCTCCTTCACAGAAGTAAACCCCTCTTTAATATGTATCTATGCGTATGCGTTTCTCCGAGTTTCTTTCGATGAATCATTACTATCGTTTGAACATCAAATCCAAAAGAACAACTCTCCATTGTGGAAGGAGAGCAATATTTGGTCGACAGATAAGAAAAAAATTTGATTCTAACACACATGGACGAATTCTTTAAAAAAAAATTTAAATAATAATGATAATTGACAAGTATCTTGGTAAAAAATTATGAATAAAATGACATTTGGCGTTGCTATTGGTTTTGCAGTTGGAGCACTCTTTGGGAGTATTATCGGAAGTATCGAAAAAAATCTAGCACTGTTCCTTTCAATCGGGATAGGGAGTGGTATCACAATTGGTAGTGCAATAGGTTCAATACTTGAATATAGGAAAAAGTAGTCGCATCAAATACATTAAAAAAAATTCAAATGTTCGTTTCTTTTCTCCTATCTAGATGAGTATAATCCATTTTTTAGAATACAGAATCGAAATAATCTCAAGTGTTTTATTTTTCATAAACCTTACATGATCACAAATTTTTGCCCCATAGGTTATTTTTTGATCTCTTTGGTTAACGGTAACTTTTTGTAAGGAAACCTGATGTAGAGATAGAACGCCTATGAAGATAGACCCATGGAGTTCGACCACCTACCAGGATTATGCACGGTTGCGTGATGAATTCGGAATTCAGGAATTCTCCGAAGACCTCTGGAAAGACCTGCCACACCCACATCGGTTGCTGCGACGAGGCGTCGTGTTCGGCCATCGGGGTTTTGAAACTATCCATGATGCGATTATAAAGAAGAAGCCTTGGGCGATACTTACAGGGTTGATGCCATCCGGACGCATGCACCTGGGTCATAAGATGGTCATCGACGAGGTCTTATATTACCAGAGTCTTGGTGCAGATATATTCATTGCAGTCGCTGACATCGAGGCGTACGCAACCAGAGGATACAGCCTAAAGGAAACCAAAGAACTTGCGATAAATGAATACATTGCTAATTATATTGCGCTTGGGTTGGACCCAAAACGCAGTCATCTTTACTTCCAATCCAAGCATCAGGATGTAAAAGACCTGGCGTTTCTGCTTGGGAAAAAAGTAAACTGGTCACAGATGGTTGCGACATATGGCTTTGAGGGATCGACGAACATGGCGCATATTTTCTCCCCGTTGGTTCAAACAGGGGATATCCTTCACGTGCAGCTTGAGAAATATGGCGGCATTCGACCAACGCTTGTTCCTGTAGGTGTTGACCAAGACCCACATATCAGACTGAGTCGTGATATTGCTCAAGCACATCGTCTCTACAACGTGACGGTGACAAAAGACGACAAGATCGGGGTGTTCGTTAAGGTTGATACGAACGTTAATGAGCTGCTTGATGCTGCAGAAAAGACTCTACATAGGCTGCAATTTACTGATTTGAAACGCATCACTGATTACAAAGCTATCTATATCAACACCGCAAAACAAGAAAATGTTCCTTCCATCGATGAAGCACTCTCTCGCATCGAACCCTCATTTCATGGATATGGCTTTCTGCAGCCATCGTCTACCTATCACCGGTTCATCACGGGTCTTACGGGGGAAAAGATGTCGTCATCAAAACCGGAGAGCGCAATCTTCCTAACCGATACCCCATTGGATGCAAAGAAGAAGATTATAAACGCGAAAACCGGTGGGGCCGTTACCCTGGAGGAACAAAAGAAAACCGGGGGAAAACCGGATGAATGCATGATCTACGAGCTGTTCCTGTACCATCTCGTTGAAGATGATAACGAGTTAAAAGGCATCTATGAGTCGTGCAAGAACGGGGAATTGATGTGCGGTGTGTGCAAGAAACGAGCTGCAGAACAGATGGAACGACTTCTGCATGATCTTCAAGAGAAACGGAAAAAGGCTACAGAGGAAATCCAAGAGGTCCTTCGAGAACATTATTCATAGGATGTAAAGAGTCCATCATCAGAAACCATTTTTTTAAGATGGGTTTCCAGTTTTCTTTGTTGATGAGAAAATACATTCTTCAGAGAGTGAAACGTGTCTATAGAGGTTGATGCCCGTCCTTGAACCGGGATGGTGAGCCCAAGATCATCCCCTTGCAGTGCGCTGGAAAGGATTTGTTGAGGGGGGATGCCTCGTTGGATATTTAGAAAAATCTTCTGGATGTCCCCTTTGATGATTCCAAAGTCCCCGGATTTTCTGCTCATTTGCTCTTGAATGTCGTCATCGATGTGTCGTGCGAGTTTTGATCCTACCCCTTTGACTTCGAATGGGTTTTTATTGTATTCTTTTAACAGGTAGATACCGATGTGAGGGTGAAAGATATAACAGTCATGTGAAAACAACGACGGGTCCTTGCCAAATGCGGCATGCCATCCGTTTGGATGTTTTTTTCCATCTCGAATGATATCTTTAAGAATGTCATTTCGTGGTTTGATTTTCACACACATCGGTATAGAACAGGAAGATAAGAATATAACGGAGAGGCCTGATACGATTCTCTCGTTATTAAAAAATGGTGTGGAACGATATGTTGATAAAAGAGATCATGACCAGACAGGTGATTACCATTGACGCGGACGCCTCTGTGCTTGAGGCATGTACCTTATACAAGGAGAAGAAAGTGGGATCATTGGTAGTCACCAAAGGCGAGACGTGTGTTGGTATAGTCACAGAGCGAGATCTCATTGAACGGACAATTTGTCAACATCGGAATGCAAAGAAAACAAAGGTACGAGAGATAATGTCAAAGAAAATTAAAGTAGTAGACGCACTTGATACCGTAGAAAACGCTCTTGAGATACTCAAGGAGCATAAAATCAAGAAATTACCAGTGATTTCCTCTGAAAAAGTTGTGGGAATTATCACGATTACCGATATCGCAAAGGCACGACCCGATCTCTCAAAGCGATTTATGGAGTCGTGGATGAAAGTACAGTGGAGAGACTAAAAAAAAAATGTTTTTTTTAAAGATATGTAAACGGTTCTGTACATTTATCAAGTTGTTTTGCGCCGATACGCGTCAAAAGCGTTTCAATTTCTTGTAACTGTTTAGCGTTAACACAGGTGTAGGTAAAGATGATTTCATCGTGCTCATTGAATACGACAAAGGCACTGTCGGCTGAACGATAGACCGCTTTGTAGAGTTCAGAGTCGTGCAGCCATACCCAGATGCGTTCGTTTTTATTTCCTATATGGATCATCTCCTCTCATCAGTTTCGTAGGGTCTGTGCCAACGTTTTCATCCGTTTTGCAACAATAAAATTTCGTGTGATAACCTCGATTTCTTTTGCCTCATCGGCACTTGAGATTTGGCCAACGATTGTTATCATAGGTGTTCACTCCTCATATACCTCTTTGACCGTCTTCTTTAAAAGAGATTGTTGTACAAACGGTATCCAGTATCTGTACAACTAGTACCGAAACCAACACCTCCTTGTAGTGGTTCTTCTCGTTTACAAATTCTGTACAAAACATTTAAATCAACATACTCTGATTCTGGGTAGTAGTGAGGGTGTCGGATGAAAACAATCAATCGAGTCGTCATACCTGTCGATACCACTGATACGTCCAAAATCGCTGCAGAGCAGGGTGCTTTTTTCGCAAGACTGCTCAACGTTCAGGTGTCAATTATTTCAATTAATGATTCACAACAATTTATGTTGTCAAAAGTACTTGAAGAAAAAATAGAAAAAGAAAAACGAAGTTCACTAGAAGAAATTAAAAAAATCATAGAAGATAATGGTGTGATAACAACAACGAAACTGGCTGCTGGCGAACCTGCAGCTGAAATTGTAAAATTCGTCAACGATGATGATTTGATTGTGATGGCAAGCAAAGAAAAGAGAGGGTTTAATAAATTCCTTCTAGGGAGTGTGTCTGAAGAGGTACTAAAGTCCGCTCCATGTACGGTAATGGTCATTAAAGAAAAAACAAAAAAATGGACGGTGGATGACCTTACGTCATTAAATAAAGAAGAATGAAAAAAAGATCAGGTGTCGTCGTCCTTTTTCTTTTTTTCTCCTTTCACCTTGTAGTCCGCATTTATTGTAGAATCATCACCTGACGGATGACCCTGCCATGACTCACCTGATGCTGCTCCATTGCCTGGTTGCTGCTGATGCTGCTGTGCAGCAGCCTGCTGATAAATGGCGGTTGATGCCTTCTGGAACACCTGGGTTAACGCATCGGTTTTCTCCTTGATACGTGTGACATCATCACCAGTGAGTGCTTCACGAAGCTCCTTTAAGGCATTCTCAAGAGCGTCTCTATCCTCTGATGAGAATTTATCCTTCAGCTCCTGCAGTGCCTTCTCCGTGCTATGGACAAGAGAATCCGCGGTGTTGCGTATCTCAATTTTTTCCTTTCGTTTTTTATCTTCCTCTTCATGTTCCTTTGCTTCGTTTCTCATCCGCTCAATCTCAGAGTCAGACAGTTTCGTCGAACCAGTAATCCGAATAGACTGTTCCTTGCCTGTGCCAAGGTCCTTCGCAGAGACATTCAAGATACCATTTACATCGATGTCAAACGAAACCTCGATTTGTGGCATTCCCCGGGGAGCAGGAAGGATGCCGTCAAGATGGAACCGTCCAAGGCTTTTATTATCCATCGCCATAGGTCGTTCCCCCTGCAGGACGTTGATTTCAACGCTGGTCTGATTATCAGCAGCGGTGGAAAACACCTTGCTTTTCTTTGTAGGCACAGTCGTATTCCGATCAATTAAGGATGTTGCGACACCACCAAGGGTTTCGACACTCAGCGTCAAGGGAGTGACATCAAGAAGGACAATATCCTTATCGATATCACCAGACATGACCCCTGCCTGTATAGCAGCGCCAATAGCGACACATTCCATAGGGTCAACCTCTCGCTTCGGTTTCTTCCCAAAGATCTCTTCGACGGTTTTTTGTACCAATGGAATCCGGGTTGTACCTCCGACCAGGACCACATGGTCAATGTCTGATGATTTGAGTTTTGCGTCTTTAAGAGCCTGATGACATGGCTTTCTGCTTCGTTCAACAATCGGTCCGATAATCTCCTCAAATTTCGCTCTAGTAAGCTTTAACTCAAGATGCTTTGGTTCTCCATCCACTACAGTGATGTACGGAAGGTTAATGTCAGTTTGAAGGGTAGAGGAAAGTTCAATCTTCGCAATCTCTGCTGCTTCCAAAATCCTTTGCAAAGTCTTTGGGTCTTTCCGAAGGTCCGTGTTGTATTGCTTTTGGAATTCTTTTGCTATGTTGTCAACGAGCGCCTGGTCCATATCTGACCCGCCAAGCTGCGTATCACCATTAGTGGCAAGAACTTCAAAGACGCCACCACCGACCTCCATCAAGGTGACATCAAGGGTTCCTCCCCCAAAGTCATACACCGCTATCTTATGATCCCCTTCCTTGTCTAATCCATACGCAAGGGCGGCAGCGGTAGGCTCGTTTATAATCCGTTTGACATTAAAGCCTGCGATTGCACCAGCATCCTTTGTTGCCTGTCGTTGGTCGTCATTGAAATACGCAGGGACCGTGATGACTGCTTCTGTTACTTTTTCACCAAGGAAATCTTCTGCATCCTTCTTGATTTTTTGAAGGATAAAAGCAGATATCTGTTGCGGGGTATAGGTTTTCCCCCGTATCTTGATTTTCTCACTTGTCCCCATTTTCCTTTTAACGCGCTGTACGGTCCCTTCAGGGTTGGTGACCGCTTGTCTTTTTGCTGACTCACCAACAAGCATCTCTCCTGTTTTTGTAAATCCGACAACAGAGGGAAAATACGGTTGTCCTTCTGCGCTTTTAATCACAACAGGTTTACCTGCTTCGACGTATGCTGCTTCAGAATTTGTTGTTCCAAGATCAATTCCGATGATCTTACTCATAAATAAACACCTCCTATGGTTTTAATGGTTTCTTTTTTCCCACAATCACTTGAGAGGGTCTAAGGAGCTTATCTCCAATCATATAACCTTTTTTTACCTCGTCAAGGATTGTGTCATCAACGCAATCATCTGTTTCAATAAGGGAAACAGCGTGATGAAACGAATGGTCAAAAGGTTTGCCTTTACAATCGATATAGGTAACACATTCTTTTTCAAAGAATTTTTCGAAATGTGAAATAATAAGGTTTAATCCTTGTTTTGGATCAGCATCTTCCGATGCTTTTTTAAGGAGTTCTTGGAAATCCAGCAGTTCAAGAAGATAGCGTTTCTTCAGCTCTTCTTCCCGCGATATCAGTTCTTTTTCCATGCGTTTTTGGTAGTTCTGATAATCAGCAAGGCTTCGGAGATACTTGTCGTTTTTATCGTGTAATTCAGCATTAAGTTGTTGTATGGTTTCCTCTAATTTTTTTATTTTATTCTGCAATGTTTCCTGTACTGGTTTCTTTGTATCGATAGGTTTTTTTGTTGGCATAGGCATCTAAAAAATTAAAAAAAAAGAAAGGAAAGGGAGTGGCTGTTTAGTAATCGTCCATCCCGCCGCCTGGGGGCATACCACCGGGCATTCCACCGGGGCCACCTGGGGGCATTCCACCGCCACCACTTTTTGAGGCGATGATATCGTCGATTCGCAGGATCATGGTCGCAGCTTCTGTTGAGGACTGGACCTCTTGGATGCTGACGCGCAAAGGCTCAATGACATTGCCGCGTATCATATCTCCGACTTTTCCGTTGAAGACATCGACACCAGCGGTTTTGTTTCCTTTCTTATGCGCGGTCCGAACTTCAATCATCATGTCGATGGGATCAAGACCAGCGTTTTCCGCAAGGGTCTTTGGTACGATTTCCACTGCGTTTGCAAAGGCTTCTATCGCCATTTGTTCACGTCCGCCGACTGTGGTTGCATACTCCCGCAGAGACATGGCGATTTCTGTTGCTGCTGCGCCACCGCCAGGAGTCATTTTCCCGTCTTCAAGAGCGACTTTTACGACGAATAAGGCGTCATGCATGCCGCGTTCGAGTTCATCGACAATATGCTCGGTGCTGCCGCGGATTAGGATGCTGACTGCTTTGGGATTCTTACAGTCGGTGACAAACGTCATCTTGTCATCGCCGATCTTCTGTTCTTCAACATTTCCAGCAAACCCAAGGTCCTTTGGTGAGAGTTCGTCAAGATTCGCGACGACGATTGCACCGGTTGCTTTTGCAAGCTTGTCCATGTCGCTTTTCTTAGCTCGTCTGACCGCGTAGATGCCCTCTTTGGAGAGGAAATGCTGCGCAAGGTCATCGATGCCTTTCTGGCAAATTAAAACGTTTGCTCCGCTTTTTTTGACTTTGTCGACCATTTTTTTCAGCATGGATTCTTCTTCGTCAAGGAACGCTTGCAGTTGGGTTGGATCCTGGATTTGGATGCGTGCGTCAACCTCTGTTTTTTTGATTTCTAATGCAGCATTCACGAGTGCGATTTTCGCGTTTTTCAAGTGTCTAGGCATGCCTTCATGGACGCGTTCTTTGTCAAGGATAATGCCTTTTATGATACGGGTATCCTTAATACTTCCGCCTTGTTTCTTCTGGATTTGGATGTTGTCCATGTCTACAATGGTTTTATCTCCAATTTGCTCGGCGATACTGGTGACTGCATCGACAACGACGTCAGCAAGCAGTTCTTTTTCTGCACTGGCACCTTTGCTTGCCATGGAGGTCATCGCGATGTTTTTTAAGGTTTTCTTATCACCGGGTTTTATGGGTATTGCCATTTTCCCTAGATCAGTGATTGCTTTGTTCGCTGCAAGTTTATAGCCGTGGCAGATAACCGTTGGGTGAATGTTCTGTTCGATGAGTTCCCCAGCGTATTTTAACAACTCTCCAGTGAGAATCACCGCTGATGTTGTCCCATCACCGCATTCTTCATCTTGTGATTTGGCGACTTCGACAATCATTTTTGCTGCAGGGTGTTCCACGTCGATTTCTTTTAGGATGGTTGCTCCATCGTTAGTGATGACGACATCACCCATGGAGTCGACTAACATCTTGTCCATGCCTTTTGGTCCGAGTGTTGATTTGACCGCATCTGAGATTGCTCGTGCGGCCATGATGTTGTTGAGTTGTGCGCCTTTTCCTTTTTCTCGTTTTGTTCCTTCTTTAAGGATAATAATTGGTTGCTGTCCTCCAGCCATCATACTATTTTGCCTCCTTTTAATTCTATTAAAAGTAAAAACAGCATGTAAACACTTCTATATAAATATTACGGTTTATTTATCAAAGCAAAGATACTGTGTAATATAAGTGTGGGAATTTTTTATTGGGAAAATTAGGTTGATTGTTCTCTTTTTTATGAATATACATTTTAAATAGATGAGAGTATCAACTTAAGTTGACGAGTCCTAAACCCATGTAAAAAGAAGAAAATTTTAATATATTCACTTCATTACAGAAAATAAAGGTGAGATATGAAAACAGTAGGATACTTATTAGGAACAGACCCTGAAGTTTTATCTCGACTGGTATGCATGGGATATCAAACACTTCCATTAGGAAATGGGATTGATAACCATGGCAAACATATAGGATTTATCACTATTGCAGACCACATAAATCTTATCGTAGGATATATTCATAAAGTAACTCCCCATTCGTCATTTAATATATCAACAAGAGACCTCTTAAATCCTGCGATTATCCATCCCAATGCTCTTAGTTGCCCCTCGTGATAAAATTGAAGAAGCAAAAAAAATTGTAACTGAAATAACTGATAGCAAATATATAACAGTCATTACACCTGATAAATTAATGGATGAAACACTCGAGCATATCAAATAAAACAATATCAGAATAATAATTGTACATTCATTAGAATAGAAATTACAGATGATATTAGAATAGCATTTCATAATAAACATGATATTTTTTTCTGTATTTTCGTTTTACAAACTATTTTACAAAAAAATTGCATTGATTCTTATTGCTATTTCCGTCTCTAATCTCCTCTGTGTCCTGGTGTAAATCAGGTTTCATAAACGAGGTACTGCAACGCAATAGCTCTAAACGTAGTGCTACGAAAAAAAAAGAGACCGTACTATAGTAACGTAAGTATTATTCGGCGACTTGCGTATCAAAAAACCCTATGATAAACAGCGGTCCGATGTATCCAATTTTGTTTGACTGTGAGATAATAAACCGCTCGTTTGATAGATATAATGCGGGAATGAACGTGTCAAGAGTCAAGGAGAAAATACACCGGGTCGTAAACGAAATCTCCGACTCAGAGACACTGCGGTCTTTCAGGAAGCCGATCAGGAACCTCTTGCCGAAACTCTCCATATTCTGTATGTAGACCCACACCTCATGGGTCCAGACTTGCCCGGACTGATCAAAAACCCTGGCACGGATCATCTTATTGACCCCAAGAGCCAGAGATCCATCAGACTCCGATAGAAGCTCCCTGATATACGAAACATTACAGAACCATTCATAGGGCGGCTCTGTATCAACAAACGGAAGACCCGGGTGCTGCCCGAAAGGCTCAATATCAAATTCAACCCGGGAGACCACTGCATTGTCTGAGGCGTTTGCTCGCACCCAGAACGGTAGATTAACCTGCTGTTCATCGACAGGCTCTGTTATCTCAACATAAGGGCGCTCTGCATCGATTTTTATCTGTATCGTATTCTCCGGTTTTGTTTTATCCTCAACGTTTCCTGCGCAGTCGACAGACCAAAACGTCACATCCCAGATTCCCGTCCAGCTGGACTGTTGAGTGACGACAAGTGAGATACCGCTTGCTTTATTGTACTCGTTTGTTGAACCATTATTCAAAGTATAATATGTATGATTAACACCACTTCCAGTTCCATGAGGAAGATCATAGGAGCCAAGCCATACAATAACTCCTTGGCTGGTATACCATCCGCCAAGACCCTGCGTCCCTGAAATATTATCTAAGACGGTGACAGGTGGTACCTCATCAAACCCGATGTACCGCACCAGCCAGCTGTCAAGCGTTGGTGTCGAGGAGGGATTGTTTCTCGTTAAATGAGCCCTGAGACGTATAGCGACAGGGTCTAAGATTTGAAGAGATTGCCCTGAGGAAATTCCTTGAATAAGGACTGTATCTCCAGCTCCATTCATCACATCAAAGGTAATCGTTCCCTCGAACAGGGCGGAGAAATCGACCCATGCTAAGAGATTCTCTGGGTTAATCGATATGGATGTGATTTGAGCATTGAGTATGAGTGATTTTTCTTCACCTATTGTATAGACTAGCTCAGAGCCGCTGGGGATGTTCAAACGCCAAATGTTCCCATATGCATCTGGCATATCATTCCAAGGATACGGATAGTAAATACGAATATCTTCCCATGCAACAAAGATCTTCCCGTTCCCAACCGCCATATTTCCCCAGTCGGCCTGCGCTGATGTACTGGCGGACATTTGGATATCACCGTTGAAGACGACTCCATCGGAGGAAACTAGCTTTCCCCAGATAAGACCAGAGTCGCTGGTTGCCCCTTTACTGTTAAATGATACAAAAAACGATGAGGAAAGATACGGGACGATATCGGTCCTGATAAATTCCCCAGAGCGGATCTGGAACGGTGGAACAACGATAGTCCCGGCATCATCATAAAACGCACCATAGATATTACCCCACCAATCACCGGAGCTGATATCACCACTGTTGTATGTAATAAGATATCGTTGGGTGTAGGTTTGGAACTCTACGCAGGGGAAATTATAATCAACACTCGTGCTTCCAGTCGCTACCGTAAAAACGTTACCTATCTGAGTAAGGTTTCTATCAAAGAGCCCTCCTTTTATGCTAAAAGGTCCGTAGTCCGCTGTAAGACCCTCCTCCCATACGATCATATACTGTTGATGATTTGGATCAAAAGCGACCCAGGGTTCACATTGGCTATTTGCCGCCGTACATATGTATTTCTCTCCACCAATAGGGTTGCTGTTCGTATCATATAACCGTCCGTAGATGTTATAATTACTCTCACCGCTGCGTGCATCCTCCCAGACCACGCAGAACCGATTGTTCACCGAGTCATATTGGACGTTAGGATCCGCCTGGCAGTCCAATGCACTACAGACCGTAACGACGGAGCCTAGCTGTAATAGATTTCCGTTTCTCATAACAGTTCGAGCCTTGATGTCTATGGTGGTCGCATCAGGATTCGCCACAGTGTCATAATGCTCCCAGGCGACAAAGAATTTCCCTCCACCGTAGGCAGCAGAGGGGTTTTCATTTCTGAAATACAGAGTATTGTCGTTGTACACTAACTGATCAAACACCATTCTGTTTCCATTCAAATCATACATAGATGCCCTGATTTCCTGTTTGAACCCCCAGGTGTACGGGGGATACCATGGTTGTCCTTCCTCCCAGAGAACAAGAAATTCGTTGTTTCCAAAACAAACATCCGAATCCCATGCTCCCTCGTTGTTCGCATGATACGAGATTTGTTCGTCGTTTGCCCATTGTTCATCCCAGACCGTAAATACATTATAGAAATTACTTTGACTTGTTGCAGATGGATTACCATAAAAAAGATACATCTTACTGGTTCCAATCGGGGTATACGGGATCTTTACCCAGACATGTGCAGTGGTTGTATCGAAGCTTTCAATCCAGTAATCACAAAAAACATCGCCGCTATTTTCATGTTTGAACCGAATATCCCCATAGTCAGGCCTCATGTCGGAATCATAAGAAAGTGACAGATGAAGAGCGTAGTTATTCAATACCTGACCAGCGTTATTGGTTAACGTTATCTGTTTCATTCGTGTCCATGATGGGTCAGTCCAGAGAGGGTAAGTGTCTTTCATCTTTGCGACACCGCCGGCGATCTCATAATTCAACGACATGGTCGGATCAACTTTGGTTTGATCATTGAACAAATCCTCCCAAGTATAGTAACTATCATCAAAAAGTGGCAGCGGTTCAGTGGACAAAAGTCCAGCGATGCTATGAGAACCCGTGGTTGTATCAAATTGTACAAGTGCCTGGACTGCGGACATCACCATCAATAGCATCCCGAAAAAAAGGGCAACGACTAGCCTCCTATTTTTTTTGTTGATTTTTATTTTTCCCATGATCAAACACCTTTTTTCCATACTCTCCCTAGGGCCAAATATGATACCAGTTATAGTCCAATAACAAATCAAGATACAGTTGACCGTTTACTTGTATTACAGGCCAGATATGCAAACCGTTTTGCCAGTACCACTTGACACAGATATACAAGGCGAAATTCGTTAACGTGATATCCGCACCCCAGCAATCGACACTGGAGTCGTCTTTGTAGACGAAGTCAATTGCAATCTCTTTGAGGTTCGGCTGGTTGGTTCCTTCGTTGATTTTAAAGTACCCGGGATCCTCAAGACTTGTGCCTTGCTTCCATTTCCAGCTCATGTCGTAATGGAGTGTGTTACTTAACACAACATATCCATTCAGATCAAGTCGTCCGCTGTAATTCGTAAGGTGGAAGAGGTCAATCCTCATATCCGCGTTCTGTTGAATATCGATACTAAAACCACCGGACGCACCAAGGCACCAGTCACCGGTAAAATCAACAAGTTCTCCATCAAGAGCGATAGCGATTACAAAATCATTAAAAGCATTAAGAGAGCCAGAAAGCGCTAAACTCTCAAGTTGGGGCTCAGAACCAGTGGTGTTCAGCCCCCATGATGCCTCAAAATTCTGAGCCGACACAGTACTCGCTCCTATTGTTAGTGAATTACCCGTAGCAGAATTCCCAACAGAAAACATGTTGCCAAGGACATCATGGGCGGTGTCGAACTTAAAGTATCCGTTCTCCGCTATCTTGAAATCTGTTTGAATATGTCCGTCGCCGATGCTAAAAACATCAGAGAGGGTCAGAGTATCAAACACAAGGTTGAAATGAACAGGATCTGGCTGTTGTGTTGCTGATGTTCGTTGTGCTCTCCCGTATCCCTTGAGTTGGTTCCACCAGAAGGTCCCTGTCGCATAGGCGTTTGCAGGGATGTCTGTTACTTGAACGATTGGGATGGCGACGTTAGGGAGGTAGAAATTCAATTCATTGAAATTTGAATCCGCCTGACGTTGGATTTTTCCATAGACATAGTTGTGGATATTGCTGAAATTATTCGCATCGACATAGAGGGTAGCCTCAGCGCTGATTCGTTGACTGTTGATAGACCCAGCAGGAACCCTCATGAGAACAACATCTGGGTCCAGAGGTGTCGCTTTTGGATAAAAGACGGTGATGTCACCTAGAGGCCCACTTTTCGTAAGATCAACATAGCCATCTGCATCGATCCGTAGCATGCTTCCGTTTTGTATCTGCAAAGTGGCCTTTGCTTCCAATTTCCGGGAGCTGGGGATATCGTTCATCTTTAGAAACGGGATGTCTTCGTCATTTGGATCTTTCAATTTCGGATAGTAGACGATGATTTCTTTCAAAGAGCTACTCATGGTAACATCTGCATATCCGCAGACATTAACATAAAAGAGTTCCCCTTGAACAAAGGTGACTTCAAAATCATCGAATATTTTCCATTCGTAGGAGAGGGTTTTTGGTAGACCGTTGACTCGTACTTTTTGACTAAACCAGGGCGAATCGATAATGACTGCAACATTAAATATCGCATTTGCCTGATAGTCAAAGCCATGAGGATCCTTTCGAAGACCGAAACTCATCCATTGTCCTGGTTGTCCCATTATCGTATCAATTTCATCAAAAACAAGAGAGAGACTTGTCCCATCTCCTATCCCGGTATGTATTTGTGATGCATACGTAATTTTTATTTGACTGGGATATTGACTTTCTGTATCGAAATGATAATAGATGTAACCTCCGAGTGGGATAAATTGAGTTTTCAACGTGACAAATGGGCTAAATCCTACTGAAAATGCGATATCGTACTTCAGGGTGTTGGTGCTTGCTTCATATGCACGAAAACCGTATAGGAGCTCGAGGGGAGTAGTTCCACTTGGCTCTGTTTTCATGATTTGCTGGAATATGATTGGGCTGAAGAGATCTTCTTTTGCAAAAGCAAATCTTTTTTCGGTATAGAGAGGGATTCTTTCACCAGGTGTTGTGCGATATCCAACACCTACAGAGAAATAATCATCATCAGCTGGTGAGGCTACAGGATCTTCAGAAATCTGCTCCTCGAAAACAGCGGTTTGAGTGTTTGTCACGCTTCTTCCAAGGATTCTCTGTAAAAGAACAGATCCTATCATTGTGTTTTGACGTATTTTTTGTTGTAATAACTTAAGAAATGCCATGCACGTTCTTATGGGTCGTATGGTTGTCGGTAGGTTATCAAGATAATTCCTTTGAGATGACAGAAATAGATTTGAGCTATACTGGTTTACAAGTCCCCAGTTCACATGAATCTCTGACCAGACTTCCATTCCGGCATAGAGGTCCGAAGGTCCACCGTTTATTTGTCGGACTCGTACAAGGGATTCAAGTGATTTGTATTCTACGTTTGTTTTGGTATTTAATATCGTTGCCCAGTAGAACCCGAATGATACTTTTATGTCATCTTGCGGGTCGCTGTCGACATTAAAGAAGACGTCCTCTGAATAGTAGGGATGTTTGAGAAATTTTTGTTGGAAATCATAAATAGAGACGTCCAGTTGTTTTTGAAATGTCTCATCATTGTATTCCACCCGTACCCACCATTCGAAGATAGTACTCGTAGGCTTAATCCATGGCGCATTTAGAGGACTTTGAACTGATTCTTCAGGGCTTAGAAACGGGTTTTCGTTTATATTAAGGTAGGAATAGAGTGCTGTTTTTAGAATGTCCATTGTTTCTGTGGTTGTTTTTTTATCATCTGTACGATTATCTGTTCCAATGGTTGTTTCATTTTGGTTTGAAAAATTTGCTAAAGCGGCACCAATACCTGACATGCTTAACCATGTCATTAGTATTACAATTACCACTACTATCTGTTTCGTAATCAATACACCTCTTCCTAAATGGTTCTTTTCCCTTCTATATATCTATATATATACTTAGTAGGAGCACCTATAAATACTTTTTTATTACGGGACTGCAAAAATCGTTTCGATGATGCATTTTATCATCCAACAGGGGAGATAGTAATAGTACTGGAATGAACAAAATCGCAGTACTGTGGTGGTATCCCCTCTGAAACCATGGAACCTGTCAGATGATCTTTGTATGATGGATAAACAGGGAACAAACCACAATGTTTTCATACTCTCAACTGATGCGATTTACCATCAGGAAACAATAGAGAACGAAAACTGCTACGGGAGATCCAAAAAGTATGGGAAAAACCATTATCCAAAAAATATTTGAAACACATTCGAACACGACAGCACAGATCGACGATATCATCAATGTCACAATTGATGTACGAGTCGCTCGTGACTTTGGAGGGGCAAACGTCGTTAAACACCTCGAGGAACACAACCTCTCTGTTCATGACTCAAAGCATACGTTTTTTACCTTTGATTGTAACCCTGGTGGGTGTGATCAGAAATACGCGGAGAATCAGCAGATCTGTCGAGTGTTTGCACGAAAACACGGTGTGAAGATCTACGACATAAACACCGGCATTGGCACCCATCTTGCCTTCGAAGAAGGACTGGTGTTCCCAGGGGATACGTTCGTATCAACGGATTCCCATGCTAACATCCTTGGTGCCATTGGAGCATTTGGTCAAGGAATGGGAGACATCGACATTGCACATGCATTTGCATATGGCAAAATCTGGTTTAAAGTCCCTCCGTCTATAAAAATCATTCTGAAAGGAAGACCCTCCAGCACAGCGACCCCTAAAGATGTGGTATTACAGATGAACAAAGAGCTGGGGGCTAACGGTCTACTGGGGTATGCTGCCGAGCTGTATGGTGAATATGTTGATTCATTGTCATTGGACGGACGGGTCACCATAGCGTCGATGGCAACGGAGATGGGCGGGATCATCATTTTTTTCCCCACCAACGAGAAAATCATGGAGTATTACCGAAAATCATTTGGAATCACAGTAAAACCAATCCATGCCGATGATGATGCGCCCTATGAACGGACCGTGGAAATCGATATATCAGACCTCCCCCCACAGATTTCACGTCCAGGTCACCCTGAGGACGTTGTCCAGGTCGAAGGGGTAAAAGGCGTTACCGTTGATTCTGGGTTTATTGGGTCATGTACCAATGGTCGCCTGGAGGATATGAGAGCTGCTGCTGCGATTTTGAAGGATAACACAATCGCGCCAGGGAGAGTTCTAAAGATTGTTCCTGCAACTGATACGATTTGGAACACTTGCCTTAAGGAAGGATTGATAAAGGTTTTCAAGGACGCAGGTGCCTTGGTTGGGTCTGCAGGATGTGCAGGGTGTGCCGCTGGACAGATCGGCCAAACTGGAAAAGGAGAGATGACCGTCTCATCGGGAAATCGGAATTTTACTGGGAAACAAGGGAAAGGTGACATTTACCTTGCATCTCCGCAAACCGTTGCTGCGTCGTTAGTCGCTGGGTATATTACGACGGTTAATGCAATCCCAAAGAAACCATCTGCAGTAAAAATCGAAGCATCACTGGGAAAACCCATCGTTGGACAGAAGAAAGAAAAACACTTGGCTCCATTGATGGTCGAAGGGAGAGCCTGGCTTATTAAAAAAGACAATATCGACACCGATATGATTTATCATAACCGTCATCTTGCAATCACGGAGCTGGCAGAGATGGGACAGTATACGTTTGGGAACTTGAAAGGATACGAACAGTTTGCGATACAAGCAAAGCCAGGAGATATCGTCGTAGTAGGGAAGAACTTCGGGTGCGGTAGCTCCCGACAGCAGGCGGTTGATTGCTTCAAAACACTGGGAATCAGTGTAATTGTCGCTGAGTCGTTTGGCGCTATCTACGAGCGAAACGCGATCAACAGCGGCATGCCTATCCTTACTGCTGATGACATCACAAAAAAGGTTCAGGACAACGACCGTCTCGCCATTGATTTTACCACCGGCGTGATAACAGACAAGACCCAGGGAAAAACATTTCAAGTCAAACCGTTTTCAAAAGCACAAACGGAAATCTATCTCCGCGGCGGTCTGTTGGAAAGGTGAGAAACCATGACGATGACATTTGCAGAGAAAATCCTTGCAAAATACGCTGGTGAAAAAAAGGTCGAACCTGGTCAGATTGTGACCGTTAAACCAAATCATCTGCTGATGCATGACAATGCGGCGCCAATCATTTTAAAAATCAAAGGAGAATTGCAGCAGTATGGTGTCTTTAAGAAGAGTCTTCCTGTTATTGTCCTTGACCATGTCATCCCTGCAGCTGGTGAGAAAAACGCGCTGCAGCATAAACAGATCCGGGAGTTTGTCAGGACGTATAAGATACAACATTTTTTTGACGTTGGGTACGGGGTCTGTCATCAAATCATCATTGAAAAAGGGTTAGCGCTGCCTGGGACCCTTCTACTTGGGAGCGACTCCCATACCTGCTCGTATGGTGCAGTTGGTGCGTTCTCCTCAGGGATTGACCGGACCGAAGCCGCAGCGTTGTTGCTGACCGGTGAAACATGGCTGAAAGTCCCGCAGAGCATCAAGATTACCCTGAAAGGACAGTTGCATCGATTGGTGACCGCAAAAGATGTGATCCTCTCGATCATCGGAGATATGACTGCATCAGGTGCGGATTATTGTTCTGTGGAGTTCCATGGGAGTATAGCACGGTTCTCTGTTGATGAGCGCTTCACAATAGCGAATATGGGGGTAGAGATGGGAGCGAAAAACGCAGTGTTCCCGGTTGACGGTGTAACCATGCAGTTCCTCACATCGATTGGTGTTTCAAAATCAAAATATACACCTGTGCAGCCTGATACCGATGCGACCTATGAGAAAGAACGTACCTATTCTCTTTCTGAAATCGAACCGGTCGTTGCCGTCCCCAATGGTGTTGATAACATACAGTCGATAAAAGAAGTCGCTGGAGTGGAGATACAGCAATGTCTGCTCGGTACATGTACAAATGGCAGAGTCTCTGATTTTGAGATCGCCGCTAAGATTTTGAAGGGAAAGAAAGTACATCGAAACGTACGGTTGCTCATTCTTCCTTCATCTCGTTCGGTGTATCTCGAGTCATTGAAAAAGGGTCTTATCAGTGTTTTTTTAGAGGCAGGAGGTGTCATTCTCCCCCCGGGTTGTGGTCCGTGTTTAGGGGCACATCAGGGAGTGCTTGCCCCTGGTGAGCGATGTCTGAGCACGTCAAATAGGAATTTCAAGGGTCGGATGGGATGTAGCGATGCAGAGATCTATCTGGCAAGCCCAGCAACGGTGGCAATGTCCGCTCTGTATGGAAGGATAACGGATCCCCGGAAGGTGATGCGGAAATGACGGTCTGGAAGTATGGTGATAACATTAACACGGACATGCTGTTTCCAGGAAAATACACCTACACGTGTAATACTGTTGAGGAGATAAAACCACATCTGCTTGAGGATTTAGACCCATCGTTTGCCCAGAACGTTAAAGAGGGTGATTTGATCTTCGCTGGAAAGAATTTTGGGTGTGGGAGTTCACGGGAGCAACCAGTTGTTGGATTGCGAGCAGTAGGGATTATTGCGGTTGTCGCAGAAAGCTTTGCGCGTATCTTTTATCGATCCGCCATCAACCAGGGTCTGTTGTTGATTGAATGCCCCGAGGCGGTGAGATCATACACACAAGGCGATCAGGTGTGGCTTAATGTCTCCAAAGGGACGATCTCGGTTGGTTCACGTACGTTTTCGTTTCCCAGGCTTCCAAAAGAGATCCTTGCTATCCGTGATGCAGGTGGTTTGCTGCCGTATACACGGGAAAAACTTCGACAGAGGAAAAAACGATAAGAAGGGGTTTGTATGGGAAAAAAGAAGTAGCGACTTCTTATTCCCTAGTCATCATCGTAGATTTGAAGTGTTTCGAAAAATTCAGGAGTAAAGTAGTAGCCGCAGGATGTTTTCTCTATGAGTCCTTTTCGTACGCATCTGTCAAAGAGATCATCTTGAACTGTGACGACTTCTTCATACATGGTTTTTGCTTTTGTTTTTGGTTTTTTTATTTTATATTTCCTTTTCGTCATCTCTCTCATATCCTGCTATTGTTATACAATAGCATGATATTTGTTGCCAGTGAACATATTTAAATATACTTCGTAAAAACGGCAAAACGCAAAAATACAAAGTCCAGAAAAAAAGAGGACTTCAAGGAGTATCTGTCACAGTGAGTTCCGTGACCGCCATCCCGTCGCTCCAGTATCCCATAAACCGTTGCTCTGGGGTGTTCCCAAGACAATATTCCTTGTTGATGCCATAAAACGCATAATCCGTAAGTGCATCAAACAGTTTCCATGTAGAATAAAAATCCATGGCATTGACAGAGGAATCATTTGGAATGCATATCGGAGCTATATGATCTGCGACAAGCGAAGGAGCTCCATATCGATCGGTCCGTTGGATGATAAAATCCTTCTGTTCAAAAGGAACCTCTGTTGCGGTGGTGAAAATCAGTTTCCCTGAATAATTACCTACGATGTGATCATCCTCCCCGACGACGACCAACAGAAACGTGGCTGCAGGAATACCCTGGAAATCCTTCATCATGGTGTCAGGACGAACAAATGGTTGCACAGGCATGACTGCCCGAGGTACTGGAAGTCCTTCTTCGAAAGCGAGGACCGCCATCTCAGCAGTGATGCCTCCACCAAGCGAATGACCGACGATTGCGAAGTTATCAAGGTCCGGTGTGACATGGCTTCCATCCTGAAGTAGGTCGATAGCTTTTTTTACCGCATCAATCGCATTGTGGGTCGCATACCGTGTACCGATGATAAAACCAAGTTGATACCGTGGATAGACGACGATATTCCCTCGTTTGACCAGGTGTTCTATCCATGCTTTATAATAGAATGGAAAAATTGCGCTCCATCCGTGATTGAACACGATTAAGGGTGCTGATGCTGGCGTCGGGTCTGTTGGTTCGAATATCCAAAAGCCTTTCGCGCCATACCCATAGCGGGATTGCCGAACGCCACGATGCGTATAATTCGAACCGCCTGGTCCGTCGGGTGGTTGTAACGGCGGTGTGGGTGGATCAAGGATTGTCAATTCAGGTTCATGTGGCGTGATACCATGACAGCAGGGCTCCATGAGGAGAGTGGTGAAAAAAACAATTACTATAATACAGATTATATGGTTTAATAAAAAATTTTTTTTCATGTAGCGACCTCTGGTGTTTGTATGGATATATAGATAACAAACGGAATATAAACTTATCTGAGAAATCATAAAATCATGGTCTGGAGCAGTATTAGTGTTTTAAGGTGAAGATGGGGAGGCCGGGAGGAGGTGGTGAGGAGAGATGGGAAAAAATAGGGATCGCCCCCCATCATCAAACCTTAAACTTATATTATATTAATAAGTATATAAATTTTTTTATAAAATTGATGTAAGAGAAATTTATGGCAATCCGGTATTTTTTGCATCCCGATTTAATCAAGAAAAAATTGGTTGAAGAGAAAAAAATCAACGAGAAGTATATTTTTTCGATTCCTTTCGTACATATTTTTCTGTTCCAACGCTATAATTTATTCAAATTTATAAATAAATGTATTGATATATTCTGAGACTACACGCTCTTCAAATATGGAGTCAATGATAAAAATTCCTCTTTTCTCAAGGTCCTTGGGAACTTTTGGTGTATCGGCTAAACTTGCTCCTCAAAACACGTCAGTCATGCGCAGATGGTACTTAGCTCAACTACCTTGTAGATAGCTATCATAAAAGAAAGTGCCGATAAACATCTTTTCTATCAGAGTTGTTAGTATTCGTCGATATTCCGCCACAGACAACAATCCTATGTTCTTTGATGATACGTCCATGAAACGGGATAGTCTTTTGGCGACATCATTGCGTTTTATTTGACCTGAAGCAAGAGAACGTCTTGTTGTGATGTCACTTTAAAATCCACAGGCAAAAACTGTTTGATTAACCACATATTCGTCTTGGTGTGATTACTTATATCCTTGATGAGACACGCAGAGCCCTTCTGTGCGAGAGCAAGGTATGGGAGTATTTGGTCAATCGCATATCGGTCAACGGTAGCTCCGCTTTTTATTTCCTGCAGAAGCTGGTTTGCTGCAGTTTCCCCCACTATCTCAGCAGAGACTGTTTTTTCTCCAAGGACCGCAGATCCAAGAACTGTTGGTCCTGCTGCAGACCATAATGTTATTCCGGTGCCAGATGATGAAGATGGAGCTGCATCCACCTGAATCATCGCCCGGAGATTCTGCCTCATTGCCGTTTTTATTGCCGCATGTTTCATACGTGTGCTGATATGGTCTGGGAGGTTTGCACGATGGATGATCCCATTCATATCGGTGAAGTTCTGTGGTTCGTCTGCGGAAAATACAAACAGTTTTTCGATGGGATGAACCGTAAGGGTCGCTTCCCCACCACCTGTTGGGTAATAGCCGCGTCGTATTAATGTAACTTCAGTGTGAATCCCAATTGTTGAAACCAAAGGCAGAAAGACATGGGAGAAATAATCCCATGAGGGCGCCCATCTGACATCTGTTCCACCACGTAGTTTTATTGTCAGAGGTGTTGGCGTGTGAAACGAGCTAAGCAGACATGCTTGAAACACGAGTGTCATGCTACCAGCGGTGCCAACATCAAAAGCGTACGCCCCTGGTTTAATGTCATGAGGCGTGAATGTCAAGTTTGTTGAATGAACAGACAAGCCATCT
>MUGD01000058.1 GCA_002900555.1 Thermoplasmata archaeon M9B2D | reverse complement strand
CTCAACACTCTTTTAAACTATGCGTACAACAATGTTCCTTATTACAAGAAGGTATTTGAAGAGTGTGGTGTTGTAAAGAACGGAGAGATCAAGCTGGAGAAAAGTTCAGATATCCAAGCCATCCCTTTTTTGACAAAAGATATTATACGACAAGAAAAAGAAAACATTTATTCTGTCGAGCATCAGAAGAGAGGAAGCCGCAGAAATACCTCAGGCGGTTCAACAGGTGAACCCGTACTCTTTTTGCAGGATAGAATGTATCGTACCAACAATGCTGCAAACTTCTTTCTTGCTCAATCATGGAGAGGTGCAGATCCATATGACAGTATTGTTAAAATATGGGGAGCTCCAAGAGATACCTATGAAGGAAAGAAGCCCATAATAGCATCTATTAAAGATTATTTTCGGAGTAGAATTGTTTTGAATAATCTTATGATGTCAAACAGCGACATGAAGCGATATATAAAAATATTGAACAGACATAGACCTAAATTGATCGTTGCTTATGCGCAATCCATCTATGAAATTGCAAAATTTGCAAAAGCAAATGAAATACATGTCGAAAAACAGAATGCAATTCACAGTGCGGCTGGACCTTTATATGATTTCATGAGAGAAGTGATTAAAGATGTCTTTCAATGTGAAGTTTTTAATCATTATGGAAGTCGGGAAGTAGGGGCAATAGCCTCTGAATGCAAGGCTCACGACGGCTTGCATATCATGATGGAACATACAATGGTTGAAGTATTAGATGAAAGTGGAAGGCCGTGCCAGCCCGGTGAAGAGGGAGAAATTTGCGTGACGGCACTTAATAATTATTCGATGCCATTAATTCGCTATAAAATTGGTGATGTCGGGATTATGCAGGCGTATAAAGAATGTTCTTGCGGATGTACCTATCCAAAACTACAGGAGGTTACAGGTCGAATAACTGACCTTTTTAAGACAATAAATAATAGCATTGTCAGTGGAGCATATTTTATCGTAGTATTGTTTTACAGAAAAGGTATAAAAGCTTATCAGGTAATTCAAAAGCGGTTAGATCTCATTGTTGTAAAAATTGTGAAAGATGGAGAAGTGTCAAAAGAGGACTTGCTTGATATCGAAGAAAAAATAAAAATCGTCATGGGACAAGAGTGTAATGTGGTTTTTGAGTTTGTGGACAGTATTCCAAAAACAAAAACCGGCAAACATTTATATACTATATCTGAATTATGACTAGTCGAATAGAAGAGTATTCATTGGCACTACTGACGACAGTGTTTGTCTCTTCACTGATTATATTTGACCTGCCTGTAAACGTTGTTTACAATAATATATTAAATGTTGCATTATGGGCACTTTTCGGAATATTTTTCATAATGAAAAAACACTACAATCTGGTCCTCGGAAAGATGACGCTTGCCTATGTCTTTTTTACGATATTTTCTCTAAGCAGTATATTCTGGGCGCTGGATCTTGATCTGGCTTTTAGCAACGCGATGAGTATGGCGGTTATAAGCATCAATTTTATTGTGCTGCACGCTCTTTTCAAACGATACGATCTTGAAAACACTGTTTTGTATGGTATTTTGCTCGGCGTTGCCTATAACTACATGATCGCCTTCAACCTTATAGGTGTCAATTATGAAGTTTATGAATTTGGAAGATTTACAGGAAGCGTCGGCAATCCAAATAAACTTGGTATTATCATGCTTTTTTCTATATTTGCCAGTTTGATTTTGCTTTCGTATTCAAATATAAAATTCTATTTTAAGATATACAATTATGTTAATATTCTTTTGGCCTCATATATCATTTTTTTGACTATCTCAAAAAAAGCTATTATCCTTGCTCCTTTGTTGGTTCTAGCATCTATCTCAATTAGAAATTTCAGTATCAAAAATTTTTTTTTATTTGTGTTTATCGCATTTGTTTCATTTGAACTACTAATTACCTATATGGATATTGAACAGTTGCTAACCATGTATGAGCTGTTCACAGAAAGATTTTTAGGACTGATTGATGTCGTACAAGGGCAGGCAGGAGATGCCAGTTCCATTGAGAGAAAACAACTTATCTTGCAAGGGTTTGATGTGTTTTCAAATAATCCTATTTCAGGCATCGGTCTCAGTAACTTCAGACTGCTGGCAGGGAAATATGCGCACAACAATTACGTAGAGCTGCTTACCGGCGTTGGCATGGTTGGTACAGCACTGTATTACAGTATGTATCTCTTTCTGTTCGCAAAGATCAGCAGGATGCATCCCTCGAGTCTGAGAAAATATTGTGTTGCGATGACCTTTATCATGCTCATCATGGATCTTGCTGTCGTCTCATATTTTAGTAAATTGGCCATGTTGATTCTGTTGTATATGTACTATGTGGCAGAATATAACGAATCACATGGAAGAAATTTCAAAAAGGAATCAGATGAGTGCAAAATATATTATCAGACTTGATGATGCCTCTCCGACAATGGATAGAGACAAATGGGAGAGAATAGAACTCTTATTGGATAGATATAAGATCAAGCCGATCGTGGCAGTCATACCGAATAACGAAGATGCGCATATGTTCAAAAATTCTGAGGATATCCATTTTTGGGACAAAGTGAAACGTTGGCAAGAAAAAAACTGGATGGTTGCGCTGCATGGTTACAACCACATTTACGGAACAGACGAAGCCGGCCTGGTGCCTTTTAACAAAAGATCCGAATTCGCAGGGTTACAATATGAGGAACAGGCAGAGAAAATAAAAAAAGGGATAAGCATATTTACATCACGCGCTATAGAGACTATTGTATGGGTCGCACCTTCCCATTCGTTTGACAAAAATACGTTAAAAGCACTAAGCAGCGAGAGCTCAATTAAGATTGTCAGTGACGGAATTGCTTTGTATCCTTATAATTATTTAGGCTTTTTATGGATACCTCAACAGTTTTGGAAGTTCAGAAAAATGCCCTTTGGCATTTGGACAAGCTGTTTTCATCCGAACGAAATGAGTGATAGGGAATTCGAAAACCTGAAAAATTTTATTAATGAAAACCATGAAAACTTTATAGATGCACATGTTTTGATAACTGTCAAACGAAAGAAAAACCTATTTGATAGATTGTTTGAAACGGTCTATTGGTTTCTGAGAAAAAAATGAGAAAAAAACTAGTTCTTTTTGTGATGCATGAGTTTACGATAGGTGGCGCACAGCGCGTCGTTTCGCACTTGTTAAACAATCTTGATCGCGACAAGTTCGTTGTACATCTATGCCTTTTCAAAAAAAAAGGTCCTCTTCTTGGAGAGTTGTCTGAAGATGTGGTCGTTCATGATCTGAATGCGAGAAGAGTCATTACAAGTACCCATCAACTCATCTATTTGATTATGAAACTCAAACCGGATATTGTATTTACAAGCATAACGCATGTCAATTTATTATTATCGGTTTTCATTCCGCTTTTGAAAATCGGTTTGAAAAATGCATTATTTATTACCCGTGAAGTAAACATACCGAGCATCCGTGCAAAATATATGCATGAGTCAAGACGAATGGACTATTTCTATAAAAAACTTATAAATAATTATGACTATATCATCGCACAATCACAGTTTATGAAGAGGGATATTCTTCAAAATTACAACGTTGATGAAAATAAAATGAAGATTATCAATAATCCGATCGATCTAAAAGCAATCGACAAAAAGTTAAAAGATACTGAGTCGAAAAGTCACCCCTTCACCATATCAGACAAGATCAATATATTGACAACGGGTGTTCTGCGCAAGCAGAAAGGTTTCGATATCTTGCTTAAAGCGATGACCCTACTAGACAACAGATATCATCTCAACATCCTTGGTGAGGGTAGTGAGAGAAATCGTCTTGAGAAGATGATCGAAGAGCTGGATCTCTCTGAAAAGGTGACACTTTTGGGATTTCACGGTAATCCCTACATCTATATGAAAGATGCGGACATCATCGTTTTAAGTTCACGCTATGAGGGTTTTCCCAACGTCATACTCGAAGCCAACGCTTGCGGCAAGTTTGTGATCGCCTTTGGTTGCCCCGGTGTGGGAAGCGAAATCATAGAGAACAATGTCAACGGGCTTTTGGTAGAGTGCGGAAACTACAAAAAACTAGCGGAGGAAATAGAAAAACATTCCCAGATAGCTCATGATGAAGCTATAATAAAAAAGACGACTGCACGTTATGCAGTCCAAAACATTGTCAAAGAGTATGAAAGACTGTTTCTAAAATCTAATTAGGTGGGTAATATGCGATTGATATTTCTTGTCAACGGCATCAGCAAGACATCCATCCCGTGGCGATGGGCAGAATTTTTCAATTGGCACTCCTCTCAACTAAAGGTCAAGATGGTGAGCATCGGGGATCTTACAACGAACATAGCAGATATCAAAAAAAGTGTCGACATCGTGCACGGGCATCATGTCAAAGCGATGGCGCTCTTCCTAGTCGTCAATATCTTTTTGCGCAAAAAGAGCGTCTATACCGTTCACGGCTCCTATCTCTTCCTCTCAAGAATAAATACTGCGCTTCTAAACTATATCTTCAGGTACGCTGACAGGATCATCTTCGTCAACAAAATGCTATATGATGTGCTGCCGTTAGATATGAAACATCTGATAAGGGATAAATACGAGATTATACTGAACGGCGTAGAGACGAACTACAGTTATGTCAAACGAGATGTATACAAAAAGTATAACCTTGATGAAAGCGACACTGTTCTTTTCCATCCAGCAAGGTTTGTTCCCGAAAAAAACCATCTGCGTATGATCAGGGCCTTGAAACCTCTGATTGAAAAAGATCGGCGGATCAAGCTCGTGCTTGCCGGGGACGGCAGACTGAAACAAGATATTGAGGAGCAGATCGGAGAGCTTAAGCTGGAAGAGAACATTGTGATGCTAGGCCTGATAGAACGTGACGAGGTCTATAACTTTCTGGAGAAGTGCGATCTTTTTTTGATGCCTTCGCTCTCCGAAGGACTTAACATCGCATTCCTTGAAGCGATCTCCATGCACTGCAGGGTAGTCATCAGCGACATAGAGCAGTTTGTCTATCCGCTGCAGGCCTATGGACTCAATCCTGGAGATATCAATGTGACCTTTGTTGATCCGCTGGATGAGAAAGCGATTGCGCTGGGCATTCAGTCGGCCCTGAAAAAAGAGCGCAAGCGCACTTATGACTGCTCCGACTTCTCCCTTGAGACCATGATGCACAAATATGAGTCGGTATACGGTGGGCTGCCTGCATGATTATAGAGTTGACAGGCATCCCAGGTGCAGGCAAATCCACGGTGATAGAAAAGCTGAAAAATACGCTGCAGAGCAAAGAGCTGGTATTTGATCTGCAAGCATATGTCTTAGAGAGATCGGTCTTGCCGATCAGGGGCAAAATAGCTTACGAGCTGCTGCTCTACAGGCATATTTTATTGTTGAAACCCAGCGACTGGAAACTGCTGATAAATCTCTTTTCAATTGTCAGAATCAGCAACAACACTCTGTTTCACAAGATCAATATTGTACGAAACACGCTTAAAAAGCTGATTATCTACAGGTATGTAAAAGACCGAAAAGAGGTCTTTCTGATCGACGAGGGAGTGACGCATATTCCGTTTACTGCCTTTGTCGATGTTGGCAAGAAGATCAGCGGCGAGAAGGTGGAGCGGTTTTTACGCGATATCCCGCCAGTTGATCATCTTTTGATTGTGGATGCGCCCGACGATCTGCTGCTTGAGAGGGTTGTTGCCAGAGGGGCGAAAGGCCATAGGCGTATCAATTTCGCCTCAAAAGAGGATATTGTCGAATTTATGCAACAGTCACGACGCGTCCTCGAATATATAAAAAAATATTTTGGCGCTTCTCTCTATCAAAATACAGATCAAGAGATTGATACAGACGAAATCATAAAAAAATTAGGATTGAACAATGTATAAACTTTCAAAACAACTCATCGAAGTATTGGAGAGAGAGGGCATACACTACTGTCACTGGAAAAGCAATCTGCTGCTTAATGAAGCACTCGGTGGTTACGACGATCTCGATTTGCTGGTGGCACGAGATGATGTTTCGAGATTTGAGATCACTATTATGGGCCTGGGGTTCAAAGAGGGTTCGAACCCAAATATCTCTTTCTCTTCAATCAAACATTTTTACGGCTTTGACGAAGAGAGCGGTAACATATTGCATCTGCATGTTTATTATCAGATCAAGACCGGTGCGAGCTGGACCAAGTCGATGCGGTTCGATCTCGAAGAGCAACTCCTAAATAACACCTTGAGGCATGAAAGTGGCATGCTGGTACCCGAGAAACACATCGAGTTCACCCTCTTTGTCATCCGGGTGATGATGAAGTATTCGAAAGTAAACGAATATGTTCTGGTCGAACAGGAGAACAGACGAACGCCCAGGGAGATAGAGTACCTTCTCGACGGAATAAAGGGGACGAAGCTGCGCTCTTTCCTCGAACTCCATTTTCCGGAGATATCGGAAGAGACGCTCTACGGGTATGCAGACATCATCAAAAACGGGAGTTTTTTCAGGCGTTACACGGCAGCAAACCTCCTTAAATATAGACTTCGACGGTTCCGAACTCAGGACATGCTGAAGGAGGGGCTGTTAAATATCGGGCAGCTCGTATACCGGGTACTCAACAGACTTTTTTTCAAACAGAAGAAGAGGCTCCATTCAGCCGGTACGCTGATCGTCGTCGCGGGTCTCGATGCGACTGGCAAAACGACCATAACGGCCGAGTTGGAAAGATGGCTGGGCAAAAATCTCACCGTATCGATGGTTCATTTTGGAAAACCCCCTTCGGCTCTTTTGACGCTACCTGTTAATGCGGCGATCCGGTTCATGCGGAAAAAATCTTCTGATAGGGCCCTGCGGTCAAGTATCAAGAACAAAGAGAGTGCCGGATCCTTCCTTTACATCATCCGCCAGGTGGTCCTTGCCTATGACAGGCAAGCCCTGATGAAAAAAGTGTGGAAGAAGACCTCAGGCGGTGAAGTCGTCCTGTGTGATCGATACAAGTCGGAAGATTTCGGGGTGATGGACAGCAAACGACTGAACCCGGAGCGTTACAGCGGCGTCAAAAAAAGACTGGCAATGCTCGAAAACGCCCTCTACGACAAGTTGCCCGTGCCCGATCTCCTCTTCTATCTGACGGTACCGGTGGAGATCGCCGTTATGCGCAATGAAGAGAGGATAAAAGAGGGGAAGGAGAGTGAGGCGTTTATCCGGATTCGGCATGAAGAGAACAGGGACCTGAGCTATAGGGCAAAACGACTCTACAGCGTCGATACGGCGCGTGAATACGAGTGTGTCATTCAGGATGTAAAATCAAATATATGGAGAGTGATATAAATGCCGAAACTGATATTGCTTGGCGGGGAGGATGTGAGCGCCAGAATAGAGATCGCCAAAAAGCTCTCTCTTCTCGGATACGAAATAACGATACTCGGAACAGAAAAAGAGGAGAGGTTCCTCAAAAACGGTATCCGTTATAGCAGATACAGCCTAAACCGAGAGCTTAACGTCATTGATGATCTAAAGACGATTTTGGAATTGAGAACCATTCTAAAAGGCGAGAGCACTCAGACCATCGTGCATGCCTTTGACACCAAGCCGACGATGTTCCTCCCCCTGGCTGCACTTGGACAGAAGCAAATCAAGGTGGTGCGAACGATTACGGGAATGGGAAGGATCTTTACGGAGGAGAGCGTAAAAAACAGTTTTCTGAAATATCTCTACAATCTCATACAGAGAGTGGTCAGCAGAAGGGTGGATTTCACGATATTTCAAAACGATGATGATGCGGACTACTATATCGGGAAGAGACTTATTGAACAGAGCAGGGCGGGAGTGGTTAAGAGCAGCGGTATCGATCTTGCAGAATTTTCCAAAAGTATCGACCGCGGCAGGCTCCAGGCAATAGAAGATGAGTTGAAGTTGCCCCCGGGTAGGCTCACATTTATCTTAGTCAGCCGGATGGTAAGGCAAAAGGGGATCCTGGACTACCTGGAAGCGGCGAAAAAGTGCTATGAAAACGGGCACAGCTTCAACTTTCTGCTTGTCGGGCAGCTTGACAGTGACGGATCCGTCACGCTGGAACAGATCAACGCATACAGCCGATATGTACATTTTTTGGGCAGAAGAGAGGATGTGAAGGAGCTGCTGTCCCTATCGGATGTTTTTGTCTTGCCGACCTATTACAGAGAGGGCGTTCCGAGGGTTCTGCTTGAAGCTTCGGCGACGGGGCTTGCTCTGATCGCCACCGATATGCCCGGTTGCAAAGATGTTGTTGTCGACGGCTATAACGGTAAACTCGTTAAAGTCCAAGATCCTGACGACCTCTACAAAAAGATGCTCTATGTAAGTGAAGACAATGAAAGGCTGCACGACTTTTCCGTCAATGCAAAAGAGAAAGTAAAAGAGTTCGATTTGGAGATAGTTACAAATAAATATGATAAAGTATATAAAAGCCTAAGTGAGGAGCTGTGAATGTGGAAGGTACAATTGTTTAAGCTCAACTATGACGAGAGGGAGCCCAAAGCTGTTAAAGAGGTCGTCGAAGGCGGCTGGATCACAATGGGTGAAAAGACAAAGGATTTTGAATCACAATTTGCCTCCTATCTCTCCGGTGATGTCGAGTGTGTCGCGGTCTCAAACGGCACTGCGGCGCTTCATATGGCGCTGCTGGCTCTGGGTGTCGGAGCTGGTGACGAGGTGATAATTCCCTCGCTTACGTTCGTTGCAGACATCAACACAGTCAAAATCGTCGGGGCGACGCCCGTTTTGGCCGACTGTACATCGTATGACGACTGGAACATCTCGCCTGCGGATATCGAGGCCAAGATCACTCCGCGCACCAAAGCGGTGATGGTCGTTCACTATGCGGGATACCTCTGCGATATGGATGCCATCAGCGAGATATGCCGACGCAATGGGCTAGGGTTGATCGAAGATGCAGCGCACGCACCGGGCGCGCGGTACAAGAACAGGGCGGGCGGGACGATCGGGGATATCGGCTGCTTCAGCTTCTTTACCAACAAAAATCTCTCCGTCGGTGAGGGGGGAATGGTCGCTTCGATGTCGAGCGAGATGGCCCAGAGCCTCCGTTATTTTCGTTCTCACGGGATGACCTCCCTGACACTCGACCGCCACAAGGGAAGGGCGATCACCTATGACGTTGAACAGCCGGGACTCAACTACCGTATCGATGAGATGCGCGCGGCACTAGGACTTGTGCAGCTCGATAAGCTGCCCGCTGCCAATGCCCAGCGCGAACAGCTTGTCAGAGAATATCTCCGTCAGCTTGATAATGTCAAGGGGGTATCGGTTCCCTTTCTCTTTCAGATCGACAATACTGACTATACGCCGGCGTATCATATCTTCGCCATTCTTCTAGATGCGGGTATCGATCGTCTGGCTGTGATCGAATCGCTCAAGGAAGAGGGTATCCAGTCAAGCATCCACTATCCAGCATTTCAGGGATTCACGGCCTACAAGGAGGCGAATCTTGCTGAGACCCCTTATGCCATGGAGATCTCGGAACGCGAACTGACGCTGCCACTCTATCCGACGATGACTATGGAAGAGGTGACACTGGTCTGCGACGCACTTAAAAAGGCCCTCTTATGAATATTCTACACCTGATCGGACGCAATGAAGAGCTTTTTGGACATGACATCGAAAAACATGACAGTGAGCTGAGGCAAATCATTGAATCAAGCTCGTTTTTGGTGATCGGAGGAGCAGGATCTATCGGCCAGGCAGTCTCACGAGAGATCTTCATGCGCAACCCGCGCAAACTCCACGTCGTCGATTTAAGCGAAAACAACCTGGTCGAAGCCGTGCGTGATATTCGCAGTTCAATGGGCTATATCGACGGCGATTTCCGTTCGTTTGCGCTTGACTGCGGTTCATGGGAGTTTGACGCCTTTTTTAATGCGGAAGGGCCCTATGACTATATTCTCAATCTCTCAGCACTGAAACATGTCAGAAGCGAAAAAGACCCCTATACCCTGATGCGGATGATCGAGGTCAATATCTTTAACACCGAAAAGACAATGCGTTTGGCATTAGTGAGCGGGGCCAAAAAGTACTTTTGTGTCTCGACCGACAAAGCGGCCAACCCGGTGAACATGATGGGAGCGAGCAAAAAGATCATGGAATACTTTCTCATGCGTATGAGTCTGCAACTTCCGATCTCTACGGCACGTTTTGCAAATGTGGCATTTTCGGACGGCTCTCTCTTGCATGGTTTTAACCAGCGACTGCAAAAACGCCAGCCTATTTCGGCCCCGCGTGATATCAGACGCTATTTCGTCACTCCGAAGGAGTCGGGAGAGCTCTGCCTGATGTCGTGCCTGCTGGGTGAAAACCGCGATATCTTTTTTCCAAAACTCTCCGAAAAGCTCCACCTGATCACCTTTGCCGACATAGCTGTCAAATACCTGGCCGATCTGGGCTATGAGGCCTATGCATGCGAAAGTGAAGACGAAGCGAGGGGGAGGGCTGAAGAGCTGATCGCACAGCGTCAATGGCCCTGCTATTTTTTTGATAGCGATACAACAGGCGAGAAGGATTTCGAAGAGTTTTATACCAACAGCGAAACACTCGATATGGGGCGCTTTGAGAGCCTGGGTATAATCAAAAATGATCCCCTATATGAAGAGGATAAGCTGATGATGTTTGAAGAGCGTATCGAAAAGATGAAGAGAGAGGGACGATGGGAACGCGTTGATCTGATAGATCTTTTCAATCAGATGATACCAAACTTCAATCACAAGGAGACTGGCAAGTTTCTCGATAACAGGATGTAGGGATACGTTCTTTGACTATATAAAGGAGTTGACATGATACGTTTTTTCGATATATTTTTCTCTGGATTGGCACTTATAGTTCTCTCTCCGCTACTTGTTCCTGTCGCGGTTGTTTTGAGGTTTACAGGCGAAGGGGAGGTCTTTTATGTTCAGCAGCGTGTTGGACTTGGTGGGAAGAAGTTCGGACTCATCAAGTTCGTTACGATGCTTAAGGACAGCCCCAATATGGGTACCGGTACCGTTACTATCAAAAATGATCCGCGTGTTCTGCCCTTCGGTAAATATTTGCGTAAAACAAAGATAAATGAACTGACCCAGTTAATCAATATCTTGAAGGGAGACATGAGCGTTGTCGGTCCCCGTCCGCAAGACCAGCGCTGTTTCGATGTTTTCAGTGACGAAGATAAAGCAGAGATCGTCAAGATCCGTCCTGGACTATCGGGGGTAGGTGCCATTTTTTTCCGCGATGAGGAGCATTTACTGGAGCATGCGCCCGGGGATAAAATGGAGTTTTACGACCTTGTCCTAGCCCCTTATAAAGGACAGCTCGAGACATGGTATGTGAAAAACATCAGTCTTGTTAACTACTTCAAGGTTATATTGGCTACTGTCTGGGTTCTTTTGGTTCCAAGGAGTAAGATATATGAACGATGGTGCGAGGGACTGCCGACGCCACCTGCC
>MUGD01000057.1 GCA_002900555.1 Thermoplasmata archaeon M9B2D | reverse complement strand
GTAACCGATGCGACCGCGTTGACTATCTCGGATACAACGTGGGCTTTGATTGATGATACAAATACTCCTCCTACTATCCCAGAAATAGATGGCCCGTCTAGCGGGAAACCCCTCGTTCAATACCTCTTCACTGTCGTCACGACGGATTTCGATGCAGATGCTGTCTTTTATTTTTTTGATTGGGGGGATAACACCACAAGTGGATGGTTTGGACCGTATGATTCTGGTGTACAACAATCTGCACTTCATAGTTGGAGTCAAAAAGGAACGTACTCTGTGAGAGTAAAAGCGAAAGATACCATGGGCGCAGAGAGCGACTGGGGGGTGCTCTCTGTAAAAATTCCGTTCTCGTATGACATGTCGCTTCGCATTTTCTTACAATTGTTTTTTGAGCGATTCCCTCACACGTTTCCCTTACTTCAAATTCTCCTAAAGTTCATGTAGTCTTCAATCTTATTTTTTTTTGTTTTATCAATGGATAAGAAATATATATGTATATATATCTTTTTAATGATTAAAGATTCATCTTTGTAGCGTCACACCACGCTGGTTCTGATACGTGCCTGACCGCTCATGATACAATGCTTTTGGTATCCGCTCAAGATTCTCAAAAACAATCTGACAAAAACGGTCACCAATCGGGATTTCCACATCCGTATCACCTGCGTTAAAACACCCAAAGGTAAGTGTCCCATGAAACCCGGCATCGACCTTCCCAAAGCTTGCCATGATGCCTTTTCGCGCATAACTAGACCGAATCCATAACTGAGAAGTAATCTGAGGTCCCATTTTGACAAATTCCTTTGTACTAACGGCAAACCAAGTCAGTGGTGGGATGACCGCAACACCATCCTTGATATGCCGGTCTGTTTTCTTAATAAATATTTCCTCAATAGAAAGATCATACCCATTTGGGGTCAGGTTCCTTTGCACAAACGGCTCTATACCAAGCTCACCCTGCTTTAGCGCTTGTTCGATATCTAAATCGGAAAGAACAGCCATAGCAACCACACAAGACTACCCTATGATCGTTACCTTATTAATCACCACATTCTGAATCGGTTTGTCGTTTGCATCAGTCTTTTCCGTAGATATACTGTCAACGATATCCATTCCTTCGATAACCTTCCCAAACACAGGATGCGCACTGGAAGGCGGTTTTTTATCAAAATCAAGATAACAGTTATCGATCACATTGATGAACCATTGGCTCCCCCCGGTGTTTGGTCCACGGTTCGCCATAGCAATCGTACCCCGCACGTTACTAAGGTCCTTATGAAATTCATCCTTGATCGTATACCCTGGGCCACCTGTCCCGTTTCCCTTTGGACATCCACCTTGGACCATGAACTGGGGGATTACCCGATGGAAAATCAATCCATTGTAGAAACCTTTGTTTACAAGGGTAATGAAGTTCTCAGTCGTGATTGGTGTTTTATCTTCATAAAGCTCTATGATAAACTTGCCTTTGTTCGTATCAAACATCGCCTTTCGATTTACCATGCTTACTCCTCTTTATTTATTCACTTTCCAGCGTTATTCTATAGATGACCACATCCACGTCCGGCTTCGTATCATCACCGGTATCAACCTCAGAGATTGTATCGACAACATCCATCCCTTCAATGACCTTCCCAAAAACAGCGTGTTTGCTTGTTAAGGGTTCCTTATCGTAGTCAAGATACGTATTATCAACGACATTAATAAAAAATTGACTGCCTCCCGTGTTTGGCCCGCTATTAGCCATGGATATCGTCCCACGGACATTGCTTAAATCAGGATGGAATTCATCAGGAATGACCCAGCTCTCCGGGTCTGCAGGATCCCCGTACCCTTGATGATACTCTGCTGCATGACCACCAGATCCATCACCGTTTGGGTCTCCACCCTGAATCATGAAATCTGCAATGACCCTATGAAAGATTAAATTGTCATAATACCCATTGTTCACATGATCAACAAAATTCTTTGCAGTAATAGGAACTTTATCAAGAAATACCTCTACTTTAAAGGTCCCCAGGCTTGTCTCAAAGACTGCAACGGGATTTTCCTTTGCCGTATCATTGCCATTGGAAAGTAATGATAAATTCTGAAGTAATGCAAAAGCAACAACAGCAATCACAACAATAATAAGAACAAGTGCAACAAAGATCCATTTCCGTGATGATTTTTTTAGTTTCTGAGGTGGATTATCGACCCGCTTTCTTGGCTTATCTATTGGACTCATGATGTTTTCCCCACAACAATAAGTAGTATCTGGGATGTCGCATCCACTTTTAAAAGTTTTTGAAAACTCAATCTAAAGTTACTGGATGCTAAACGAAGAAATCTCAGATTGTTTCGTATTGCCGGCGCTATCCATAGCAACAATCCAGTAGTTAATCACCTGGCCAGTCGGAAACTGACCAAGCTGTTTACCAAACAGCGGGGCGTTTGACTCATTGAACAACGGGTCTTCCTCATGACGAGACTGCACAGGATACTCACCATACCGATACATTTCATAGGATATTATCTCAGTCCCATTATTTAAGAAGAGGACGACAGTACGCAGATTAAATGGTCCGGTCGTTGTCACGTTTGCATAAATGATTACGTTGCTTGTATTCAGAAGATCTTCAGGATCGTGATAGATGTCAACAATCTCAGGGCCCCAGGAATGGCCACTTTCGTTAAGGACAAAGGAACAAGAATGGCTCGACCATAGACCTTGGCTATCAATGGCTTTTATCGTAAGGACATAATCTCCAAGGGGAAATCCTGTCAAATCCCAAGAGAGGTTCCAGGTAGTCGTACCATATGCAAGTTTTGTTACATTATTTAAAGTGATTTCTACATGGTCGATACCAACGTTATCAACACTATACCCAGAGATATCAAGAATATTCTGTTCAACGATAGCACCATCAGAGGGATGTTCAACAAAAAGATAAGGAGGGATCGCATCGATTAAAAAAACAGTTCTTTCATCAGAGATATTCCCAACACTTGTAACAGTGATACGATGAGTGCCAAGAGAAGTCCCTGAGGTGTTCCATGCATACGACCATTCGCCGTTCATCACAGGACATTCAGTCGTAGAAGGATCAGAATCAATGGCAAGAGTCACAATCTCTGTTGTCGCAATTCCAGAGAAAACAACTGTATCACCAATGTTGAACAGTGGCACCTCAAAAAGAGAGGTATGCGGAGTGACAATCTGTATACGGTCTTTTATCGTCTGGACTGAAACATCCAAAGAAAAATCAACAATAGCATATGTCTCACGGGCAGGGTTCCGAAAGATGAAATACCAATCTTTATCCTGAGGTGAGACATAAATCGTTGCGTTCATCGTGCTACTAGCATCATCAAGATAATTGTAACAGGTAAACTCATCGCCCTGCTTGTATCGTTGAAAATTTTCTTGGTCAACGAAAAAACATTCGACACCATTTGAAAACTCATACCGACCGATACCATCGTTTATAAAATGCTTCTGCAATTGATACAAGTTCTGAATAAACGAAAGATGAAATCGACATTCTCCAGATGATAGGTCATGATTGGTAAACCGTTGGGGTTTCTTGGAGACATCAAAGAGGACTATGTTGAATTCCCTATCTCCCTTGTTGCTGCCTGTCTGAAGAGTCCGTAGGGTATTATGACGTGCGAGTTGCCAGGGTTTTTTCAAATTACCCTGCTGAATCAAAAAAAAGTAATCACGGTTCTTCCCTAGAGTAAATGTGCATTTTCCCTGCATATTCGTATATTTCCATATTGTAATTGTAAAACCGTCAATGATATCAGGCATTGCATCAAACCGATGCTCAACCTTTTCAAAAAGAAATGTAAGAAGTCTTCCTTTTAAAAATTCGGGTAGTTTATCCCAGATGCCCTGGATTTTTTCCCAGATTAGGTTCTTGTAATAGGTGATATCCTTTGGACCTTTGACAAGGACAATGATTCGTGCGCCGTCCATCGGTTGTAAAAAGAGATCTTTGACTTCAAAGCTGACAGTTATGCAATCCTTCCCCCAGTCGTAGGCGTACACATCAGGCTTATCAACCGCACCACCCGTGTCACTCCACCAGTTGTCGTTCTCATGCCAGCCTCGTTCATAGAACTCCCGCCAGACATGATCCTCACCAACGTTACATGCAGCGATGGACGGGATGAGCAGTGAACGTTGCGCGGCAATCGCTATCTTTTGTAGCTCACCGCACCAGCCGTTATGCTCATGGGCAATCACACTGGCAAGCCCAGGTCTGTCACCAACAGCAGGATACGGCACGGTTTTACCAATCCAATAGCTGACTGCCTCAATCGCGGTAGGATGTTGTGTTATACATTCGTTCCATAGGCGGGCTCCTGGTTGAAAATACGATTCATTATCCCAGAAATACTGGATTGTTGATATCTTTTCTTTTAATAATGGATACCCTAGGTCATTATGCTGAAAAAGATAATTTCTCCATAATGGTCCATACACTGCATCAATTTCTTCAGTGGTTATCTTTGGATGCACCACATACCAGTAATAAATCTCAGGTGGAAACTCAAAATATTGTTCTGTTCCGTTCTCAAGAACAGTGTATCTGATTGTAGAAAAATAATCACCCGTCCCGTCATCGTATTCCACGATATCAGCATAAGCTATCCATTGATCATGTTCATATAACGCCTCAGCATTTTCTTTAAGAATTATCGCAGAGGGAACTCTTCCAATAGGACAACATGCGATGGAAAATGCGATCTCATCAGCATATTGTGTACTCGAATTTAACAGAACATTCGCATAACTTTCTGGATTGCTAAGAGTATGAAACTGACTGGTAAGTCTCGGTTGAATCCATCTGGGCGATTTTGCTATCGCTAAAATGACGTTCTCAGATAACCCGCTCGTTGTTGGTTCATATTCCTGTGGCGTTAATGTCAGGTTTTGTGAATCAAATCGTATGTAATATTCTGATTCTGGAGGGATTTCAATTCCCCTAGATACCTTTGAGACACATGTCAGATCCATTCCAAGAGTCAGATCAAGTCTGTTAGGTAGACCATACACCCCTGGTAAAATAAATGTAAACGAGACACAAACAACCCAAAGTATTTTTACAGCGGAAACGACCTTTGATGTGATATGCATAGCCTCCTTTCAAGAATTTAATACGAATTCCCTCTATAAATAGACTTCGCATCATCAAGAATGTCGTAATGATCTAATGCGATCATAAAGAGGATGAATCGATAACGGAGAATCTGAGAACATCGCTGTTTTGAATATACCAACGACAAGTCTGTTTCCAATAAATCCAAACGTATAGCTATTTGAAATCAAGATAGTTTCGCCGGAACGGTAGATATGGGTAGTTGAAGAAATAATAACCAATAAATTTTTCGCTTTCACTGATATAAATTCTTCTGTCTGATTCTTCTCCGATATAGACCCAAAGATATAGGATCGTTTGAGGGAAACAACCTCCACAATCAAGGGTGTTGACCAGGCGCTCTCCTCCTGATACACATCCTTTGCTTTCACCTTGATTTCATAGATGCCTGTCCTGTACCATTGGTGAGAGAGGTTTATCTCCTGTCCGTTTTCGAAGGGACCAATCCACGATGTATTCGTTCCATCGCCCCAGTCCACAAAATATTCAATGGTATTACCATTTGGATCATGCGAGGAAAACACATACTCATATACCCCACCGACAAAGCATTTCGTCTCACCAGTAATCGTTGGTGTAGAGGGTGGTTCATTAAATCGATGAAGGGCAACATCTAAGATTTCCGCACTAGATAAGTTAACGGTGATCTGATGCTCTTGAGAATGATACCCATCCACAGAGAAATTCACGGTATATGTCCCGGGAGGGAGAAACAAATGGTATCTCCCGTACCGTGGTTCACTTATGAAATGTTCCCCATTTGGAAATGTGATTCCTTTAAGTATTATTGAAGCAACCAGTGGTGCACCATTATAGGAATCTGTCACATGACCACTTATAGTGATTGGGCGTTGTAGCAACCATAACGTCCCAGGCCAGACCAATGCTGCTTCAGAGAGAGCGCTAGCGTACGTTGGTTGAAACGTGGTATGCGTCTCAATGAGGTTAGCATACGAACCGTTATAGGCAAGGTGCCATTGATAATTTTCACCATCTGCACTCGCAAGACGAGTCGAGCCGCCATACCCAACGGCATAGGAAAGACGAACTGCCTCTGACTGAAGGAAGCTTGTAAACGGATGAACAAGGGAGAGATACCCATATAAAACCTCACGGCCATAGGAATGATAATCAAGCACTTTTGCAAAATGTCGATCATTACCAAATACCACCATAGTCTGTGTCTCTACTTCAGAGGCTGGGCTAGCACCCTTGTACGTTTCATCGTAAGGATTTGTGCTTCCAGAACCTGAGGAATACCAACCAAATGGATAATTCCGATTCAGGTCTACACCATCGGGTGGAAAACGGTTTTTTCGCCACCAATTATCAAAATTAAACATATATGTATATCCGTCTGGGTTCCAGATCGGAGCAATCCAGATTTCATACGAATCGACTGCAGCAGTGACGGTTGGATCTGTTCCATATTGAGTCGTGAACTTCATGATTGAATAATTACACAAAACAGGTGTAACAATTTCCCGAGCATGATGAGCACCTACCATTAAAAAATTTGGTTCATCTTCATCCTGGTCTACGTTATCCGAGATTTTTAACGCATACAAATGTCTTCCTTCATACGTTTCTGAGAGATTGTACCAGGTAGTGAGGTCATAGACCTTACAAATTGAGGGATATTGGTTTTCATACTCGTATAGTTCGTCGACGATCGCAGGATAATCAAGGTATCCTGCAGGAATCAACGGTGTCATACGTTGCATTTGCTCTGATTGAATTTCATAAAAAGGTCTTCCTTGTGAGAGCACCTCAATTTGAAATCCTTGCGTTTGCAGCTCCTGCAATTCACTAGGACTGACAATCAATTCAAAAGAATCATCGGTAACTGTCTTATCCACTACATCGAATCCCTGGCGTATCAAGGAGTACGCGATCTGAGGTGCATCATCAGTCCGAAGAACCACCTGACATAACGGTTCTGAAGCGACGATATCTTTTGTTTCTATTCCATTATTTGACTGGTTCGCAGTGACATTTGCATAACTGATCAGACAAAGCAAAATACATGCCAATACACAAATTAATTTGTTCTTCATGGTTTATCCCCTAATATTCTTATAAATAAATACATACAAGGTCTTATAAAACTATCCAATAAATGGAAGGTAGGTATTTTGCAACAATCAAATGGCGTTATTCTCGGTTTATTTTCTCGAAATCTTAAGATACCTTACCTTGCTATCGAGGGAGGTGGTCTTTTAATCGCTGTAACGCCAGTATTTTTTCCCGTTCACCTACTTTTGCTTGTTCAATCCCTTGCCGGATCATCTCTGTTGATTCATCCATCGCTGTGCGGTCCACCGGGTAGGGCACACCGTCTTTTCCCCCAACCGTAAAACTAAAACGTACAGGATCCTTCCAGGAGGGCGCTTCACCATAAATAAGCTCTGAAATAAGTGCAAGGGCGCGGACCGTATTTGGACCAACCCCTTTTATCGCCAAAAGTTCCTCATAGCCCGTTGGATGAACATCGTAGATCTGTTTCATCTTCTTCCAGTCGATGGACCGTGGCATATGAAGAGGTGCTGCTACTGGTGCTTTATGTGAAGAAAAAGATTGCCAGTCATCTAATGTTTTCTGCTTCCTATCTCGCGTGAGACTCAGCCAATCCCGTCTTAGATGTAAAGGGTTATCGTTGACCAAATCAACAGAAATACTCTGTGTTGAAGCACTGCATTTTGCTGTCATGTCTAACACATTTTCCAATCGATTATCACCGATGATCGCATTGTGAGGTTCACAGACAAATGTATTCACCTCCTCAGACAACCAATGATATCTCCGTGCATATTTTGTTTGATTGTTCATGCCTTGCTGGATTACTGCCCATTTCTTGCTCTCTGTCATGATGAACACATGATGATAGAGCGTATGATTATCCTGTATCGCAGCGTTATCAATTTTGGCAGCCATACGACTACAATACTGAAACCGTTCCACCATCGCACTTGAAAGATGATACTGTTCACCAGACGCTTCAATTTCAGCAAGGGTATTCTGAGATGCGTTTCCTTTGCCTCCACATACATTTATCCCAAGATTCAACGGGTTAATCGCTTCTTTTAACGCTCCACAGGTAACCGTTGTGGTCCCAGACGAATGCCAATCGTACCCAAGGACACAGGAAAACGCCTGAAACCAGAACGGATCAGATAAACGTCGTAACACTTCATCAGTCCCATACTCATACACAAGCACCTCTGCAATCCCCTTAGAAAGCGCGACCATGCGTGTGAACAACCACCTGGGTGCTTTCCCTGGATGTAATGGCAGATCTGCGACTCCTGTTTTTGGCATAGAATGTCCTTCTCAATAAACCCAGTGTTTTTAACCCTTATTTCAGGGTCACTGAAACTATCGCAGAAGAAGAACGCATACCGAAAAAATATAAAGAGATTACTGTTTCATAGACCACATTCTTAAGGAACATCTCCACAAAAAAGTATCACTCTGAGGTACACGCATGCCAACACCAGATTTCACAACCTACATGGAAAAGTTACATACCCAACTGCAGAAATACTTTCCATCACCAGATGTCTGGACACCAGCGGATGATGCCATCTACAAAACAGTAGACCTCTACCGGGTCCCTCTCAAAGAAGCAAACGAGATGCAACTCAAATCCATTAAACATACCTTCACCTACCAATATAACAATAACAAAATCTATCAGAATTTCTGCAAAGAACGGAATTTCTCCCCTACCGATATTCACACCAATGACGATTTAGATAAAATCCCACTTATCCCGGATACATTCTATAAAGATTACCCAACAGGACGGGATTTCGCTACCTGGTTAGGAAACATTTTCACAGGACCACTCCCCCGGATCGTGATTCCCCAGAAAAATCCGACCTTTGATGAAGTCATCAACGCCTTCAACCAAGCAGGAATGGCAGTCGCCTATAGTAGTGGAACCAGCGGTCGACACACATTCATTCCTCGGGATCAACGCACCTATTACACCTCCGAATTCGCCGCAGCAAAATCCGTCATTTCCATGGTCTATCCTTTATGGGATCCAAATCTCTATGGATACCTATTGATGCCAAACCCAAGAAAAACAAACGTGTACGCTGGAAAAGTCTGCACGATTTATTTCGATGCGATTCAGGACGTGAAAGTCGCGATTGATCGAGAAATCACCACGGAACTCATCCAGATGACCATGACCAATCAGAAAGGCATCAAAAGCTCCATCATCAAATTAGCGGCAAAACGACAATCCAAAAAAATGATTGATGAAATCATCCACTGGTTGGAGTTCCATGAAAAGACCGCAAACAAAATCGCGATTGTCGGTGCGCCATTCATCCTTTCCTTTGTGATGAAGAAGCTTGAGAGAGAAGGCCGTGCATTTGATTTTGGAGAACGAGGTGGGGTTGCCACAGGTGGCGGATGGAAGGCTTACGAAGGGGTCCGCGTTCCGGTCGTCGAATTCCGCAAACAAGTCGAAAAAATCCTTGGCATCCCAGAGAAATTCTGTGTAGATCTGTATGGGATGGTAGAAGGAAACGGCTGGCTGACACACTGCCCGGAAGGTCATTACCTACATGCCCCCTATAATTACTATAAACCGTTGGTGCTCGATAAAGAAAACAAACCAATGGGATACGGTGAATGGGGTCGTTATGCGTTCCTGGATGCAGCCGCATTCAGCTACCCTGGATTCCTCATGTCTGGGGACCAGGTCCGGATGCTTGAGCATTGCCCAGTCTGTGATCGACCTGGTCCAGTGCTTGAACCGGAGATTAAACGGGCGACTGGTGCGGAAATCCGTGGGTGCGCTGAGGAAGTCCGTCGGATGCTTTCTGCGGATTTAGGCAAGGATTAGTTAAACCATGTTGACACCCTGGGAAATCAAACAAAAAGAAATGATTCCCCCTTTGCATATGATAAAGATGAACATCGGGGGTGTTTTTTTCCTTTTAAAGGTGCTGTTGCTTAATCTAGGAACATTTAAGATGTTAAAGAACCCGAAAGTAAAAAATGTCTATGTTCGACCAACACCTACGTACACCATCCCACCGTATTCGCCTGAAATGAAGAATTGCATATCAGAAGAAAAATACCGAAGACCGACTTTGCTTTGTGACTGTCGGGCACCAGAGGTTATCGCATTAGCACATCAACTTGGGGCGTACCAAAAGACAGACAAAAAGTTTGCTGAGACTGCCTTTGAATTTACGAAAAGAAAAATAATTCTAGAACAACATCCACTGGACGATGTCACTAGCACTCTCCTTCGAGGAACCGGGACTTGTTTGCATAAAATTTCTGTTTTTATTGCTTTATGTCGTGCTGCGGGTATACCTGCCCGATACAAGTTTTTCGCTCTCACCATACTTGATGATTGGATGGCACCAGCCCTTAATCATGCGCCACTGTTGAAACAATGGTCAGATGCCATGGGATATTTTTTACTCCATGGAGAAGGCGAGGTTTATATCGATAATACATGGGTTACCGCGGATGTTGGAGCAGAACCACAACGTCAAGCATCCTCCTGGATGCCTATTACAAAACTTGGGGAAGACGGCGCAGGACTCTGGTTATTCCCGATCCCGGGATCCATCATCGTTAGAGAATCCATCCCTCTTGGGCTTGAGATTCCCTCAAGACTTCTGATGAGACATCTCGTGCCAAACTCTGTTGCAGGTATCAATATCGGCATTTTAGAACAAATTGAGAAAGGTAAAAAAATCATTCAAGAAGCAGGTGGCGAAGAAGCCTATAATGCAGAAGCACGAAGGAGACGTAGTCAGGCTTCTATAAAAAAAGAGCTATTACAAGATCAAGATAATATCGTATTTGAGGGGGATTAAATGCAAAAAAACGCTCGTCACTGTTTTCGTTACCTGAAGTACTTCGGTCCTGGAGCAATCCTTGCTTCCATGACCATCGGCGCAGGAAACATAGTACTCGCACCACGTGTTGGTGCTTGGGCTCTACCCATCTACTCATCATTATGGATTATTACATTTGCTCTAATCACGAAGGGTCTTACTGCATATATGGCGACACGGTATTCATTGCTCTCTGGAGAACATATCATGACGTTGTTTGCCCGTGTGCGTCCCCGAGGGTGGATCAATGTCGTGTCTATCATCATCGGGTTTGCGTTACTACCATTTATGATCGCCACGTTTTTGACTATCCTAGGCAACGTCCTTACGTTGTTTACCAATATCGGTAATTATTTTATTTGGGGCGTCGGTATTGGTCTAATAATCGCTTTTTTTGGATTTTTAGGGACGTTACGGTTGATGGAAATCATTCAATTGATCTTTGCACTATTTCTTGCTATTGGTGCAATCATAGCAGTCATCGTCGTTAATCCACAATGGTTGAATGTATTTCAGGGTTTAGTGACTGTCCAGGTGCCACGAGTAGCGACTTGGGTCACCGCTGAGGACATCATCGCGGTTCCGATTTTACTTCAAATGGCAGCGGTGTATGGGACGATGAACGGGGTGTACTCTGATTTCACCGCCTATATCGCTTGGTGGCGACAGAAGACAAACGAGAAAAAAATTTCTCTGAAATCAGAGGCGTTTACTGGCATGAAATTTGATTTGTTTTTCTCGCTCCTTATAGTCGCTATCTTTACTATTGCATTTATGGTCGCAGGAGCAGTCATCCTTGGCCAGAAACAAATCGTCCCAAATGGTGTTGACCTCATTTCTGCACAGCGGGAGATTTACGCGACGATTAACCCGTTTATCGGTGTATATCTATACCCAATTGCAGTGCTTATTGTTATCGGCGGGACTATCTATGCTGGCATGGACGCTGTACCTCGTATGATAAAAGCTTGGGCGGATCCGATAAGCACCCGAATCAAGAAAATCACCTTTAAACGGTTCCAAGGATACATTGTCCTGTATCTTCTTCTTGTCAGTCTCCCATTGATGGTCATCGAAAAACCGATAATACTTATGACACTGTATCTATTGATTACAGGTGTGTTTGGGATGTGGCTTCTTGGATGGGGCGCCCTATGGGCGAACCAGCGTCATCTGCCAAAAGAAGAGCGGGTCGGAAAAGGAATGTTCGTAGTCTATTTACTAAATAATATTATTACGACCATCTTCATCGTTGCTATTCTGGTCATCCGATAAATGCTTCTTTTTGTTGATGCCATATGACGATGTCATCGATGGTTGAAACAATGTTATATCTAGGCTTATAGCCTAAGTCCTTTTCTGCTTTTGTGATGTCTAGCAGACGTGTATGGCCAAGGACTTTTACTTTATGTCGTGTGAAGGGGGGATTTTGCTTTCTGAAAAGTACCCAAAAACCTTCAATGAAACTTGCGAGAAGAAATGCATGTAAATATGAACGATGTTTATATGGGAAAGGGGCATGAATTTTTTCTGCAAGGGTTTTCATCAGTTGCTTTGGAGTGCTATCAAAGCTTTTGATATTATATGCTTGGCCATTGACTTTCTTTGATTCGCCAATAAGCCGAAGACTATATGCGACATCACGTCCATCAGAGAACGAAATCTTCTGATTCCCATCCCCAATAAAAAATAATTTTTTTTGTTGTAATGCTTTAATAAGAAATGGGGTTACAAGACGATCACGTGGGCCTAGTACCAACGGGGATCGTACCGCAGAAACAGTGATATCGTATTTTTTCCCGTACTCCCAGAGCAGTGTCTCCGCGCATAATTTTGACTCACCATATTTCGCAGTAGGGTTCTTTTGGTACCCCTCAATTATCTGTTGCTGTGTTTTTGGGAATCCATATACTGCAGCCGAACTCATAAAAACAAACCGCGATACCTTATTTATTATACATGCATCGAGAAGATTTCTCATCCCATCGAAATTAACCTCAAAAAAGGTTCTCTTAGGACCCCAATCCCGTGGAAGCGCAGCAACATGAAACACCACATCAACCTGCTGGCATGCTCGTATCAATGATTCTTTATCTGTAAGATTACCAACCACAAAAGACAATTTTTTATCGTCAAGAAGTGCGATATTGCTTGTATCTCGACGTAAAACTCTTATGTCGTATCCTTGTTCCAAGAGCTCATCGACGAGATGACTGCCGATAAAGCCAGTTCCTCCTGTCACCAAAGCAAACATATGTGATGAGAATATCTTCTTATTAAAAAAACCATTTGGAAAAGAATATATGCTCCTTGTCTTTTTAGGTAATACTGATATGTTGAGTTTCCGAGAGATGAAAGACAGAGAGTACATCCCCCATGGGACTTATCTGAAACTGCTAATCGGCGGTAGTCTTTCTTTGAGTAAGGTGTTACTTACCAACCCAGGTGATTTGAGAAAACTCCGGACAATTCAGGGTTCCGAGGAACGATATGTGAGACCAAAGCGACCCTATGAATTAGCGCCTTATACGAAAGAGATGCAATGTGGTGCGACCAATGAGAAATACCTTAGACCAACCTTGTATTGTAACCCCTGTGCTCCTGAGGTCATCGCTCTTGCTCATCAACTTGGTGCGTTTCAGAAAAACGATTATGAATATGCAAAAGCTGCGTTTGAATTCGTAAAAGAAAAACTTGATTTAGAAATTTGCCAGATGGATCCTGTTGAGGAGACAATACGCCGAGGGACAGGAACCTGTTTTCATTTAATCTCAGTGTTCATCGCATTGTGCCGCTGTGCTGGAATCAAAGCACGATATAAGACGTTTGCTATGAATATGATTCAATCATGGTACGATGCAATGGTTGGATCAGATCCCTTAGTAAAAAAATGGTATGATCAAATGGGATTTTTTATGATGGAAGGGGAAGGAGAAGCATTTATTGATGGAAAATGGGTCCCTGCGCATGTTGGACCTACTGCGGAACGGCAAGCGGCAGGCGGTATCCCTATCACACATTTTGGTGAAGGGTCTCTTGGAATCTGGTTCTTTGCTCTACCGGGGACAACCCAAGCCATGGAATCGATCCCCTATGGTTTAGGCGCAGGAGCTAAAATCTTAAAAAAGCTCGCTCCCGGTTCTATGGAACGCGTCAATATCAGTATTCAACGTCAGAATGCTGCAGGTAGAAAAATCATCGAGGACGCCGGGGGAAAAGAGGCGTACGATGTGATGGCAAGAAAAAAACGCACTTCAAAAGCCCCAACCGTTGAACTATCGAACACTAAAGGTATTGTTTTCGAAGAGTGAATCTTTCCATGGAACAATCAGAGCAGCAAAGGGCAGGTGGCGTCATACAAGCACGATCGAAACGGTATATCATCTATCTCGTCTTTTTTATGGGTGTCGTCGCCATCATGGATCAATATCTCTCTATGGTTCCCATCACCTACATGAATTCTATCCTTGATGAATATACAATCAGCGCCTCGCAGTTCTCCTGGTGGGAGGCACTCTATTTAATCCCCACATTCTTTATTTTCGCACTCAACGGACTTGTTGATATTATCGGAAGAAAATTCTCAATCCTTCTTCTTATCATCCTCATGGGTTTATCATCACTAGCTATTGTATTTCTCACCCCAACATTTCATCTTTTCATGATTTTCTATGCTATCGTGACGTTTACAACAGTATCAAACATGTGGACGATTCCAATAAGTGAGGAATCACCAGCAAAAAAACGTGCGGAACTCAGCTCCATTGTATATGTGATAGGGCTGTTTCCCCTCTCAGCAATCATTCCTCTCTATGTTATTCCAACACTCGGATGGAAGTGGATGTACGGGATCATGTTTTTCTTTATGATACCAGTGCTTGTCCTCTGGGTGTTCATGAAGGAAACTGGACGATATGAAGAAATTAAAGAAGAACGTAAATCAGGAAAGTTGAAAAAGCATTTCTTTGGACTTGGATCAATCAATCGAGGTGACATAAAATATATTGTTTTCTCTGCAGTAATTTGGTTGTGCTGGTTAATTAATTCTCTTCTTATAATCCGCTGGATGGGGTACTATTTCATGGAAATCCATGGGTATGCTCGGAACGAATGGCTCATGGTCTTCCTTGCTTCAGGCATCATGATGATTATCGGCGGTGTCGCTAGCGGCTATATCATGGATAAAATAGGGAGAAAAATAGGATTTATCATCGGAGCAGTGGGTTTTTCGCTCTCATTGTTTCTTATGTCATTTGGACCGGTAGCTTTGCTGCCAATTTATGGTGCTCTGACAGGGTTTTTCATCGCATTTGCGTATGCGTGGGTCATCGTGTATGTCCCCGAGATCTTCCCAACAGAGCGGAGAGGCGCCTGTCTTGGATGGACAACGACCGTGGCACGTATCTCGTATGTTATCGGACCGGTGATTGCAGCAGTGATGTTGGAAACAAATCCTACCATGGAATGGTTTTGGGTCGTGGGAGGACTGCTGATGGTTCTATCAATCGTCATTGTCGTCCTGTT
>MUGD01000259.1 GCA_002900555.1 Thermoplasmata archaeon M9B2D | reverse complement strand
TGTGAACGAAAAAATAGAAGGGTTCTTTGAGCTTTGCAAGTCAAGGGGGCTTGACGGAAGTCATGGCGTAATTATTCCTCAAAAGAACGTGATCAATCTTATGCTTAATCAGGATGTCATTGACGCAATTGAGGAAGGGCAGTTCAGGATATACGCCATTGACACTATGGAAGAGGGAATGGAAATATTAACGGGGATGAAAACCGGAGCACTCTCAGAAGATGGTACATATCCAGAAGGCTCTATTAATTTCCTTATAGAACAACGACTTACAGCTATCACAGAGGCTTTGAGGGAAAAGAAAGATAAGAAGAATAATGATTCCGAGGAAAATGAGGGGCCCAGATCATCGGATGACGAATAGATTTATAAGCTTATCCGTATGAAAATTGTCTTTTATTTTTTTCAATCTATTTGCATTCTGCTCATTGCATTTCCCCTTGCACTTCTGCCCAGTCGTTTCGTCATGTGGACAGGTCAATTGTTAGGGAAAGTGGGCTTTCTCTTTTGGAAAAGCAGGAGAAATATTGCAATTGATGCGATTAAAAAGACTATTGATGCCGAGTGCCTTTCTCCAACACTCTCACCTTATGAAACGGCAAAACAATCATTTGTTCATCTTGGTCAGTCATTCCTCGAGTTAATCAAAGTTTATTTTACAGGTGGGAAAAGGATTATAGAATCAATTTCCATAGTGGGAAGCGAGCACCTTTATGAAGCACTGGATAACAAGAAAGGGGTTATAATCATAACAGGGCACTATGGCAACTGGGAACTTCTTGCGCTTGCTTTTTCACAGAAGGTATCAAAAGCTCATGCAGTAGCAAGAAGACAGAACAATCCGTTCCTGAATTTCTTCGTCGATAAAATCAGACGACGTTTTGGTAATACGATCATCTATAAGGATGGAGCATTAAAGAAAATTATGTCTGTTCTCAGAAGCAATGGCATTGTAGGCATTCTCTATGATCAGTGTGTTGTTAAAGATGAAGGCGTTCTTGTAGAATTTCTGTGCAGAAAGGCATGGACGATGAAGATTCCGGTTCTCCTGTCCCAGAAAACGGGTGCTCCCCTCCTCCCTGTTTTCATAAGAAGATCTCCGGCCGGAGGGCATATGATCATGATCGATAAACCCTTTTACCCTGCAAATGAGACAGGTATTAGTGAAAATCTTAGGAAAATGAACGGATTCATTGAAAAGCACATTAAAGGCGATCCGTCTCAATGGCTCTGGATCCATAGGCGATGGAAACGGACGGATTCTTGACAATCCTAGCGGATAACTTTAAAATGAATAGTAAAAAAACTTTGTAACTATATGAACAAAAATAAAAAATCGGTACTTATTGTTGACGACTCGCCGACGGTGAGGCGTCTTGTTGAGCTCATCCTGTCTCAGGAAGGATATAGTGTTTATACAGCCGAGGATGGCGACCAGGGGATTAAAGTAACAAAAGAAAAAATGCCCTCCCTGATCTTGGTCGATTTTCTGATGCCTAAAATGAACGGTTATCAATTCTGTAAAGCAGTGCGTTCCGATGAGAATCTACGCCATATTCCGGTAATACTTATCACGGCGAAAGGTGAAGATGTTGGACAGACCTTTGAAGAAAAGTTTGGTGTGATTGAATATTTTCAGAAACCATTTGAACCTGATGAACTGGCGCAAAAAGTAAATGAAGTCATGGGGCGTGCTGCAACCGTTGAACCTGAGGCTGAAATAGGCGAACCGATTTTTCAGTCATCTGTTCAGTCCGGACATGAAGCTGTTTCTCCATTTTCAGACCCTGTTCAGGAAACTTCCTTTGCCACCGTCGCTCCTATAACAGAGCCATCCCCCCCTTTCTCACTTGCCTCTTTTGAGGATAGTATTGAGAAGATTATAAAGAAATATTTTAAATTCGAAATGCAGGTTATGCTCAAGAACCTTCTGGTCGACACCATGAAGGAAATGGAAATTGTAAAAAAGGAAAACCTCATTTTTTCAGGACAGATTTCTCATGTTGGTATGCCAGACATTCTTCAGTTCGTCGACGGTTCAAAACTTTCTGGAAAACTGTCGATCCTTTCACCTTCTTTTTATTCAGAGGTATACATAGAGAACGGGATGATCGTTTTCGCGACCTTGAGCAAAAAAGGATATCACAAATTTGTTACAGACCTCATCCTTGAGGATGGTAAAATTTCAAAAGAAGAGCTCATGAAGCTTCTCGATGTCTCAAAAGAAAAAAAGCTTCCGATCGGCAGGGTGCTTGTAGAAAGAGGCCATATAACTGAAGATGAGCTTATGCAATATCTCAGAAAATTGACGGAAGATTCTTTCTACTATATGATCGAAGCGGACTCGGGTAATTTCTATTTTGAGAGCTTACCACTCCCGCTTCATCTTAGTGATATAAAGTACAGGATTCCCATGCCGGGCATGCTTCTTGACGGACTGCGGCGTTTTGATGAAAAGAAAGTTGCCGCAGAACAGTTTAGTGATGACTCGATTGTCTTGTCGCGTCTTATTTCAAATGCCGAAGAGATTGAAAGTGTTGAGCTTGATGAGCGAGAGCTGTCCGTATTTGCACATATAGATGGAAAAAAGACACTTCGAGACATAATTGAAGCTTCGAGACTCGATGAGCTCGAAGTGAAAAGAATTTGCTATTCACTGCAGAAAGTAGGTCTTTTAAAAATTAGAGATCAAGAGAGGAGAAAAAAATGGCAGCAAGAATACTTATAGCCGAAGACAGCGAAACGGATCTCCAATTTATCAAAGTTGCGCTGCAAGGCAGCAAACACTCATTTATGTACGCAAAGGATGGAGAAGAGGCTGAAGCTGTTGC
>MUGD01000258.1 GCA_002900555.1 Thermoplasmata archaeon M9B2D | reverse complement strand
GAAAGAACGAGGGATAAACCTTAGTGGTTTTCTCGAAATAAAACTTGTTGAATACCTGCTTGGATACGATCTGTTGGAGCAAGAGGAGTGCAGGGGAAGGGATTTGAACCCTCGGACTCCTTCGAGACAGGATGTCTCATCACACGAACCTTTCTTCTGTTTTGATCTTAAGTCCTGCGCCGTTGGCCATGCTTGGCTACCCCTGCAGACACATCAAAGAAAGAAGTGCGGACGCCGGGATTCGAACCCGGGCAAGAGGCTTGGAGGGCCTCAATCATAACCACTAGATCACATCCGCATTCTCTGGACAATAACAATCTGTTCACTGTCTGGCGTGTGGTAGACATAAATTCACTATTCATAATCTTTTTTATCAGACATCCCTCGAAGGATATCAATACAAAATGATGTGGATTTACGAGAAAGACGCACTGTTCGTTAAGAGGACCGAACCAATATTCCTGACCTGAAAAAGAAGTAAACATCAGTTCTTTTTTTTTTGGTCAGAGAAAGCTTTATAAGTCCTTGTAATGTTCAATAGCCCGTGAGACGTATGGGCGATGAGAGTAGCGACCCTGAAGAAGTCAGTTGTATGACTCTTTCAAACAAAAAACAGATCAGTTCCAATGAAGAACTGATGTTATTTATGCATCGTTTTAACCTTGATTGGGAAACCGTCGAAACCATGCCTGCGTTCGAAGAGCACTGCAAGGAGTTATTCCGCAGAGAAAAACAAGACAAATAATGCTGCAGTTATTGGTTAATCATTATTTCTATCTTTTCCCGAAATACATATAAAACATAGGTCTATTTTGCTGCTTGGTGAATTTCATGGTAACCTTTGATCATTTATATTCAGATCGGGCAGGCAAAATGCGGAAATCAGAAATCCGTGAATTGCTTAAAGTTGCACAGGACCCTGAGGTCATCTCCTTCGCAGGAGGCTTACCAAACCCGCAATCCTTCCCGATTCAGGATATGAAGATAATCGTTCAAACCGTGCTAAATAATCATGGGAAAGTTGCGCTCCAGTACGGGACAACACAAGGAGTAAATGAGCTTCGAGAAGTAATCGCCGAACGCTCCCATAAGGAAGGAATGATAAAGGGAGCATCTGCTGAGAATATCATGATTACCAGTGGATCTCAACAAGCACTTGACGCAATCGGAAAGCTCTTCCTAAATCCAGGGGATGTCGCAATCGTTGGTCTTCCCTCCTATCTTGGTGGCATTAACGCGTTTCGCAGTTACGAAGCAAACCTCATGGGAGTACCCTTGGACGAAGAGGGGGTTCAATTGGATCTTCTTGAGGAGAAAATAAAGGATCTTGGCAAGCAGGATATGTCTGTGAAGTTCATCTACACGGTCCCGACGTTTTCAAACCCGGCAGGAACGGTCATGCCTGAATCACGACGTAAAAAACTTATAGACATCGCCCACGAATATAACCTTGTTATCATCGAAGATGACCCCTATAGCAAGCTTAAGTATGATACAACATCTCCAATAAAACCAATCAAAGCATTTGACGATGAAGACAGAGTCATCTATCTGTCAACATTTTCAAAGATACTTGCCCCTGGCTTTCGACTCGCTTGGGTTATCGCCGCCGAGGAGATTATGCGAAAACTCGCATTATGCAAACAAGCACAAGACCTCTGCACCGCTCCGTTTTCCCAATATGTTGGTTATGAATTCATAAAAAGCGGCTCTCTTGATTTACATATTATGAAGATTTGCGAGATGTATAAGCCCAAACGGGATATTATGATGGATTCGATGAAGAAGTATTTCCCAGAGGGATACCTCTGTAATAAACCAAATGGAGGGATGTTTGCCTGGGTCACGCTCCCTGAGCAAATCGACACGGAAGCCATGTTCCTTGACGCATTTAAAGAAAAAGTTGCCTATGTTCATGGGAAAGCGTTCTGTGTGGACGGCGGTGGTGCAAGTTCCATGCGACTGAATTTTTCGTATTCAACAAACGAACAAATTGACACAGGCATGAAACGACTTGGTACGGTGATAGAGCGAAAAATGAGTGTATTATGCCGCTGACCAAAGCAATTTTCTTAACCAGTGTGCTGTTGATAAGCTCCTTTTCAGGGTGCATACTCCTTCGACAGACCCATTTTACGCTTCTCTCCCTTGTCGTTGATGATGACGATGGGTTTCCCTGCATGGTCGTGGAGTTCAACACCTCTGATTTTTCTGTTGTGACACTTACCAATCCACAACAAACCAACATTTTCTCTGACACGTACTATTACGGCGTTCATAATGAAAGTATATATCTTTCCAGCTATCACACAAGTGTTCCCCCGGGGACGTATCGACTACAGGCGGTTGACTCGTCAAAAAACACGATTTTTGAAAACGAACTGCAGTTCAATGGTGCTAATCTCTCTATTATCGCCCTCTCTGTTGATACATGGACGAAAAAGACAAGCTCTCTAAGTATTGCGCTACATCTTACTTTTAAAAACTCAGGAGATCTACCAGCATATCCAAATAAAATGACTGTTCATCAAGAGCTCACTGATATAGAGACGATACTACCTCCATCTGTGGTACTCCCCCATGATACAACGCAAGTAACCTGTTTTGTCCCCTTACCTGAACTTACCGTGGAAGAAAACCAACTGACCATATCCGTATTTGACAACACAGGAGCTATCATAGTTCAATCAAGTCCTTCAATTCTGAAACGAACTCCTGTTACATCATGGGAATACACTTGGTTTTATTTTGGTCAGAATATTCTAAGTGTTCCTCAGGTCGATTGGTTTTTTGACTATTATAAAAGTTTGGATCGATTCGATATCGTGGATTATTC